>NZ_JAGFIP010000001.1:0-512415 GCF_017582705.1 Paenibacillus sp. F411
CCCGCGCCAAACGAGTGCGAAAAACCGAACTCGTTGCGCTCGCAAGCCGCCCCCGCGCCCAACGAACGCGAAAAACCGAACTCGATGCGCCCGCCAGCCGCCCCCGCGCCAAACGAACATTAAAAACCGAACACGATGCGTCCGCAAGCCGTCCCCGCGCCAAATGAACATCAAAAACCGAACTCGTTGCGCCCGCAAGCCGCTCCCACGCCAAATGAACATCAAAAACCGAACTCGTTGCGCCGATTTGGCGATTCATGATCAACATAATAAATCACATATTAATAACACAATATGTCATATTTAATTATCTTAATTTCTCTATAGTGTTACTAAATTCGCTCTTAAAATCTACTAAACTTCTACTAATCTTCTCTATATCACCCATAACTGATACTTATATGTTACATAATATAACATTATTATAGTAAATTACTTGACGTATGCAAATTTTCGATGATAGAATCACTTCAAAACCGCTAGAAGGAGTTGGAGCATCATGTTTAACATCCGGAATACGTCAGTGTCCGAGAAGAAACAGTCCGCTAAAGATCCGGGAGACCCCAGAAGGAGGAAGAGAAGCAAGAGCAAGAAGCCGGCTTTTGCGGCAACTCTAGCACTCAGTATGGTTTTTGCAGGAGTTGTACCGTTCAACAGCGTCCATGCGTTAACTAAGGTTACATCAACAAGCGGTACAGAGTGGGAGGTTCACGATTCCTACGCACCTAACCTTGACACAGGCAGCATTCGCAGAGCGGTCAATACGCCGATTCAGGGCTTCGGCAATATTTTTGTTCAGGTTTCGACTTCACCGGAGCCTCGGATGAATGGTCAAATGATGAGAGGCTTTGGGCTGGTATATGACGGTGAGGATGAATTTGCAACAACTCAAGCGGTAAATCTGGGGGATGTACATATTACACGTGATATTTACTTCAACAGTGCAAACAACCGTGTGCGTTATTTTGATACTTTTACGAATACAACAAGCTCTCCGGTAAGCGTTGATGTCTCGTTCGGGGGCTCGCTGGGTTATGGAACGGGCAACTACCAAGGCGTGGTGAAAATGACCTCCAGTGGAGATGCGTCCATCGAATCCGATGATGCATGGGCGTTAATTGCAAATTCCAGGTCATCTGATCGACCGATTGGCGTAGTCCTGGGATCCGCCGCTCCGTTTGCAGGAGCACTGCAGGGGACGGGGAATCAGCAGCAGGATCCGTTTACGGTTCCTTTGGCCACATACGGCAATGATTCCAACTTTTATGGCTTCATCCACAGCTTGACGATCGAGCCCGGCGAGACTCAGTCGCTTGCACGATTTGTCGTGGCAGGGGAGACGGGAACAGACGGGTTAACTCAAGCTGCGGATTCACTGAATCAACTGGTGATGAATCCGGATCTGACTGAGTTGACCGCTGAAGAAGTATGTACCATCAGTAACTGGGACCTGTCGAGCTTGGACCAGTTTGATGCATCAGCCTGTGCAGCGCCTACACGACTGAACATTCCTGCCGCGCCGGCCTCAGCACCGCTGGTGACAACCTCCAACTACGATGTGTTCAACAAAAGCATTGTTCAAATGCAGCGAGACATGGAACTTGGCGTCACCACCTCGGAGGCTATAACTCGTGCATATCTGGACCGCATTGCGGCCTATGATATGGGTCAGCTCGGCTTCCATTCCTTCCTCCATGTGTCGGAAACGGCAATTCAGCAGGCCATTGAAGCAGATCAGGCTCGCCGTGGGGGTCAGCGGGGAGGACTGCTAGGCATACCGATTGCGGTCAAGGACATTTATGACACGAAGGATATGCCGACTACCGGCGGGTCCAGAGCACTGGAAGGCTGGCAGCCAAGCTCTGATGCCTATCAGGTTCAAAAGCTGAGAGAAGCGGGAGCTGTAATCATTGGTAAGACGAATACATCCGAATTTGCAAATAGTGGCAGCTTTAGTGAAAGCGGCTGGATGCAAACCTGGAATGCACTTTATCCTTCCAAAACCTCATTCGGTTCTAGCGGTGGTTCTGCAGTAGCTGTTGGAGCAGGTTTTGCAGCCGCTGCAATGGGCACACAAACTGGCGTTTCCTTGTACGCGCCTACGGTTGGAGCAAGCTTGACCACATTCCGCGGGACAGATGGAATGGCAAGCGTGAGTGGCGTGATGCCGCTGACTTGGGGACAGGATTATGCAGGTCCGATGGCCCGTACAGTTACAGATCTTGCTTATTTGCTTAATGCCACAACAGGCACGGATCCCTCAGATATACTGACTGTAGAAGCAGATGCCAAAAGACCGGCAGACTGGACTGCAGCCCTGAATACCAATGCCCTTCAAGGGAAACGAATTGGCTATATTCCATCATCGTTTAACTCTTCTTTTGCTGATGATGGCACGGGTCAGGCAATCATAGATCAATTCAAGCATTTGGAAGATGCAGGAGCTATTATGGTTGAGATGGCCACCCCACCTGGAGGAGGGGAAAAAACTGATGGCAATCCAGGTGCAGAAGGCTGGGCAAGGTACCTAGAGCCTCATGCCAACTTCCCTTATGCTTCAGCGAATGAACTGCTCGCTTCCGAAAAAGTACTGCTGTATAACCAAAGAGCCAACCAAAATAGAACTCGAATGTCAGAGGAAGAAGTACAGAAATATATTGATTACAGAACGAACTACAAAAATATTATTGCAGGCTGGATGGACGAATATGACGTAGACAGTGTGGTTTACGCCGGTTTTATTAGCGATATGTACAACAATGATGCTCAAGCGGCGCAGTTGAGTTCCGACCGAGGAACCGGAGTGTTGACCTCTAGCGTCGGTTTGCCGACGGTAGTAGTTCCTGTAGGCACAAGTCCTAATGGATACTCCATTTCCATGCAGCTGGTTGGTAAAGCATGGGATGATGCGAATGTGCTCGCTATGGGATATGCGCTGGAGCAGCAAAGCATGGCTCAAAGTGTAACCACGTTTGCCCCTGCTTTGAGCTACGTGCCGCCAACGACAACATCAGGAAATGGCGGAGATGAGACGCCAACCACGCCACCAGGAAACGGTAGTGGCGGTGAAGCACCAACTACACCGGCACCGACTACACCACCTGTAAATGGAGGCGGTATGGAGACTCCGACAACTCCGGAATTACCAGGAGGAGAACCAGAAGTGCCGGGTACGCCGACACCGGAGCTGAAAACTTTTGCAGACACACAAGGACACTGGGCAAACAGCAGCATTCAGTTCCTGATCCAAAGAGGGCTGATCTCCGGCTATCCGGATGAAACTTTCCGGCCAAACCTCAGCATTACCCGTGCCGAAGCATTAAAAGTGTTGGTTATGGAGCTGGGACTGAATCAGCAAGGGGGCAGCTTTAAGGACGTGCCGAGCACTCACTGGGCCGCCGGTTATATCGGTGCAGCTCAGCAAGCTGGCCTGATGACGGGGTATACAGACGGCACATTCCGTCCGAATGATCAATTGAACCGTGCAGAAATGGCGGCTTTGGTAGTCAGAGCCTTCCAGCTTGGCGGTAATAGTTCGACGTCCTTCCCGGACGTACAAGCCGACTCCTGGTCAGCTGGTTACATTCATGCACTTTCTGCCAACAACATTGTAACAGGCTACACAGACGGCACCTTCCGCCCTACAAAAGCAATTACTAGAGCCGAATTTGCCACCATGGTCACTAGAGTCTTACAGCGCTAACCTATGTAACCGGTACTTGGAGCTTTCCAGGTGCCGGTTTTTGGTGTGTTGTAATCGACGCTGTGGGCGGATGCGGAGCAAGCGAACGCGAAAAACTGAGCTCGTTGCAGCCACAGGCTGCGCACGCGCCCAACGAACGCGAAAAACCGAGCTCGATGGAGCCACAGGCCGCGCACGCGCCCAACGAACGCGAAAAACCGAGCTGGATGCGCCCGCAGGCTGCGCACGCGCCGAACGAACGCGAAAAACTGAACTGGATGGAGCCACAGGCTGCGCACGCGCCAAACGAACGCGAAAAACCGAACTGGATGCGCCCGCAGGCCGCCCCCGCGCCCAACGAACGCGAAAAACTGAACTGGATGGAGCCACAGGCTGCGCACGCGCCAAACGAACGCGAAAAACCGAACTGGATGCGCCCGCAGGCCGCCCCCGCGCCCAACGAACGCGAAAAACCGAACTCGATGGAGCCACAGGCCGCCCCCGCGCCCAACGAACGCGAAAAACCGAGCTCGATGCAGCCACAGACACCACGTCGTGGATTCAAAAAAATAATACCCATTTACAAGTTGGCTCAGTTGTATTAAGCTCTAAATACGCTAATGTTAATTCATGTGTGATGGATGCTGAGAGCATAGATACAACGAGGCAAAGCATGCCCCGTCTTTTTTCTCGAGAGAGAGAAAGGGCGGGGCTTTTTACATGTTTATGGGCATAACCAATAAAGCGAGGGATGAAGTGTGGGATATGAGGCGGAGCATGATGAGTGGTTGAATGATCATCTCAAACGTAGAAAGGGGGAGCGGCTAGACGCCCTAAAAAGAGGGCATGGCTACGGGAATCGTCTGTTTGTCGAACGGGTTTGGTGGCCGCTTGCGGGGCATTTTGACGGACTTCATCCCGAGTATGAGGTTCGGGACTGGCGCGGCAGGTCCTATTATGTAGATCTGTTATGGGAAATTGGCGGCTCGCGAATTGCTATAGAGATCATGGACTACGGATCACACGGCACGGATCGTACAAAATATAGAATGGATTTAAATCGTGGACTGTTTCTTCAATCTCAAGACTGCACGGTGCTTTATGTCTCGCTGGATCAGTTAAAGGAAGATGCATCGTTTTTGCAGACAACCCTTCGAGCGATTTTGTTTCCCTACCTGTTTGCTTGGCAGCCCGCAAAAGCATTGCCAGAGCAACGGATGTATTCCAAAATAGAGCGCGATCTCATGCGAGCAGCCATTCGTCACGACCGGGTGCTTCGTCCGTACGTTGCCGCGAGAGAATTGGAGCTGCATACCACCACCGTGATCAAATATTGCAAATTGCTGGTGGATAAAGGTAGATTAAGATCATTAGGCAAAGGGATATCCGGGAGGGTAACCTCCTATGAATATATCGGTGTGATTCAGCATCCGGATCTCGTTTGAGCCTCAGCCCACACAGCAAAATCATTAAAAAACCCCCTCAACGGCAATTTCTTGCAGAAGAGAGGGAGGGGGATTAGTTGACGCTTCCCTTATACATGTTGCCGGAAGGGCTGCGGGTATTGTTTGAAGCTGTTGCGGTAGCGCCGGTGTCAGCATTGACCACGTAAGGCGTAGCATTATCCAGATACAAGGTGTTCCCGGTAAAGCTCGCATTTTGTCCCCATCCGCTGACGCGCTCGTGCACCTGGAAGGCGTCTACAATCTTGCTGTTGCCGTTTCGGTAGCCGACGTTATTTTTGATAACATCATTATTGCCCTTTACATCAATAAAGCTGTCTGCATAATTGGCACCGGCGATGCCTGTCCCGTTAAAAGTGCAGTTCTCAACCGTAGTTCCAGAAGAGCCTTCCTTGATATCAACATGCTCGGCCCGGACATTAGGCCCGAAAGTAACGGATGAAATCCGGTTGTTTTTCGTTTCTTTAATGTAGCTGCCCCACTTGCCAACGTCTGAACCGACATAAACGCCTTCACCATACTCAGGGTTCAGCTTTCCGGTATCGGATACAGTCGAATTCTTAATGGTATTATTAGAGCTGCCGTCCCGGTAATGCACGCCTTCCTCGCCAATGCTGTACACATCCACATATTCCATCCAGGTGTAGTTGGCATGATCGAGCATGATGCCTTTTTTGGCATTGGTCACCTTCACATTGCGGATATCGTAATGATCTCCGGTAATATACAGCGCATAACCGCTGGAGGTCGTGCCGCCGTTTAGGATGGGTTTGTTGGTGGAGCTGGCGCCTTTAATGGTGATTTTGGCAGAGGCGGTGCCGTTCTTCGCGGCGACGAAGTTACCTGTAAACGTAACCCCTGCAGCAAGAGTGATCACATCGCCAGGCTGTGCATTCGCAAGGGCTGAGGTGAGGCATGATGCCGTACTGCATGTGACTGATGCGGCCTGAGAGACCGTTGGAGCGGTAAACAAGGTGAGCGAGAGCATCACTGCATAGAGTACAGACTTTCGTAATGGGGGTAAAGCGCGTTGAAGATTAAACATGACATCACTTCCCTTTCTGAGTAAAATAATGTGGTGCGGTTACCCAATCCGTGAATGCAACCCTCCTAATCCCCGTTTATTAAAGCGCTTACAATTATGAATTATAAGGAATACGTTCGTTACTTCTTGTATAAATTTTATGTCTTCTTGTTCATTTTCTAGATGGGGGACCCAATTTCCCATCTCCTTATTGCACGTATAAACAGAGGTCGTTATAATAAAACTAAAGAAGGAGCCGTGCGCGAACACGACTCCTTGGCACGATAGACCGCTTCAAAGGCGGTCGGCTTCGGTGAAACGATCAGTAATAGACCGCTACCTTGCAGGGGGGCGGTCTATTTCTTTTGGTTCAATGCAGTGACAATGGCGACGACCAGCGTAAGCAGCGCTACAATGAGCGCACCAAAACTAATCATCAATGTCAGTGCATCCTTAACCTCCATGAGCATCCCTCCCTTCTATAGAGAGGTAGCCGACCACCCTTGCAAGCCGTTCCACATGCCTAGTTAATTATAGCATAATATGTAAGAGTAGGAACGTGTATTTGTATCTAAATCTTTGACAAATGTAAAAGCTAACACTAGCTCAAGCTATTATGGAAGATCGGCAGCTGGTCATACTGAATGAGTGGAATCACGGGGCTGGCCCCATCATGGTTCCGGTAACAAGCACAAAGAAGTACATCGCCACATGAGCGATGTACTTCGAAATCAATGCTACATTCCAGCTTACGCTTCAAACTATTCCTCTCCCGTAGCCACCGTATTCCCCGCATAGCTAATCCAATCGCTCCAGCTTCCCGGATACAGCTTCACGTGGGTGAAGCCGGATTCCAGGAGGGCCAGGACGTTGGGGCAGGCGGATACGCCGGAGCCGCAGTAGATGATAAGCTCCTGGTCCTTCGGGAGCTCCTGGAAGTGGTTGGACCACTCCTCCGGGCTCTTCCAGGAGCCCTGCTGCGTGAGCAGGTCTTTCCAGAAGTAGTTGACGGCTCCGGGAATGTGGCCGGCTGCTGCATCAATGGGCTCTTCCAGGCCGAGATAGCGGCTCGGCTCGCGGGAATCGATCAGGGTGGCGCTGCCGGTGAGGGAGGCCTTACGGACCTGCTCCACGTCAGCCACCATCTCACCCTGAAGCTCCACGTCATAGGTCGCCGGTATGACGACCGGCAGATCGGCCGTGACCGGGTACCCCGCCTGACTCCAGGCGGTAAAGCCTTCCTCCAGCACATAGGTCTGTTGATGACCTGTGAATCGCAGCATCCACCAGAGGCGGCTTGCGACCATGCCGTTCTGGTCATCGTAAATGACGACGCGGCTGTCACGACTTATTCCGGCCTGGCCGAATACCTTCGCCATGTGCTCCGCATCTGGCAGAGGGTGTCTGCCGCCGTGGTCTGTCACCGGAGCAGACAAATTCCTTTCCAGATCCAAATAAACGGCCCGTGGAATATGGGACTCCTCGTAAGCATGCCGGCCAGCATCGGCCTTCCCCAATGCAAATCGACAATCCACAATGACAAGATCCGGCTCATACAGTCGGGCAAGGAGCCATTGCTTCTTCACTCTGAAGCTCATTAGGAGCACCACCCTTCACTTTGATATGGAAGCATGTATGTTAACCCGCTTGTCCAAGCTGTCCCATGAATTGCTGCAGCTGAGTCGAGCATTTGGCAAGCGTTGTGGCCGCTACATCATGCTTGGCTGCGAGCTCATTCTGCGTTGCCGGGATATCGAGCGCCTTCGTGCACAGCTGGTCCAGCGCGGCCTTGAAGCCGCCCGCTTTGCGGAACTTCGGAGCTTCCTTGCGGCAAAAGCCGTTCCAGATGATCAGCGCGTTATAAAGATAGAACAGCTTCTCCGGCTCATTATATTCGTAATCGTGGAACAGCTGAGGGAACAATTCTTCAGCCAGCTCCCGATAGGAATTCTGGTCCCACTTCATCTGGCCGATCCGGGCTGTTAGCTCATCCAGGCTGGAAGGAGCGTTGAGCATGGCCAGCTTCTCTTCCTGTGAAGGTTCGACATGACGCCGGGGTCCACCTGAACGGCGATCTTTCTCCATACAGCATTTTTTATATTTTTTGCCGCTGCCGCAGTGACAGGCATCATTTCTACCTATCTTTTCCAAAAACATTCACTCCTCGGATTGGGGTTAAGAGTTAGTTAGTAAATCTATATGTCTATCATAAAAGATAATGCGAGGTTTGACCACATGTTTAAGGGAGCTGGCAGTAAAATATACCTACTTACGGGCTGAATCCTGTCACCCTTTTTCGCATAAATACCTGATTCCTCAAGGATTTTTTTGAAAGAGGAGGGGAGAGAGGCGGAGGAATGCCAGGCCTGGGAAACTATGATAAAATGGTAGACATTGGTCGTTTGAGCATTCGCCACTGGTGAATTGAATACAATTGGATTGGAGCGGTGAAGATGGATTTCGAGATGAACAGCATACAAAAGAGCCTGCAGCAGATGCAAGCCCCGGATGCGGAGCAGCTGGAGCAAAGAGCGAAAGAGCTCGAAAGCAACCGGAGTGTGCCGATTGAGCAAATTCTGAATCCGGCCTTCATGGGCCGGCATACACGGTTTGCTTCTATTGAAGCCTTTTTCGAAGATGGAGGGTTTGTCGTCGAGAAGGATGAGGACTTTGAGGCTCTGCCGCAAACAGCGCTGGATCAGCATGCAAGGGCGGTGACGCCGTTCGATTCCTTTCAGGAGATGGTGGACAAGGCCGTAGGAGAATACATCATGCGCAGCCTGGGCTTTTGAGCAGCGGGCTTTGCCGCTTGGCATAAAGCTTGTGATTTTTATAGATATTCGTGAAGATATTTATACCTCCCCTTCCTGGACACGCCTTATATTCAAGATATTATCCTCTTCAACGGCATCTCATTTCACCAGCGAAGCTAAGTGTTTAGCGCCTGATTAAAGCACTTGGCTCCTCTGGAAAAAGGTGCTCTTTTCCGTTTCTACTTCAGCCTTTACAATGGACATTATAAAGTGCTTCGCAACGGGCACCATGGGACAGATCGACAGGAAGGGGGCAGGGATGTGCGAGGCTTCATGTCTTCGGTGAGCCGTTATATCGGCAAATCGCTTTATCGCAAAATTTTACTGTCTTACCTGCTTATTGTCCTGTGTATCGTATTCGTGCTCGTATTTGATTTCTACTTCCGGACCGCAGAGGACTTGAGGACCCAGGCCGTGGATCATCAGGTTCGCATGACACAGCAGGCCGCTTCGACGCTGAATGCCAATCTGACGAACGTCAAAAGCTTTGCCTGGAACTATTTCGGGGATTTTGACTTTCATCAGTTTGTGATGGGTATGGGGACCGATCCGGAAGGGCAAAGCTCGTATCGCGGCAAAATCTCCAATTTTGTGTACAATCATCCCATTGTGACCAATGTCGTGATCCTGCAGCAGGATGGCTTCTCTCTCCGGGTGGGTGGACTGGTATCGACGACCATTGCCCAGAATGAGATGCAGCGTCTGACTGACGCCGCGATAGAGGCGGAAGGCAAAGGGCTGTGGCTGCCTACCGATATGTACAATCCGAATACAGCAGGGGAGCCGCCGGGCTATACGCTGTCCTATGTGCAGGCGATCCGCAACATTTCCTTAACTTCCCCGGGCCGGGTCATCGGGGTGATGGTATTCACGCTATCTCCGGAAGCGCTTGCGCAGTGGCTCAGTGAGAGTGAGTCGTCCGTAGGCAGCCGCACATATCTCGTGGATAAGCAGCAGGGGACTATTGTCTATTCGCGGGAGATGGAGGAGCGCGGCGCAGTGATTGTGCCGGCGGAGGAAATCGCGCTGCAGCAAGGCCAGCTGAAGGGACACTATTTCAGAGAGCAGGACTCCGGCGGCCAGCTGATTGTCTTTGAGAATCTGGGCCAGACGGGCTGGGCGGTCGTCTCGGAAATTCCGTCCCGGCAGCTGACGCTGTCCATTGATGATTTTACGACGAGGACGATCTGGATCGGGGCCTTTACGCTGCTCATCTCTATGCTGCTGGCGGGATTCATATCCTCTCGCACGATTAATCCGCTCAAGCTGCTCAGCAAGGGAATGAAATCCATCGAGAAGGGAAATTACTCCGTGGTGCTTCCGGTTCGTACCGAGGACGAGGTTGGATATTTAAGCGCTTCCTTTAACCGGATGACCCGGGAAATTAATCGCTTGATCAGCAAGGTGTACGAGGCTGAAATTGTGAAAAAGAATGCGGAGATCAAATCGCTGCAATCTCAGATCAACCCTCATTTTTTGTACAACACCTTGGGTGTCATTGACAGCATTGCCTCCATGCAGGGAGATGACCGGGTTTCCTTTATTAGCAGGTCGCTCGCCAAGATGTTTCGCTATAACATCAGCGGGGATGATATTTCAAGCCTGGATGCCGAATTCGAGCAGATTCGACTGTACCTGGCCATTCAGAAGATCCGCTTTGACCACCGCTTGGATTATTCCATCTATCTGGAGCCCGGTCTGGAGCAGGTGCCGATCCCGAAGCTGCTGTTTCAGCCGCTGGTGGAAAACAGTGTGAATCATGGCATCAGCCGCAGTCTGGAAGGGGGTATCGTCCGTCTGGAAGCTATTTCCGGCGAAGAGGACGAGGTGCAGGTCAAAATATGGAACAATGGTCTTCCCATTGACGCCGAGCGGCAGGAGTGGCTGAGCGGTCTTTTGCAGGACGCCAGCCAGGAGGATGGCGGGGCACCAAGAGGTGCCTCCTCCTCCATAGGTTTAAGCAATGTGCAGTCCCGCATTCAGATGCTGTACGGTCGTCAATGCGGCATTACGTTTAGCAGTGATGCGGAATACGGGACAACGTTTACCTTGAGGATCAAGACCTGTTTGCCGGATCAGGAGGGATGAGAGCATGAACATCATGGTATTGGATGACGAGCCGATCATACGCCAGGGCATTATTCACAAGATTACCCAGACCGGTCTGCCGGTCACGGTGATTGCGGAAGCGGGAGACGGTGTACAGGGGCTTCAGCTGATGAAAAGTGTCAAGCCGGACCTGATCCTGACAGATATTCACATGCCGGGCATCGACGGACTGGAATTTATTCGGCAGGCCCGGCTGCTCGACAGCGAGGTCCAGGTCGTCATTATTACGGGCTTCGATAACTTTGACTATGCGAAGCAGGCGATCAAGTACGGGGTAGCCAATTACATGGTGAAGCCGCTGGAGGAAGAGGAGCTGTACGCCACGCTGTCGAGTCTGCTGGAGCGCAAGGAAGCGGAACACCAGACGGTGCAGATGATCCAGGAGCTTCGAAGCGTAGCGGAGACCAGCCAGGAGGCGTTCCGGCAACAGGCGCTGACGCAGTTTCTGCAGGAGGAGGATTTCGTGGCAGCCACCGCGGAGCTGGAGGAGCTTGCGAGGCATGGAGCCTATTTTACAGCCGTTGTCATTCAGCTGGAGTCGTTTAAGGTGCCGCATCAGTCCTTCGGGTCCCAGGAGGAGAGTCTGCTCTGGTTTGCAATCAAGAATATTGTCACAGAGCGGTTTCTTTCCAACAGCATCCAGGGCATTCTGGTGCATCACTCGCTGCGGCGCTTTGAGCTGGTTTACGTTCTGGGTCTGCGAAAAGGACAGGATAAGGCGGGCGTAACCTCTGCGCTGGAATCCATCTCTTTCGGCATTCGCAAGTATTTGCGCCTTGAAGCGACCATTGGTGTAGGGCCTTATCAGGAGCAGATTACGCGTGTGCAGGAAAGCTACCGGGAGGCGAAGCAGATCGCTCGTAATTCGATTTTGCACGGAAGCAGCCGAATCTATCAGACCCCGACGATCACCTCTACCGGGAAGGAGGCTCAGCGCAAATCCTTTATTAGTCAAGAGGATATCAGGCTGCTGGAGGACTGGCTGGGCAAATGGGAAAGAGACAAAATCCATAAATGGATTGAACGCCGCCTGGGCGCCATTGTGCAGGAGCCGTCCTCCAGCTATGTCATGGTCGAGTGGTTCTGTGTGGATCTGTACCTGTTCCTGAACAAATACTGGCTGGTCCATGCGGACAACTCCAAGTGGGCGATCGGGGAGCTGACGGATCTGCAGCGCGAGCTGGAGCAGACGACGGCGTGGCAGGACATTGTAGATATGATGAATAAGCTCGTTACGAATATGATCGGGCTGCTCTCCCACACCAGCAATCTGGATGGCAAGGAGATTATGGAGGCGGTGCGTGTGTATTTGGAGCAGCATTATGCCGAGCCGATTCAGCTTTCGGTCATTGCAGAGCGTTTTTTCATCCATCCGAATTATTTCTCCAAGCGGTTTAAGGAGAAGTACGGTGAATCCTTTGTCGATTACTTGAATGGATTGCGGATGAAGGAGGCCGCCCGGCTGCTGGTGGAAACAGACCTCAAAATCCGGGAAATCAGCGAGCGGGTGGGATTTGAGGATGCTGCCTACTTCGGTAGTGTGTTCCGCAAGCGGTTCAAGATGACACCGGGACAATACCGGGAGCAGAGCTCCGATCAGACCTAAGGGGGAAACGGCATGAAGAAGGGCTCCGTTTTGAAAAAAATGCTGCTCCTAACGCTCGCTCTTCCTCTGCTTGCCTCCTGTACAGGCAGCAAGCCTTTGAAGCTGGAGGGCGGCGTGACAGAGCAGGTGGTCGAGATTGTCGTCTGGGATAAGCCATTTGCAGGCTCGGCGGACAAGCCGTACTATGATTTGATGTTTCAAGAGTTCGAGAGGCTGTATCCCCATATTCGGGTCATTCACATGGAAGCTGCCTACCAGAAGGAACGTGAGCAGTTTATGACGGCAGTGGCCGGCGGTGAGCAGCCGGATTTGTATAATGCTGCCTTTCCGGATATGGAAACGTATATCGACCAGGGCATTCCAGCAGATATCACAGAGCTGTGGGAGGCGTATCCGGACCGTATTCATTACTCGCCGATTGCTATGGATACGGCATCCCAGCGGGGCAGGGTGTACGGCATTCCGAACCTGATGTATGTGACTGCTCTTGCCTATAACAAGCGGATCTTTCAGGAGCAGCAGCTTCAGCCGGAGGAGGTGCTGCAGGACTGGGATACCTTCGCCAAGGCGGCCCGGGACCTGAAGGATGCTTCAAAGGATCGTTACGGCTATGCCATTCTGGGCACAGAGTGGGCCGACTGGTTCTATGAGTATTATGTGTGGCAGGCCGGAGGCGATCTGACCCGGCGGCATGCGGACGGAAGTGTGGAGCTAACGTTTAATTCCGAGGCGGCGGTCAGAGCACTGGAATACTACCAGGATCTGAGATTTCAATATGATGCGATACAGCCCGATGTGCTTCAGAGCCTGGATGACAGCAAAAAGGATTTCTACTTCGGTCGTGCCGCGACAATGATTGTGGCCTCGAACTGGTTTGGAGAGATGCGGGAGTCCGGGGTACATCTGGAGGATATCGGAATTGCTATGTTTCCTGCGGGGCCTGCCGGCGTATCGCTGTCCCAGGTTGGCGGGGGCATCTGGATCTTTAATCCGAAGGCTTCCAAGGAGAAGCAGCAGGCCGCCTTCACGTATGCGACCTTCATGACCTCCAAGTATGCCCACGAGGAAATGCTGCGCTTTCAGCAGGAGCAGGGGAAGCTGCCTAATCTGCTGTCCTACCGGGATGATGTGAACCCGGCGATCTATGCTGAGGGTATGCCGGGGGAGCTGGTCCGAAGCATTCAGCAGGCGGCTGAGCAGAGCAGGCTGGAGTATTTTTTGAAATCAAGATTGAGCCCATATGTCTCAAAGGCCGTGCAGGAAGCATTGCTGCGCGAGGAGGCAGACCCTTACGAGCTGCTCACAAGAGCGCAGGAGCAGGCGGAGAAGGAAGTGGTTCAGCAGTATAATGAAGACATCCGGTGAGCGTGAGCGCCGCCCGAACAGGAGAAGGAGCCTGTTTCGGGCGGCGCTTTTTGGATTTCACTATTTCAAAGGAAGGAATGATTAAGATTTTCGTAGCCGCTGCTTAATATATTCGTACGTGCCTCCTTAAGGTGTTCTTTACAATTGAAAGAGTAAAGACATCTCATGAATGGGGGATTCAACGATGAAGAGAAAGATCAGATCTAAAGCGCTTCTTACCCTGACGCTGCTGACATCCATGTTCGTATCGGCATGCTCCGGCAATGGCACGGGCACTACTGGAAGCGATTCCAGCAGCGGGGCGGCTGGTCAAGAGGCAACGCCGCAGGCATCGGGCGAGGTTGTAGAGATTGTAGCATGGGATATGCCGCAGGACGGTGATCCTGCCAAGCCATACTGGGAGCAGGTATTCAAGGATTTTGCCGAGAAGCATCCGAACATTAAGGTAGAGCATGTTATGCAGACGCTGACCAAGGAAAGAGAGCAGTTCATGACAGCCGTGGTTGGCGGGAAGCAGCCGGATTTGTACGCGAACGCGTTCCCGGATATGGAGTCCTATATTGATCAAGGCATTGCTGCAGATATTACAGAACTGTGGAATAACTACGCAGAGAAGGACCAAATTTTGCCTTCGGCTATGCAGGCCGCAACCCGCGATGGCAAAATTTACGGCATTCCGAACCTCATGTACGTGACCGGTCTTGCCTATAACAAGCAGATGTTTGCGGATGCAGGCCTGGATCCGGCCGAAGCATTAAAGGATTGGGAATCGTTCGGTGAAGCGGCTCAGAAGCTGTCTGATCCTTCCAAGAATCAATATGGATATGCACTGCTTGGAATGGACTGGGCGGACTGGTTCTTTGAATATTATGTCTGGCAGGCCGGCGGAGATTTGACAGAGCGGCAGGAGGATGGAAGTGTCAAGCTGACCTTTACCTCCGAGCCGGCGGTGCAGGCACTGCAGTATTATCAGGATCTAAAATTCAAGTATAATGCAACTCAGAAAAATGTCGTGCAAAGCCTGGACGAAAACTCCGATGATTTCTATCAGAATCGTGCGGCTTCCATGATTGCGGCATCCAACTGGTTCGGCGGTATGGTATCTGCCGGTATGGATATCGAGAACATTGGCTTCTCTGCGCTTCCGCCGGGACCTGGAGGCTCTTCCCCTGCACAGGTTGGCGGTGCAGTCATGATCTTTAACCCGAAAGCGACTCCGGAGAAGCAGCAAGCGGCGTTCACGTACGCGACTTACATCGTATCGAAGGAAGTTCAGGACGGTTTGCTGCAGTATCAGATGGATAACGGTATTTTCCCGAACCTGCTGAATGTACGCAGTGATGTGGACGCTTCCCAGTTCGTTGAAGGGATGCCGGAAGAGCTGATCCAGAATGTCCAGAATGCTGCTCAGGAAGGGCGTCTGGAGTACTTCCTGAAGGCTCGCTTGAGCCCTTATGTGGTCAAGGCTGTACAGCAAGTGCTGATGGATGAGAGTGCTGACCCGATGAAGGTTATGCAGGAGGCTCAGGATTTGGCTCAACGCGAAGTCGTCGACAAGTACAACAAAGAAATCAAAAAATAATAGCGCCAGGGATTCCCCCTTTCGGGGGAATCCTGAACGCCGTTTTGGGGATGAGGGAGACTTATGCTGCGTAAATTAAACATTCGCTGGGTGCCTGTACTGTTCTTGCTGCCTTCCATCATATGCTATGTGCTGTTTAAATATTATCCGCTGGTAAACATGGCGTACTTGAGCTTGTTTGACTATAACATCGTAAACCCGCCGGGCAAATTTGTGGGGCTCGCTAACTATACCGAGTTCTTGAAATCCACGACCTTCTGGCAGGCGATGTCGAACACCTTCGTGTTCTTCGTGCTGTACCTGGGGCTTACGTTCTGGATTCCGATTGTTCAGGCTTTATTTCTGATGGATATTCGCAAAGGGAATGCGTTCTTCCGGTTTATGTATCAGCTGCCGGTTATTATGCCGCTTGTCGGCGGAGTGCTGGTCTGGAAATGGATGTACAATCCGGATTTCGGATTGCTGAATTACTGGCTTGAATTTTTCGGACTGGGTCCTTATCTATGGCTGAATGATGCCAGCATGACCAAGCTTGCTATTGTACTGCCTGCGGTGTTTGCGGGCAACGGGATTTCACTGCTGCTGTATTACTCGGCCTTGAAATCGGTTCCTACGGAAATTCTGGAAGCGGCCAAAATGGACGGCGCCGGGCCCTGGAGAAGAATGTGGACGATGCTGCTGCCAAGCATCCGGTTCATTATTATCATCCAGTTCATTGCGTTCATGTCCAGTGTACTGCTTGCTTACGATAATATTTATATTATGACACAGGGCGGGCCGGCCGGAAGCACAACGGTCGTATCCATGCTCGTCGTCAATTCCGCCTTTCAGCAGTCCCGGTTTGGCATCTCCGGTGCCATTTCCGTATTTATGTTCTTCGTGATTGCGCTGCTGACCATAGTACAGAATAAAATTTCTGCAGAAAAGGATTGATCTTATGGAACCGACCACAATCAAGGAAAAAGGAGGGCGGTCGCTGAAAATTACGGCGTATGTCGTCACGATCACCTTCGTCATCTTCGCACTGATTCCGACGCTGTGGATGTTTGCCTCCTCTCTGAAAACGGAGAAGGATATTAACTCCTATCCACCCAAATGGCTGCCGAGTATTCCTCAGTCGATCGACGTCACCATTGACTATACCGGCACGACTGAAAGTGATCCGGAGTTCTATGAGAAGGATGCCATGCGGGCCATGTGGTATCCGTGGATGAAGAACATCCGCGAGAGCATCGGGGATGTTCAGGTCACGGGCATTAAGGACGGCAAGGTTATCTATACTGCTGAGACGGTATCCTCCATGTTTCTTGTCGGTCAGCCGAAGGTTGTGCCGACCACGATTTTTAATGAGACGATGATGGACCGGAAGCTGCCTGTGATTCGCGAGCAGAAGCTGTCAGAGTTTCAATGGAAGGGGGAAGAGGGGGGAGAGGTGAAAGCTACGGCGGCCATCGCGGAAACCGATCTGGCGAGCCGCTTCTCAACCTTTTATCAGTCCAATGAGCTGGTAAAGGGACAAGTGGTGTCGATTCAAGAGGACGACAGCTGGATTTCCGTATTCAGCAGCTATCTGGCCTTGAACAAAGTCGCACAGGATACAGCAGGGCCTCTCGGATTTGCACAGTATTTCCTAAACAGCACGATTATTACGGTGTCCAGCGTGCTTGTCCAGCTTGTGCTCGGTGGATTGGCCGGATATGCACTGGCTCACCTGATCGAGAGCAAGCGGTGGAAGTTCTTCTGGGTGATGTTCTTTCTCGCGACAATTATGATTCCGGATATCTCACTCCTGCTGCCGCTGTACCTGCTTATGAAGGATTTGGGCCTGGTTAACTCCCTGCTTGCCGTCATCTTGCCGCATACAGCCTGGGGGATTGTCATCTTCCTGTTTAAAGGATTTTTCGAGCAGATCTCGAAGGAGCTGCTGCAGGCTGCCAGAGTCGATGGAGCCACAGAGTGGAGAACCTTTATTCAGATTGTTACGCCGCTTTCAATTCCAATCTTCACTACGGTGGCGGTGATGACCTTCATTCCTGTGTGGAACGAATTTCTGTGGCCGCTTGTCGTGAATAGCTCTCCGAAATACTGGACGTTTACCGTTGCGCTGAACGATCTTCAGAACCAGCCTAGCGTGCTGCAGAACATGCTGATGGCGAGCGCTCTGGTGTCCATGATTCCGCTGCTGCTGATCTTTCTGTTCGCGCAGAAATACATCGAGAAGGGAGTTTCCTTCTCTGGGGTGAAAGGCTGATCGCCTAAGTATAAAGGACGTTTCTCAAGGTCGAAGGATCGTTTGGGGAACGTCCTTTTGTTGGTTGAATAGGAGCATCCGGTGAACCGGGATCACATGTCACGGAGCCAGACGCTGTACGAAAGCCTTCGGGGAATGAAAGAACTCCTCCTCCGCTGTAGGCATGGCTATAGCAGGCGGCAGAATTTACGATACTCTCCAGGAGGCATGCCCTCCCATTTATGAAAAATACGTACGAAATAATGAACATCCTTATAGCCCACGGCATAGCCGACGGCTTCAATGGTGTCGCTGGTTTCCCGCAGCAGGCGCTTGGCTTCAGCGTGGCGGATTTGCTGGACGAATTTATTGGGGCTAAGTCCCGTGCACTTCTTAAATAACCGTCCCATATAATCCACATTAATATTCAGCAGGTCGGCCATCTTCTCGTTACACCAGTGTTCGGCGACATCCTGTTCGATGGCTGCGGCCAGACGCGTGATCGCCAGCTGCATGCCGGCGCTGGCTCCTGTCCGATGATGCTGGTGAATAGCTCTCGACATCTGAGCGAACAGCTGCAGCAGCAGGCCCTGGCAGCACATCATATAGCCGGCTGGTCGCTGGGTGAATTCATGGATAATCGTGCTCAGCAGGCTATACATCTCAGAAGTCGCATGCAGGCTGCCGGGGGAGAGCCACTCCTGAAACTCAGGGCTCTGCGGCATGCTGCAGTAGTGAACCGGTTCATCGGGATCTCCATACACGATAATGTCTTCATCCTTGGCGATCAGCAGCTCATTGTAGAAATCAAAGTGGACTCCAAGAAACAGGGCGTCAGGCTGGGAGAGAACCTGTACCCGGTGCTTGAGCTCTGCGGGCAGCAGGAAGAATTGACCGGATTGAACGAGAAAGGGTTCTCTTCCTTGTATTTCAACCTCCACCTCTCCGTGCTCCAGCAGCAATATTTCAAAATCGCGGATTCGCCGCTGTATGACTCGTTCCTTGGCTTGACGATGCTGCTGTGCCCAGTGCACAACAGGATTCAACGGGGGTAACATGGGCGCTTGCAAATGAGATCGCCTCCTAAGATGTATAAGTCGGTAATGTCCAATATCTAGCCTCGATTGTTCAAATACAGTGGTTTGAAACCATGATAACATAAGGATTGTCAAGAGTTAAATCATTTATGAAGGAGATGAGAAGGATGTCGGATTTGAGTAATCTTCCAGAGCTGTCCAGCGAATATTCCCTGAGTCAAGAACAAATTAAGCAATTTCAAGAGAAGGGACATCTGAAGCTGACGGGTGTGGCAAGCCAAGAGGAAGTCGCTGTATATAGAGAGTTGATTGGTGAAAAAGTGAAGGAGCTGAACTACCACGACAAGCCCGTGGAAGAGCGGGATACGTACGGCAAAGCCTTCATTCAGATTTCGAATATTTGGGAGAAATCACCGGAGATTCAGCGCTTTGTGTTTGCCAGCCGGTTTGCGAAGATCGCAGCCGACCTGCTCGGTGTGGATGGCGTACGGATATATCATGACCAGGCCCTGTTCAAGGAGCCGGGCGGTGGCATTACACCTTGGCATCAGGACCAGATATACTGGCCGGTGGATACCGATAATTTTGTGACCATGTGGATGCCGCTTGTACCGGTATCTCAGGATGTAGGCTCCATGAATTTTGCCAGCGGCTCTCATAAGTATGGATATATTAGCAAGCTTGCTATTTCTGATGAGTCCCAGAAGACACTGGGTCAGTACATTGAGGCAAAAGGGCTGGAGGTCGAGAACTACGGCGCACTGGAAGCAGGAGATGCGACCTGGCATTATGGCTGGACACTGCACAGCGCACCGGGTAATCCGACAAGCACGATGAGAGAAGTGATGACGATCATTTACTATGCCGATGATGCCAAGGTACTGGAGCCGGATTCCAATGCCCGTAAGTCTGATCTGAAGCGCTGGCTGCCAGAGCTGTCGCCAGGGGATCTGGCGGCAAGCAAGCTGAACCCGATTGTATATAAGAAAGGCATGTAATGAACAAATGAAACCGTTCTTGATTAGATGGTGGCTTAGTGACTTCCGTTCTAAGGAAGAGCGGTTTTTTATGTGGCTTGTTTCTTGGGGATGGAATAGATCGCGATTGACGGCGAAGGGCTCGCAGAGTATAATTTACTTAACAATAAAAACGAAACTAATTCCAATAAAATTGATTTTAATAAATTTTATTGGTAAAACGTTTCGTTAATAAGCAGAGGAGCCAGAAATCATGAAAAAAGAAAGCGCTGCAACGATTAGAGCCCGGCAATATACCAAAAATGCGGACTGGTTTTGTGATTTTGCGTATGAGCCTATCACCGGTCTGGAATACGAGGAAGGAGTTCACCGGAGAGACCCCAGCAGTGTAATCAAGGTTCAGGATCAGTACTATGTCTGGTATACCAGATCCGTAGGCGAAGCGGTCGGCTTCGGGACCGGAGATCCGGAGGCGAAGGTGTTTCCATGGGATCAGTCTGAGGTCTGGTATGCTGTCTCCCCGGACGGAACCCATTGGAAGGAACAGGGACTGGCCGTTGGACGCGGACCGAAGGGCTCCTTTGATGACCGCAGCGTGTTTACGCCGGAAATTTTGCATCACGGGGACAAATTCTATCTCGTGTATCAAGTAATCGAGGGTCAGTATTTGCTCCGCAAATACGAGAATATCGCAATGGCGGTGGCAGAGTCGCCGGAAGGACCATGGCGGAAGCTGGATGCGCCGATCCTGCGCCCGGCCATGAACGGTGAATGGTTCGGAGATGACGACAATCGTCTGACGGTGAAGCATAAGGGCGATTTCGACAGTTTGAAGGTGCATGACCCGGTGCTGTTCCATTACAACCATCAGTTCTGGCTGTACTACAAGGGGGAGCAGAAGGGGGAAGAAATGACCTTCGGCGGACGCACGACCAAGTGGGGTGTCGCGATTGCAGACCATCCGGAGGGGCCTTATGTGAAATCAGAGTACAACCCGGTAACGAACAGCGGCCATGAAACCCTGCTCTGGCATTACCGAGGAGGTATGGCTGGCCTGCTCTCTACAGATGGACCGGAGAAGAACACGATTCAATATGCGCATGACGGCATTAACTTCGAGATTGAGGCCGTAATCAAGAATCCGCCGGAGGCAGCAGGACCTTACCGCACAGACGAAACGGACCGGGGGCCGCTGGAGGGAATCCGTTGGGGCTTGTGTCATAACGTGCATTCCAAGTGGAATTATATTTTGAAATTCCGTACGGTGGAGGATTATAAGCATCACTATGCCAACAAGGTAAACCCTGAAGTGCTGTGGTTAGGCAAAAAAGCAAAGCATCAGGACTAAGACAAGCAAGGCCGGGCGCTCACGCAAGCTCGGCCTTTGCTTTTGTCCTAAGATCACGATCCGCCCGGCATGAAAAAACCGGCGCCCATAAGGACGCCGGTATGCATGCAGGCTTCAGGAGAGGTATACGGAGCGCATAGCCGGGACGAAGCCGAGCCGTTTGGAAATGAGCGAGGACTTCTCCTTGACGAGCGCCTCGAGCTGCTCCTGCTTGTCAAAAATTCTGGCCGTTGGGCCTGCAACGCTGATTGCCGCGATGACCTTGCCGGTATAGTTGAACACCGGGCCAGCAATGGAGCTAAGGCCATCATCATATTCCTCCCGGTTCACCGAGATGCCGCTCTGACGAATTCGGCTGAGTTCCTCCAGGAATTGCTGACGATCGGTAATCGTCGTTGGTGTGTATTGACGCAGTCCTTTGTCACTGACGATGTTATCGACCGTCTCCAGCGAGAAGTAAGCCATAATGGCTTTCCCCAGACCCGTGCAGTGCACCGGATTTCTGGAGCCGAGAATGGCATTCATAATGACGGATGCGCTGCCATCCACCTTATAAATGTAGATGACTTCACCCTCGTTATATACAGCCAGGAAGGCGGTTTGGCCGGTCTGGGCTGCAAGATCCTGCAAATGGGGAATTGCGGCCTCCACCAGGTCAATATTATGCAGTCCGGCCATTCCAATTTCAATCGACTTCAACCCGACAAAATACTTCTCCGTGGACGGCTCCTGCATAACGAAGCCTGCTTTCATTAACGTCTCCAATATACGATGGGTAGTGCTCTTAGGAAGCTGTGTCGCCTCGGCCAGCTCACCAATTCCAGCGCCGCCCTTGTTCAGGGCAAGCTGCTCCAGAAGAAATAATGCGCGTTCTAATGTGGAGTTCGTTTTATTCCCGTCCATCATCAATAGTGCACCTGCTTTCGAAGTTCTCTTATTCCATTATTTTAAATAACGTTTCGAAAGTAGTCAATCTCATAATTAAATTGATATAGTGTTCCGTTTTAGTATTGACCATCTCAAATATTTGTAATAATATTTGATTAATTGGAACGGGGATTTACGATATGAGCGTTTCGATGAATGATCATAGAGGGTGAAGATATGGCTAATGGAAAACAGATTACCGATATTCAAACACAATATTTTCATGTTCCCTTATCGGAACAGCTCGGCGATGCCAGACATGGCATTCATTCACACTTTGAACTGGTAACGGTCACGATTGTTCAGCAGAACGGTCAGCAGGGGGTTGGCTACACGTACACTGGCGGGATTGGCGGCCGGGCAATCTGTCATATGATTGAGCATGATCTGAAGCCTTGTCTGCTGGGAAAGGAAGCCAGCTGTATCGAGAAGCTGTGGGAGGATATGGTCTGGAAGATTCATTATGTGGGCCGGGGTGGAATCGCTTCCTTTGCAATTTCGGCGATTGACATTGCCCTTTGGGATCTGCGGGGCCGGAGCTTTGATGAGCCGCTGTGGAAGCTGCTCGGCGGAAATGCCTCCTCGACCAAGGCTTACGCTGGGGGAATTGACTTAAATTTCTCGGAAGAGAAGCTGCTCAGAAACGTCCAGGGCTATTTGGACAAAGGATTTCATGCGGTCAAGATCAAGCTTGGTCAAGAGCGGCTTGCCGAGGACATTGAACGCGTAGCGGCAGTCCGGGAGCTGATCGGACCTGAATGCGTATTCATGGTGGACGCGAACATGAAATGGACCGTTGAGACGGCCGTCAAGGCTGCAAGGTTAATGCAGCCCTATAACATCTATTGGCTGGAGGAGCCGACCATTCCGGATGACTATGACGGCTTTCGCCGAATTGGCAGCGAAGGCGGGCTCCCGCTTGCGGCGGGGGAAAATTTTCACACGGTCTATGAATTCGTCAATATGATTACCCGCGGACAGATTGATTTCCCGCAGCCGGACGCCTCCAATATCGGCGGAATTACCGGGTGGCTGAAGGTGGCTAACCTCGCCTATGCCTACAACCTGCCAGTGTGTACCCATGGCATGCAGGAGCTTCATGTCAGTCTGATGGCTGCGATGCCAAATGCCTCGTATCTGGAGGTTCACAGCTTTCCGATTGATCAATATACGAAGCGGCCGCTGGTCATTCGTGATGGGCGGGCGATCGCGCCGGATAAGCCCGGCACGGGCGTCGAATTTGACTGGGAATTGCTAAAGCCTTATCAGGAGACATTCTAAGTTCGAAGTTTAATATTCATGAGAGGAGTCAATGAAGATGGATATTCAAGCAGCATTTTATAAAGGGAACAAGAGCATCACTGTAGGCACCATTGCACGCCGGGAGCCGGGACCACAGGAGGTCGAGATTCGGGTCGGTTATGCTGGCATCTGCGGTACTGACCTTCATATTTACCATGGTCACATGGATCATCGCGTCACCATGCCGCAGGTGATTGGACATGAAATGTCGGGCGTCGTCGAGCGGATCGGGGCTCAGGTTACGGCATTCAAGCCGGGTGACAAGGTGACGGTGATTCCGCTTGACTCCTGCGGAGAATGCCCTGCTTGCCAAGACGGCTGCAGCCATATATGTCACAATTTGAAGTTTATGGGGATTGAGACAGATGGCGCTTTTCAATCGTTCTGGACCGTTCCCGCCAAGACGCTGCATCGCCTCCCGGAGGAGCTGAGCTTGAAGTACGGCGCACTAATTGAGCCGCTCGCGGTAGCATGCCATGATGTCAGGCTGGGCAATGTGACCGCGGGGGATCAGGTTGTCGTAATCGGCGGGGGACCGATCGGGACCTTGATCGCCATGGTTGCGAAAGCCGCCGGCGCCATCGTCACCGTCGCTGAAATCAATCCTTACCGCCTGACGCTGCTGCAGCAGCTGGACCTTAATACATGCAACTCCAAGGAAGTGGATCTGGCCGAATACGTTCAGAAAGTGACAGGCGGTCGTGGCGCCGATGTGGTGTTTGAAGTGACCTCCTCTCTTGCAGGAGCAGAGGTAATGACCAAGCTGCCCAAGGCTCGCGGTACGATTGTGATCGTTGGCATATTCAGCAAGCCGGTACCGGTAGATCTGCACCGCTTCTTCTGGAGAGAGCTGAAGCTGGTAGGCGCGCGTGTGTACGAGCATGAGGATTTTGAGAAAGCGATCGCACTGGCGGCGGGCGGAGAGCTGGCTCTGGACCCGATTATTAGTGAGGTCTATCCGCTGAATGAAATTCAAGCGGGCTTTGAACAAATGGAATCCGGCAGCGGAGCGATGAAGGTGCTGATCCGCTGCAATGAAGGGATGCAGTAATATGAGTATTCAGCAATGGTTCGGACTGGAAGGGAAGAAGGCACTTGTGACAGGCTGCAAGCGCGGGATTGGCAAATCTATGGCGCTCGCACTGGCACAGGCCGGGGCCGATGTGATCGGAGTCAGTGCGACACTGGAGGAATCGGGAAGCGAGATTGAGCAGGAGGTTCTTCGCACCGGTCGTTCTTTTTCCGGCTATGCCTGTGATTTCAGTGACCGTGCAGCTTTGGTTGCCTTTGCAGCCAGGGTGAAGGAAGAGCATGGGCAGGTGGACATTCTGGTAAACAATGCTGGAACCATCATGCGCAAGCCCGCTGCAGAGCATCCGGATGACTATTGGGATTATGTGATCGAGGTCAATTTGAACTCACAGTTTATACTGGCCAGAGAAATCGGGCAGGGCATGCTGGAGCAAGGCAGCGGCAAAATTATCTTTACGGCCTCATTGCTCACATTCCAGGGGGGCATTAACGTTCCGGGCTATGCCGCCAGTAAAGGCGGAATCGGGCAGCTGACGAAGGCATTGGCGAATGAATGGTCTTCCCGGGGTGTTCAGGTCAATGCGATTGCACCGGGGTATATCGAAACAGACAATACCGAGCAGCTTCGCAATGACAAGGACCGGTATGAAGCAATTCTGAGCCGAATTCCTGCCGGCCGCTGGGGCAGACCGGAGGACCTCAACGGAGCCGTGATCTATCTGGCCTCGCCAGCCTCAAATTATGTAACCGGCACCATTGTAACGGTAGACGGCGGCTGGATAGGTCGATAATAGCAGCTGAAGATGTGCCGAGGAGAGCACTCGAATTCCACAGGGAACGAGTGCTCTTCTTGTCAAAGAATAAGGAGTGAAGGTGAATGTTGAATCTGGAAAAGTATTGGGAAAACCCTGGGATTGTTGAAGTGAACCGGGAGTTACCGAGGGCCTATTACATCCCCTACTCAAGCAGGGAAGAGGCCGCTTCGTTAAAAAGAGGCCGTTCTCCGTACTATCAGACCCTGAACGGGGAATGGAAATTTCAATATCATCACAGCGTAGAGCAGGTTGAAGAGCGATTCTATGAAGCAGAGTATCCGGCAGAGGGCTGGGATTCGCTGCTGGTGCCTTCCTGCTGGCAAACCTATGGCTACGACCAGATGCATTACTCTAACGTCAATTACACGATTCCCTGTGACCCGCCTTTTGTTCCGGATGACAATCCGGCAGGCTTGTATATCCGGGATTTTCAGGTTTCGAAGGCGTGGCAGGATAAGGAAGGCTATGTTGTTTTTGAAGGCGTGAACGCCTGCTTCTACGTATGGGTGAATGGCCAGCTGGTCGGCTACAGTCAGGGCAGCCGGGTACCGGCTGAATTCTGCCTGACGCCATATCTGGTTCCGGGTAGAAATCGGATGGCTGTGATGGTGCTGAAATATTGCGATGGTACCTATTTAGAGGATCAGGATTTGTGGAGATATTCCGGCATTTTTCGGGATGTCTATTTGCTTGCTCGAGACCGCAATCATGTGAGGGATGTGTTTGTGCAGACTACCCTACAGGCAGATGATCAAGAAGCGCTGCTTGACATCAGGCTGGAAACCACGGGTGCCGCAGAGGTTTCAGCGGTGCTGTCATCCCCTGATGGACTGGAGCTTGCTGTGGTGCAAGACTTCATAGACTCTAGCGGCGTCCTCGCCATAAAGGTAGAGAATCCCATGCTGTGGAGTGCGGAGTCACCGGTGCTGTATGAGCTGCTGCTCTATTGCGGGGATGAGGTTCTCCGGTTTACAGTCGGCTTCCGGCGGGTGGAAATCTCTGAGGGCGTCTTCCAGATTAACGGCGTGCCGGTAAAGCTGAAGGGTGTGAACCGCCATGATTCTCATCCCAAGCTCGGGCAGACCATTCCGCTGCAGCATATGATTGAAGACTTGAAGCTGATGAAACAACATAATGTGAATACGATTCGTGCCTCTCACTACCCGAATGACCCCCGGTTTCTGGAGCTGTGCAGCCAATATGGCTTCTATGTGATTGACGAAGCAGATCTGGAGTGCCATGGACTGGCGATTGCAGATAACTGGAGAAACATGGAGAAGGGCGAAGGAATGCAGTCCTATGACGACTTCCACCAGCTGTCCAATGATACCGCTTGGGAGCATGCTTTTATAGACCGGGCGAAGCGGATGGTGGAACGTGACAAGAATCAGCCTTGCGTCGTCATTTGGTCGATGGGGAATGAGTCCGGCTATGGGGTGAATCATATCGCCATGGCGCAATGGACCCGTCAGCGTGATCCTTCCCGTCCCGTGCATTATGAAGGCGCTGCCCCGCAGTACAGGGGGAATGCCGACACCGAAGCGCTGGATATGGAAAGCCGGATGTACGCATCCGTATCTCAGATTGAAGCCTATGCCAAGGATGCAGGCAGCAAGAAGCCGCTGTTTCTGTGCGAATACAGCCATGCCATGGGCAATGGGCCGGGTGACCTGATGGACTACTGGAACGTCATTTATGCCTATCCGAAGCTGATGGGCGGCTGTGTATGGGAGTGGTGCGATCACGGGATTGAGAGGAGAACAGAGCAGGGCGAGCGCTACTATGCCTATGGCGGCGATTTTGGCGACAAGCCGAATGATGGAAACTTCTGCATTGACGGTCTGGTTTCCCCGGATCGAAAGCCGCACAAGGGATTGCTGGAGCTGAAGCAGATCATTGCGCCGGTACGGATCGAGGCGGTAAAGCTGCAAGAGGGCCGGCTGAGAATTCATAATCTGTATGATTTCAATGACTTGTCCCACCTGATCTTCTATTGGAAGCTGGAGTGCGAAGGAGAGGTCATTCAGCAGGGTGAATTCCAGCATGTGCCTGCACCCCCTCATGCTCATGCAGAGGTGAAGCTTGAAGTGGATTTTAATGCTGCGATCCCGGGGGAGCTGGTGCTTACGATTTCCTGCTGCCTGAAGGAACAAAGCGGCTGGGCTGAACGCGGACATGAAATCATGTTTAGCCAGTTCATCGTGAAACCGGAAAGTGCAAGAAGTCTTCAGCCTGCAGCGGACAGCCCTTGGAGGATGCTGACGGCGACAGAGCAGCGGGGCATGCTGAGCCTTGAGGGCTTGGATTTCCGGCATGTGTTTGACCTGCGAAAAGGCATGCCTGCGGAATTATCGAAGCATGGTGTGAAGCTGATTCAAGAGCCGCCTTCATTTAATATGTGGCGCGCACCGATTGATAATGATATGAATTGGACCCGGCGCTGGGCTTACGAAGGGCTGGAGCATGCCGGCATGAAGGTATACGCCTGTGAATGGAGTCAATCTCCGGAGCAGGAGGTTCGGGTGAAGGTGAAATTCTCGCTCGGCGTATATACCAGAAAGCCGATTGTACGAGGTGAAGCCGAGTGGTGCTTCACGCCTGACGGGGGCGTCTTGGTTAAGGTCACGGCACAGGTGAAGGAAGAGATTGATTTCCTGCCCCGTTTCGGACTGCAGCTTGTGCTGCCGGAAGGATTGGACCAAGTGGAATATTACGGGTACGGTCCGCATGAAAGCTACATTGATAAACGCAATAGTGTCCGCAAGGGCAAATACAGGCATACGGCAGACGAAATGGCCGAGACATACATTATGCCGCAGGAGACAGGCTCCCGGTGGGGTACGGAATGGGCCAGGGTCACTAATGAGCTGGGGATGGGTCTTCGCTGTGAAGCCGGTCAGCCTTTTTCGTTTAACGTCTCGCATTTCCTGCCTGGTGACCTGACAAAAGCAAAGCATACCCATGAGCTTCAGAAACGCAAGGAAACCATTCTTCAGCTGGATTACAAGATGAGTGGTGTAGGCTCTCATGCGTGCGGACCGATGCTGGCGGAAGAGTATCAAATGAATGAGAAGCAGTTTACGTTTGAGTTTCATCTGCTCCCGGTTTTCGCGGAGGATGAATAACTGACTGTACTTCGGCCCCGGTTTACTTCGTAAAATAAGGTTGCCACTCACATTCATCAACTGTATAATCATTTATAAATTGGAACTATATATCGAAAATATAAATCATTATTTTATTAATGGTATTTGTTCTGTTATTTTAAACTTACTGATTGACGCATATTGAACGCCAAAGGAGATGTGTAGGAAATGATGAAAGCAGAACATAATGGTCAAGAATACTACCGCTTGTACATTGACGGTCAGTGGGTAGACTCCTCATCCGCCAAGCTGATCGAGGTGCAGAATCCCGCTAATGAGGAAGTTATCGGGCGGGTCAGCGACGCTGCGGCATCAGATGTACAGAAGGCGCTGGAATCCTCGGAGAAAGCACAGCTGCAGTGGCAGCGGCTTCCAGCTGTCAAACGTGCTGCCTATCTCGTCAAGCTGGTAGAGAAGGTGAAGGAGAAGCGGGATTTTCTCGCCAGGCTGCTGGTGCTGGAGCAGGGCAAGACCTATGGCGAGGCGCTGGGCGAGGTGGACGACACCATGGCCTACATGATGTATGCTGCCGAGTCTGCGAACAAGATTAAAGGCGACATTCTGCCTTCGAACCGGGAAGGAGAGATCCTCCAAATCCGCAAGGTTCCTTACGGCGTGACGATTGGCTTGTGTGCCTGGAACTATCCGCTTGCCTTGCTTGGCAGAAAGCTTGGACCAGCGCTCGTCACTGGCAATACGATGATTATTAAGCCGCACGAACTGACGCCGATTGCCTCAGCTGAATTTTTCAATTTAATTCACGAAGCAGGGTTTCCGCCTGGCGTTGCCAATTTCGTGACCGGCACCGGCGCCGAGGTGGGACAGCTGCTGGTCAGCAGCCCGATCACCAAGCTGGTTACGGTTACCGGCAGCGTCCGTGCAGGGCAGCAGATTTATAAGGCCGCTTCCGACAATATTACCGCATTATCCCTGGAGCTGGGAGGCAAGGCTCCGTTCATCGTGCTGGAGGATGCAGATATTGATAAAGCAGCGGAAGCGGCGGTATCCGCACGATTCGCGAACTGCGGTCAGGTTTGCGTGTGCAGTGAGATGGTGCTGGTCCATGAGAAGGTGGCCGATGAATTTACCGCGAAGCTGCTGGAGCATATGAAATCCATCAAGGTCGGGGATCCGTTTGATCCGTCGGTCACGATGGGACCGAAAGCGAACGGCAATGACCTGATCAAGATTGACGACATTGTGCAGGAAACGGTAGCCCAGGGCGCTTCCATCGCGTGGGGCGGCAAACGCCCGAGCGGCGGCATTTTTGACAAAGGTTACTGGTATGAGCCGACCATTCTGGTGGATGTGAAGCCAGATATGGCTGCAGCGCAAAAAGAAATCTTTGGACCGGTGCTTCCGATCGTTCGGATCTCCAGCTTCGAAGAGGCAATTGACATCGTCAATGCCAGCGAGCTGGGCTTGTCGGCTTACCTGTTCACGAACGATATGAAGAAAATGATGCACGGTACGGATGTGCTTCAGGTCGGAACCGTATTCCTGAATCAGGGCATGTCCGGCTGCATGCAGGGCTACCATAGCGGTCACAAGCTGAGCGGACTCGGTGGAGAAGACGGCGAGTATGGTCTTGAAGGGTACCTGCAGAAGCGGACCATTTACATGAATTATTTATAGTACACCTTCATCGGCCTGTGATTATTTCATCACAGGCCGATGATTTACCTGAAGCAGGGTCTAAACAGTGAGTATTCAGGCTGCAATCAAAGAAAGGAGATCAATGAATGAGAGGCATACCTTGGAATGAGGATTGGCGTTTTACACTGGAGGAGCCCGAGGCTCCGCATCTATTACATACTGATGATTCTAACTGGTGTACGGTGAGGCTGCCGCATGACTGGAGCGTGGAATTTCCGTTTGATCCGGAACTTGAGGCGTCTACAGGTTATCTTCCGGGCGGTACCGGCTGGTATAGAAAGCGCTTTATAACTTCGCCGGAGATGACGGGACAGAAGGTGTTTCTTAACTTTGATGGCATCTATAACCGGGCAAGCATCTATTGCAATGGCAGCCTTGTTCGCTTTCATCCCTTCGGCTACTCCCCATGCCTGATTGAAATTACCGATCAGTTGAACGGAGCCGGCGAGGAGAATGTTATTGCCGTCAAGGTAGACCGGACCCGATATGCCGACAGCCGCTGGTACACAGGCTCGGGCATTTACCGGAAAGTGGCGCTTCACCTTCTGCCACAGCTTCATATTCCGGTATGGGGCACCTATCATACGACGCCCCGGCTGGATGACGACAAAGGCACGCTGCTAAGCCGGATTCAGCTAAACAATGATTCCGATGATCAGAAGATACCGGAGATCAGAATAACCGTTTACCGTCCTGATGGACAGCAAGCAGCTTTTCAAACCAGAGTGATAGCCATCCCTTCAGGGGAAAGGATGGAGCTTGAATTTGAGCTGGAAATTTCCCAGCCGCAGCGGTGGGAGATTGAAGATGCCAGACTGTATAAAGTTGTAACCGTAATCATAGATAACGGGAAGGTTCTTCAAGAGGTAGAAGAACGTATCGGTTTCCGGGATTTTCGTTTTGATGCAGACAAGGGCTTCTTCTTTAATGGAAGAAGCATGAAGATCAAGGGGGTCAATCTTCATCATGATGGAGGGCTGGTCGGCGCTGCGGTACCTCTGGATGTTTGGCGGCGGAGACTTCAGAAGCTGAAGGCGTGCGGCTGCAACGCCATCCGGACTGCACACAATCCGGCCTCCGAAGATTTTTTGGATCTGTGCGATGAGATGGGATTTCTCGTGCAGGAAGAGTTTTTTGACGAGTGGGATTATCCGAAGGATAAACGCTATAACGGAAATGAGCAGAGCGTGGATGACATCACGCAGGGTCATGCAGAGTTTTTCCGAGAGTATGCACAAGCTGATTTGCAGGATACGATGCGCAGAGATCGCAATCACCCGTGTATTTTTCAATGGAGCATCGGCAATGAAATTGAATGGACCTATCCGAAATATAACGCGGCGACCGGATATTTCGGCATGAATGCCTCGGGCAATTATTTCTGGACATTGCCTCCGAACAGCAAGGAGACGATATCCGAGCTAATCTCTCGTATGCCCCGTGATCGGTATGACATTGATACCACAGCAGGCATGCTGGTGCGCTGGACGAAGGAGCTTGATGCCACAAGGCCCGTCACCGCCAATTGTATTCTGCCCAGCGCCAGCTATGAATCCGGCTATATTGATCAGCTTGATCTGGCTGGCTACAGCTATAGAAGGGTCATCTATGACTACGGGAAGCGGTATTACCCGGACAAGCCGATTATAGGCACGGAGAATGTAGCACAGTGGCATGAATGGAAGGCGGTTTTGGAACGGGAGCATGTTGCCGGAATCTTTTTGTGGACGGGGATTGATCATATGGGGGAAGCAAGACGAAAGCCGTTTCCACTTAAGGGCTCTGAGGCAGGGCTGCTGGACTTGGCCGGGTTCGACAAGCCCTCTTATCACATGTTCAAAAGTCTGTGGAATGAGGAGCCTCATCTGTACATTGCTACCCAAACACTGGAGAAATCATTATATCAGATGAGCGCATCCGGAGAGCTGGTAGAACGCATTGAAGGCGGGTGGCAGGAGCGCGTATGGTTCTGGCATGATGTGTTTGCCCATTGGAATTACTGTGATGAGGAACAGGTTGTCGTCGAAATGTACTCCAACTGTGAAGAAATTTGTCTGTATCACAATGACAGGCTTATTTCCGTACAGCGTCTTAGAGACTTTGAGGACCATATTTACAAGTGGGTACTGCCGTTTGCTGCCGGAGAACTGAAGGCGGTCGGCCGGTGCGGAGACCAGGAAATTGTTGAAAGGCTTCGCACGGTCGGCCCGGTACACCGTATTCAAATTGAAGTGGATCAGGAGCAGGTGAAGGTGGACGCTGATTCAGTCGTTCATGTGACAGCGAACCTGCTGGATGCGAACGGAACAATCATCCGAAATCAAAATCTCTGTCTTCACTTTCAGGTGGAGGGAGAGGCCCGGATTCTGGGTGTGGATAACGGCAGTGCAGACAATGTCCAGCCCTTCCAGAGCACACGCCTGGTAACCGACCAGGGGCGGGGGCTGATGATTGTTCAGGGCTTGAGGCCGGGCACGCTGATGGTCCGCGCAAGCTGCGCCGATCATCACCTGGTGTCTAATACCTGCATCGTGAAAGTCAACGCTTAACAGGATGGGGGAATCCGAATGAGACCGAATTTTGTCGTATTTGTCGTAGATCAGATGCAAGCCCGCAGCCTGTCTCTGCATGGCCATCCCGATGTAAAGACGCCGAATCTGGATCAACTGGGCCGGGAAGGGATTTCTTTTGCCAGAGCCTACTGCAACAATCCGGTGTGTATGCCCTCGCGGGCGACGCTGCTGACAGGGCTCACTCCTCGGCAGCACGGGTGCCTCACCAATGGAAATAAAGTGCCGGAATGGCTTCCTACCCTGCCTGCCATACTCAAACAGCACGGGTATGTGACCCATGCGGTCGGTAAGCTGCATCATCAGCCGGTTGGCTCGGTAAGTAAGGGCGGAGAGATGGAATTCTCTTGGGAGAGCCGGGAACGGTGGGAGCGTGGAGAGATTACGTCTCTTCCTCAAGGATACTATGGCTATGAAGCAACTGAGCTTGTCGGCGGCCATGTGGACTGCTATGGCGATTATTTAAGTTGGCTGGAGCAGGAGCTGCCGGGAGGCGGCCGAGCGCTGCTGAGAGAGGGATCGTACGCCAAGAATGAACAGTATGACCAGAATTGGAAAATAGACCTGCCGGAGCGGCTTCACTACAACCGGTGGATCGCACGCCGCTCCTCGGCATTCCTGGAGAGCCTTCGCTCCGATCAGCCATTCTACCTTTGGTGCTCCTTCCCGGACCCGCATCATCCGTTCGCAGCCTGCCGACCATATAGTGAAATGTACCCTCCGGAAAAGTTGACGCTGCCGGAGCACTGGGACACAGAGGCGGACCCGATCGATTTTCTAAAAGGGCTGAGAGACGTGCATCCCGGACACTCTGATTTTGATGAGCCGGTGCTGAGAGAGATTTTGTCTCAAACCTATGGCATGATTTCGCATGTGGACAGCTGCATTGGGGAGGTGCTGGGGAAGCTGAAGCAGCTTGGGCTGTATGAGAATACGGTGATTACCTTCATGGCAGATCATGGAGAGTATTTGGGGTCGCACCGATTGCTGACGAAAGCAGAATGGCCGTGGGAGGAGCTGTTCAATGTTCCTTTCCTGTGGAAATCTCCGGGGAGCACCGCCCAGGGCGTGCAGCCAGAAGCAGTCGTCAGCCTGCTTGACTTTGTGCCGACCGTTCTGGATTTTGCGGGAATAGCTCCCTCTTGTCTCGATACTCGCGGGGTATATAGCGCCAAGCCTTGGGGACTTCCCGGGCGAAGCCTGCGTGCTGCCGTGGAATCCGGCGCAGCACTGGAGCCTCGGCCGGCGCTGATTGAATATGATGAGGATTGGTATGCCCCGGAGACGACCCGTCTGCGTTCCCTCGTGCTGGAGCAGTATAAGCTGACGCTGTTTACAAACACAGAGGAGGGGCTGCTGTTTGATCTGGCCGCAGATCCTTATGAGCAGCGGAATGTATGGTCAGAGCCGCAGTATCAGCAGCTGCGCTGGGAGATGACCGAGCGGCTATTGCGAGAGCTGATCCGCACCGATCGCCTGGATACCTGTCGCATGACGGGGGCGTAGGCAAGGAGACGCTGAACGGAGTAAAGGTGGCATTTGGCGTTTAGCTGCTTGATACCCATGTGTCTAAAAAGCTGTTAAGAGCAGTTAGCACTTCGCTGACTGTTATTAACAGCTTTTCTTATATTCCTTTTAATTGGGTATTGACGTAAAATGATAGCGGTTTTATAATAAAAACGAAACAAGTTTCGATTAATTAAATAATACGTGTAATTGTGGTTATTTGTTTCGAAAACTATCAAATAGTTGAAATCGCTTTCAAGAAGAGAGGGGTGAGCTTTCGGATCCAGATTATTTCAGAAGGAGTGCTAGAGATGCAAAAAGTGAATGAAGTCCAGAAGCTTCCTGCTCCGCTGCACAGGCAGAAAACCCCGCTAAAGCAGAAAGCCGGACGCCTGCTAAAAAGCTATCAGCTGTACCTGTTCGTACTTCCGGCTTTGCTGTACTACGTCGTTTTTCATTATGTCCCGATGTACGGTGTTCAGATCGCGTTCAAGAATTTCATGGCCTTTAAGGGCATTTCGGAAAGTCCCTGGGTCGGTTTTGAGCATTTTGAGCGCTTTTTTAATTCCTTTGAGTTTACCAAGATCATCCTGAATACGATTCAGCTCAGTCTAATGCAGATGATCCTCGGCTTCCCGGCACCGATCATACTGGCACTGATGCTGAACCAGCTGATGCACAAGCGATTCAAGAAATTCGTTCAGACGATCATCTATGCGCCGCATTTTATTTCCACAGTCGTTATTGCGGGCATGCTCTTCCTGTTCTTGTCCCCCCAAACCGGCTTCATAAACAAGCTGATTGAAGGGCTCGGCGGAGAAGCGGTATTCTTCATGGGCGATCCGGGCTGGTTCCGAAGTGTCTATGTCTTGTCCGAGATCTGGCAGAACACCGGATGGGGCACCATTATCTATCTGGCTGCACTGACGTCCATCAGTCCCGAGCTTCATGAATCGGCCGTGGTGGACGGAGCGAATAAATTTCAGCGTATTGTGCATATCGACATCCCGGGCATTATGCCTACCGCAGTAATTCTGCTTATCCTGAGCACCGGGAACATCATGAGCCTCGGCTTTGAAAAGGTGTACCTGATGCAAACACCGCTCAACCTGCCCACCTCAGAGATCATTTCTACATACGTGTACAAAACCGGCCTGGTTGGAGCGCAATATAGCTTCTCAACAGCAGTAGGGCTGTTCAACTCCATCATCAATTTCGTAATTCTGCTCAGCGTCAATCAAATCGCCAAGAAAACATCGAACACGTCGTTATGGTAAGGACGAAGGAGGGATGACAATGTTCAAGCGCAGTCAGGCGGACATCTGGTTCGACCGAATCAATTTGCTTGTCATTTTTACCGGTCTTATCATCATTATTTATCCGCTGTACTTTGTGGTGATAGCTTCCGTTACGGATCCCGGTGCGGTTCAGACAACACTGCTCTGGCCGGAAAAGTTCAGTCTGGATGGCTACAAGAAAATTCTGGAGAGCGAGAATCTCTGGATCGGCTACAAGAACTCATTTATTTACGCCATTCTGGGGACGGTCATTAACCTTGGCCTGACGCTGCCCGCAGCATACGCACTGTCCCGCAAGGATATGCCAGGCCGCAACACGATCATGCTGATCATTACATTCACCATGTTCTTCAGCGGGGGGCTCATTCCAACCTATCTGACCGTGAAGGAGCTTGGCATGCTGGATTCTGTATGGGCGATGGTTATTCCTAACGCTGTAGGCGCATGGAATCTGATTATCGCACGGACGTTCTTTCAATCCACCATTCCGGATGAGCTTCTGGAGGCGGCAAAAATGGATGGCTGCTCGGATGCCATGTTCTTCTGGCGGATGGTGCTTCCACTGTCTCAGGCCTTGATCGCGATCATGATTCTGTTCTATGGCGTAGCCCACTGGAACTCCTACTTTAATGCCTTAATCTACTTGCGAGACCAGGAATTGTATCCGTTGCAGCTCGTGCTTCGCTCCATCCTGATTGAGAACCAGATCCAGAATGACATGATGACAGATTTATCCTCCATGGGCGATCAGCTGAGAGCAGCAGAGCTGATTAAATACGGCATGATTATCATTGCGGCACTGCCGCTGCTGATTCTGTATCCGTTCCTGCAAAATTATTTCGTTAAGGGAGTCATGATCGGCAGCATTAAAGGCTGATGACATGTCGCTTCTAAAGCTGGTTAGGAGGTGAGTGCCCGGCGTCAACGACTCCTCTCTGTAAGCGCATAGAAACACCATTTTAGGAGGTCATGAATTTGAGAAATTGGAAACAATGGTTCATTTTGTTTATGGTCATGGTGATGAGTCTTTCCCTGTTAGCCGGCTGCTCGGGAGACGGCAGCGGATCCGATTCGAAGACATCCGAGAGCACCAGCAACACAGACACTTCCAAAGACCCGGAGGCACCGAATGGAGACAATGAGGGCGTATTTCCACTTAGCGAGAAAGTCACGCTGAAGATGGCAACCTGTAAGCATCCGAATAACGGGCCATTCGAGGAAATGGATTTCTTCAAGCAATATGAAGAGAAAACGAATGTGCAGATTGAATGGACAGATCTGGAGTTTGCGCAATGCGAGGAGCAGCGGAATCTTATTCTGGCCAGCGGAGATTTGCCGGATGCGTTCTATGGCACACTGGCCTTGTCTGGCAATGATGTGATCAATTACGGCGGCCAAGGCATGCTGGTACCGCTGGAGGAGTATATCAACAAGGAAACCATGCCGAACCTGACGGCTCTGATTGAAGCAAATCCGGAATTCAAGAGCATTATGACGGCACCGGATGGCCACATATACTCGCTTCCAAGCATCCGGGAGCTGATGCTGTGGCTCTCTCCGGATATGATGTACTTGAACAAGGAATGGCTGGATCAGCTCGGATTGGAAGTGCCGAAGACTACGGATGAGCTGAAGACGGTGCTGGAAGCATTCAAGACACAGGATCCGAACGGCAATGGCAAGAACGATGAGGTTCCGTTCTCTTTCCTATGGGATTTTGCCAACTATAATGTGAATGGAATCGGTTCCCTGTTCGGCGCCTTTGGACGCGCGGATTCTGCGAACCATATGTTTGTCGAAGATGGTAAAGTCGTTTTCTCGGCGATGGAAGAGGAATATAAAGAAGGCATCGCTTACTTCCATACGTATTTCAAGGACGGTCTGTTTGACAAGGAAAGTCTGGCTCAGGACCGCAATCAGCTCGTGGGCAAGGGCAGTGGTACCGAGCAGCGTCTGGGCGGCTTCTTTTCTTGGAACGCCTTCTCCATCGTAGGTGCGGAAAATGATCCTAAATATGTCGTAGTACCGGCCTTAAAGGGCCCGAACGGCAACCAGGTATGGAGAAAGTCACTGGGCAATAACCAGGGTGTCAATCCATTTGCCTTCTCGATGACAGCGGTGAACGAGCATCCGGAATTAACCATGCAGTGGATGGACCTCGCTTACGCTACAGATACGTCTATTGAAGCAGGCTGGGGACCGATCGGCGTAACGCTGGAGGATAAAGACGGTCAGCTGACACTGAAAGAAGCGCCGGCCGGAATGACAACAGATCAGTATGTTTTCAAGACGGCACCGGTTGAAGCGCCTTATGCCATTCTTGAAGAAACGTATGGCACCCGCCTGGCCCTGGCAGAGAAGGATAAAATTAAGATTGACGGCATCAAAGAACATTATCTTCCTTACATGACTTCGGAAACGTTCCCGGGTGTGATGTTCACGGCGGAGGAATCCCAGAAGATTAAGACGCTGGATACCGATCTGAACAGCTATATTAGCCAGACCAGTGCAAAATGGCTGCTTGAAGGCGGTGTAGAGAAGGAATGGGACAGCTATATGGCCAACCTGAAAAAAATGAAGGTGGATGAGCTGGTTGCCATTTACCAAACGGCGTACGACCGCTTTATGAGCGCACAATAATCAAGTTACCCCGGGAACAGAGCAAGCTGCGCTGTTTCCGGGAGTTCTTCTAATAGAAGGGAGCCACTGATTTTGAACAGAAAAAAATGGAAGGGAATCCTTTCAGGGCTGCTCTGCTCGGCACTGCTCATTACTTCATTCTTTGCTTCAACTGCCCCGGCGGGCTATGCCGCGCCGAATATGGATGAGCTGCCGGAGAATATTCGTACAGACAAAGCAGACTTTGATACGATTCCGGAAGTCGCGGAGTTCTATAAGGCTAAGTTCGGGGAGGATGCAGTAGCGTATTTTAACAGCATCAATGGCGAAAGCCGGATTCAGCGGATTAATTTCCTGCAATATCCGGAGGGTCAATATTTAGAAATTAATGGAGAAGAGGTCATCGACATTCCAGACCAGGATGCCAGAATATGGCGTCTGTTCAGTGACCTCCGGTTCGAGGGCTCGGCAGCTCAGACGATGGAGCTGTACATTATCGATCCGAATGGTGTGGAAACCGAGTGGACAGTATTCAAGAACGGAGGCTGGAAAGACAAGCTCACGGGACTGTATACCAACTATACCAAAATGGGCTTTCAGGAATCGAACCCTTCCGAAGCGATCACCCATCCTTGGCTGATCAAGGACAACGGTGAGAATGTGTATGAAGGCTATAAGATGAAGATTAAAGGCAATGGTACGCTTCGCAGTGTGTATCACTGGGAAGAAGAAGGGGTACCCCTGGAGTTCGACATTTCCGCGTGGACCGTCCTTGGTGAAGATAAGGACATTCTTGACGTTTCCGTCGAAGTGGATGCGCTTACAAATTTGAGCATGAACGGTGTGAACAAGCTGCCGGAGGACGTGTTCAAGCGCTATCACATCAACAGCGGTCCGATCGGCATCGAGCAGGCGGGCGGAGAATTCACGGTACTGGATGAAGCCTATCACAAGACTACCAAGGATTGGGGCTTTATCCCGGGACGCGGGGCTTTTCATTATAAGCTGCTGACGGACTGGGCCGGGCTGAAGGAAGATCCGGCGCGTCCAGGCTATGCAGATTTCACAGAGGTCAACAAGATCTATACCAAAAGCCAGCCGGCCATTCATAAATTCGAAAGTCTTTATCCTTCGATCGGGAAAGATTACGTGCTTACGATGGATGGGTGGCCGAAATGGATGTGGGAAAATCCGGAATCCGGACAATCCGAGCATTTTGGTACCCCGGGATACGAGCATTTTGATGCTGCTGCTGAGGCTTCGGCCCAGCTGATCAAGAGCATTGATACTCGATTGGATGGCCTGGGGCCGAAATATGTTGAAGTGAAGAATGAATCCACAATTCCGCAGGAGTGGTGGTTCCTTCAATCCGAGCCGGACAAGGCATGGGGCTATTTGTCTGAGTTCCACAACAAGGTAGCAGCAGCGGTTAAAGCAAAGAATCCTGATGTTCTCGTAGGCGGACCGAGCAGTGCCTTTATGTACCTGGAGAAAAATGACTTCGATGAGGCTCGCGCTCAGTTGAAGTTTATGGATGAAACCAAGGATTCACTGGATTGGTACTCCCACCATTTCTACGAGAATGCCAACCTGTTCATTCATGACCGGGAAAACAACTCGGACGGCTTCCTGAGCGGACGGCTGGAAGCGGTACTGGATCTGCTGAACGCGCATATGGTGAACACCGATAACGTGAAGCCGATTTACATTACCGAGGAAGGCACGTACAACACCGCTGGAAGCGATGCAGACTATTTTCAAAAGCTGGTTGCCTTTAATGGCTACATGCTTCGCTTTATGAACTATTCCGATTCGATCGGCATGCTGGTGCCTTACCTGTATCCGATTATTAACTGGAAACCAGATTCTACAGGTACGTTCTACAAATATAACGAGAATAAGAACGGGCTGATGGAAGAGATGACGCCGATGGAAGCATATCTGGATATGTGGAAGGACTACCGGGGTGCCTATCTGCCTTCGCAGTCCGATCACGAACGCGTCCATACGAATGCGGTGCGGTATAACGACAAGGTGTATGTCGCCGTGCATAACCTGAATGCCCAGCGGGTCCATCTTGACCTGGACGTGCTGGCAGGGAATGCCAACATTGATAGCGTAACAAGAAAGCATTTCTTCCTCGAAAAAGGAGAACTGACCTATGAGGAGGACACGGTTACAGATCTGGAGGACGTGTATATGCGCGTCCAGGAAATGAGTATTTTTGAAATTACGCTGGACTCCAATCCTGACTTTACCGGAACGTGGAACCGGGAATTTGCTTATGCCTCCGAGGAACTGATTCCGCTGAGTGATCAAGCGCCTGCTGTGGTGACGATCCAGCAAGATGCAGCACAGCTTGCCAAATCCACACTGCGGATCGGCTTTGGCAAAACAGGCAGCGGCTTCGCCGGGGATATGACGGTTGTGGTCAATCCGGGTGAGCCCGAAGAGCAAACCTTCACTAAGGATCTAAACTATACGAATAAGCCTGGCAACCTGTTGACGTATGCGGAGTTTGAGCTGGAGCCTTCAAAGGTGCTGGCCCAGAACACAATTGAGATTAGGGTGCCGGATCGCGGCGGCTATGTGACGAGTGTCCAGCTCATTCAGTATGATGAGCAAGCTGCTCCTTCGGGTGTGGACACGGAGGCACTTCGCCAGCCGATCGCCGAAGCGAAATCGACGCTGTCTGAAACCGTAATCTCCGCTACCGGTAATGAGGTGCAGCCGGGAGCAGTCTGGATTAAGCAGCATATTCACGATACACTTTCGATCGAAGTAACCAAGGCTGAGATTGTAGCAGAGGATGCCCTGGCAACGGCGGAAGAGGTAGAATCTGCGGTGATAAACCTGAATAAAGCTTTGGCGATTTTTGAGCAGTACGCCACCGTAAAATCAGAGCCGACTGGAAGCCGCGGAGCACAGTTTTCTTTTGAAGACGGCGAACCTGCAGCCTACACATACGATGCAGATTCTGTAACGGCCACCGTCGTGTCGCAGAACGCAACGGAGGGTTCCCAAGCGCTGAAGGTTGATTTTGACAAGCTCACTTCTTATGCATGGGATTCTACCGGTAAATATTCCGGCCGTCTGACGTTTACTGCGCCGGAGGAAGGGTGGAGCCTGGGTGGCAAGCCATTCACCTTCGATGTGGCCAATCTGAACAATCAGGCTGCACAGCTGCGCGTCGAGATTACAGACCAATCAGATCACAAGGGAATCTATTACTATGCTCTGGCGGCAGGAGCATCACGTAAAATTAGTATTTCTGAATTTCAAAAAGCATCAGGAACCTGGTTAGCAGATGGCAATTTCCCGAGAACGGCGGATATTGACACTGAAAACCTGAAGTCCATTCAGTGGTATGTTTTCGGTCCAACGGCGGCTCCGATCGATCGGGCATCCCTGGTCTTTGATCATGTGGTGATCGGAGTTGCAGCGACAGCACCGGAGCCTGAGCCGGAGCCTGGGGAACCGCCGGTAGATCCGGAGGAACCGCCTGTAGATCCAGGAGTGCCGCCAGTAACGCCGGAACAACCGCCGGTCACGCCAGGAGTGCCGCCAGTAACGCCTGCACCACCTGCCGCTCCTGCTCCGCCTGTTGTCCCTCCGGGCTCCGGCAGCACCGTCAAGGAATCGGAGATTACGATTCTGATCAACGGCAAGCCATCCCGTAGTCTGGCTAGCCAGGTTGTGGAGAACAGGGACAGCAGATCCGTTACGACAGTAACCTTGAATGCTTCCTCGTTGAAGGAAAGTCTGTCGCAGGCTGCGAACGGCTCAACACTCCGTATTCCGGTCAGCGGAAGCTCTCACGAGGTTGCCGGTGTGTTCAGCGGCGAGGTACTGGAAGAGGTGGGAAATAAAGAGGTGACGATCGAGCTGGTGTCGGAGCAATTCGCTTATATGCTGCCCGTGCAGCTTCTTCAGACCGAGCGGGAAGCGGCCGCAGCGAAAGAGAAGCTTCCTTTAAAAGAGATCGGAATGGACATCCGGATGAGTCAGCTGGAGGAAGCTGACATGGCGCCAGTGAAGCGGTCGGCTTCGGCAAAAGGCTACACCTTGGCAGCTCCGGCCTTCCATTTTGAGATCAGCCTTAGCTATAACGAGAAGACGACAGCCGTGAACGCGTTGAACGGGTTCGTGGAAAGAGCGATTGCTCTGCCAGACGGTATTGCCCGGGATGATGTTTCCACTGGGGTAAGGTACATGGATCATGGAGCGTTCACGCATGTGCCAACAGCCTTCAGCACGATTAACGGCCGGGATTATGCCGTGATGAACAGCATGTCCAACAGCATCTATACGCTGCTCTATCATACTGCCGGCTTCACAGATGTACAGAATCACTGGGCCGAGGCAATCATTCAGAACCTGGGCTCGCGACTGATTGTGGAGGGCGTAGGAGCGGGTAACTTTGAGCCGAACCGAAGCGTAACGCGGGCTGAATTTGCAACCATGGTTGTCAAAGCGCTGGGACTGCATACCCTCGAGGGAGGCACTGTATTCCCTGATGTGGAGGCAGGCAGCTGGTACAGTCCTTATGTAAATGCGGCAGCACAGCTGCAGCTGATTGCCGGCTATGATCATGGCCAGTTCAAGCCGCTGGACAGCATCACGCGGGAACAGGCTATGACGATTCTCCAGCGAGGCATGCATGTAGCGGGTATGGAGGCAGAAGTGAAGGCTTTGGAAGCCGAAGCGCTGCTTCGCAGCTTTACGGACGCAGGCACAGCATCTTCTTATGCCAAGAGCAGCCTGGCTGCAGGCATCAAGTCCGGCCTGCTTCTTGGACGCGATGGCAGCAAGCTGGCACCGAAGGCCTATGTGACCCGCGCCGAAACCGCCGCCATGCTGGAACGGATGCTGAAGAAGGCGGGCTTGATGTAAAAAGACCTGTAATCGTAAAAAGACTTTTCTCTCTTGCTGAGAAAAGTCTTTTTATTGATAAACATTAATTAACATATATGTATTTTAATAGAATAAAGTTAAGATTTTCATATTCTTTTGAAGTGAGGATTAAGTAATCTGATGAAGCAGGAATTATATTCCTGGACACAGTCCATGGAAGGGAGGAGACCGATTATTCGCTGTTATTGAGGCAATAAAAACCATATGAGGAGGCAAGGTTAATGAAAAAAATGCTTGCAGGCGTGATGGCTCTGATTCTGACAGGGTCTTTACTGAGCAGTCCCGGTACTGTAGAAGCAGCGGTCCCGTTCCCCACCTTGAATTTCGATAATGGCGCGGTCCCTGCGTACGTGACCGGCAGTAATGCCACACTCCAGGTGGTCACGAATACGACGGGCTCCAAGGCGCTGCGGATTAATTATGCGGCAGGGGATTTCCCGTCGGTTCAGTTCTCCCCGTCTACGCCGTGGAGTGTAGGCTCCGGCAATGCCATTGCGTTTGAGCTGACGAATCCAACAGATAAGGATATTACATTCTATTTACGTGTGGACGACAGTGCACAGGCGGATGGCGTGAAGGACTCGATTGTCACGCAAGCCGTGGCGAAGGCCAAGAGTACCAAAAATTATTTCCTGAGCCTTAGCCCGAACGTGCTGGATTTGGGGATGCGGTTCCTTCCACCGAATCCGGCGGGCGCCCAAATGGGATACGCCTGGGGGGATAAGACGATAAACAGCAGCAATATCGTTTCCATGCAATTATTTCAGTTATATCCTTCCGCCAGCTCGGCGCTCGTGCTGGACAATTTGAAGGTTATCAAGGATCCCAATACCGATTCCAGCTATTTGAATGGCATCGCAGATAAGTATGGACAGTATACAGCCGTGAACTGGAGCGACAAAGTGACCAAGGATCAGGACCTTCTGGATGACAAGGCACAAGAGGCAGCAGCTCTCAACGGAGCTCCGCCTGCCGTTCTCAGTCAGTACGGTGGCTGGAAGAATGGTCCCAAGCTGCAGGCTACCGGCCATTTCAGAGTGACACAGCATGCCGGGAAGTGGACGCTTGTGGATCCGGAAGGCTATTTATTCTTCTCTACAGGCCTTGATGTAGTCCGTCTCGATGATATGCACACCTGGATCTCTGGAAGAGACGGCATGTTCAAGGATCTTCCGGCGAAGAACAGCTCGCTCGGGAAGCATTTCCGCTATACGACCTCCGTGGGCAGTCCGCCTTTGGGACAAACCGAGGGCTGGCTCTTTAACCATTACTCTGCCAACCTGGAGCGCAAGTATGGAAATGATTATGTGAATCAGTGGAAGAATGTCTCTGTAGCCCGCTTTAAGAACTGGGGCTTCAATTCTCTGGGCAACTGGTCGGAGCCGTCACTGTATTTTGGCAAAGGCTCACAGCATAAAATGGCGTATGTCGCTAACGGCTGGACCAATGTGGGCACACACGCCACGATTCCGAGCGGCGAATGGGGAACGGTTGCGGATCCGTACGATCCGCAGTTTACGACCAGCGTCAAAAATATGGTTCAGAACCAGATTCTCGCCTATGGCGTGGCTCAGGACCCTTGGGTCATCGGCGTGTATATCGACAATGAAATTCCTTGGGGCAGCCCGGCGACGACGGATAGTAAATATTTGCTGATCAGCAACATTCTCGCCATGAATGCATCTGATGCCAAAAGCCATGCCAAACGCGCTATGATTGCACATCTGCAAACGAAATACAACAATAATATCGGCGCCTTGAATACGAAATGGGGAACCTCCTTTGCCTCCTTCACGGCAATGAATGCACCGTTCAAGCCGGCACAGATTTCAAATGGGATGGTACCGGATTATTCCGCAATGCTGAAGCTGCTTGCCCGCAAATACTTCTCAATTGTCGATGCTGAATTAACCCAGAAGCTGCCGAACAAGCTGTACCTGGGAGCGAGATTTGCCGAGTGGGGCATCAGTAAGGAGGTTCAGGAAGCAGCAGCGGAGTATGTCGATGTCGTGAGCTACAACGTGTATAAAGAATCGGTTAACGGCCATAGCTGGATGGACATCAGCAGCTTGAACAAGCCGGCCATCGTCGGTGAATTTGCATTCGGAGCCAATGACCGCGGCATATTCGGAACCGGCCCGAATTCGGAATCGGCCGCATCCAGCCAGCAGAACCGGGCCGAGAAGTTTACCAACTACGTCAATGCAGCGCTGAAGAATCCATATTTTGTTGGAACACACTGGTTCCAGTATGTGGATGAGCCATTGCTGGGCCGCCATTGGGACGGCGAGAATTACAACCTAGGCTTTGTGGACGTCGCTGACGTGCCGTATGCAGCGATGGTGAACGCTGCCAAGAACGTACACGCTAAGGCGTATGCGACCAGATTTGGCGGGTCTTTATAGATTTAAAGACTGCCTAATTCAAATAGCTGCAGAATAATAACAGGGACCTCTTTCCATCACGGAAAGAGGTCCCTGTTTCAATTATATATTGTTATTCCTTAACCGCACCCAGCACAATGCCTTTCACGAAAAATCTTTGCAAAAACGGATATACAACGAGCACAGGCAGGGCTCCGATGAAGATCTGGGCCGACTTGACCGTCCGCTGCGAGATGTTCTTTAAATCCTCTGCACTGACATTTACCTTGCTGAAATCCTGCTGTACAATGATGGACTGCAAGAATGTTGCCAGAGGATAGTTACGGTAATCGCTCATATAGAGCATGCCGCTGAACCAGTCATTCCAGTGAAACACGACGGTAAACAAGGACAAGGTGGCAATCGCCGGCATTGAGATTGGCAAATAAATTTTGACAAGTGTGACAAAGTGATTAGCACCATCCATAAAAGCTGCCTCTTCCAGCTCCTTTGGAATGCCTCGGAAGAAATTAAGCATGAGCACCAGATTCCAGACACTGACCACAAAAGGCAGAACGAGCGCCCAGATGGAATTCATCAGCCCCAGCTTCTGGATCAGAATGTAGCTGGGGACCATCCCCCCAGAGAAGAGCATCGTAAAGACGAAGAACCACGCGTAGAGGCTTCGTCCCCGAAACATATTCTCTTCCTTGGAAAGTGGATATGCAGCCAAAAAGATAATGATCATGCCGATCGTTGTGCCCAGGACCGTGCGCAGTACTGAGGTACCGATCGAGTTGAGGAACTGGGTGTTAGCAATCGTCTTCTCATAAGCATCCAGCGTGAAATTAATCGGATAGAAGGTAACCAGGTTCGCACCCGCCGCTTCTCTGCCGCTAAAGGACACGGCAAGAATATGAATTAGAGGCAAAATGCACAGCAGAGCTATAAGAAACAAAAAGATATGGTTAAAGACACTAAAGATGCGATAAGGCAGCGTTTTGTGATACATATGAAGTCCCCCTAAAAAATCCGGTAATTTGCGTATTTATAGGCCAGGCGATAAGAGGTTAGAATGAGTATAAACGCGATGACAGATTTAAACAGTCCCACTGCGGTACCAAAGCTCATCTCGCCGCTCAGAATGGCTACTCGATAAACGAAGGTATCAATAATATCACCTTTGTCATAAACAAGTGGGTTATACAAATTAAAGATTTGATCGAAGCCGGCATTCAAAATGTTACCGAGCGACAGAGTGCCGACAACAATCGTGATCGGCATGATTGCGGGAAGTGTTACGTGCAGGGTCTGCTTCCAGCGTCCCGCGCCGTCAATCTCGGCGGCCTCATACAGTGACGGATTGACCGAAGACAGGGCTGCGAGGAATACAATTGTTGAGAAGCCGAATTCTTTCCAGATGTCAGAGAGAATAATCGTCACGCGGAACCAGTCTCCATCTCCGAGAAAAAAGATCGGTTCAATACCGAAAGCGCTCGTAATAAAACGGTTTAGAAGTCCGCCCTGCGGCGACAGGACATCAATGAGAATGCCGCCCAGAATGACCCATGACATAAAATGGGGCAAATAAACGAGGGTCTGCAGGGTTCTCTTGAATCCCACTTGCCGGATCTCGTTGAGCAGCAGGGCGAAGGTAATGGGTGCAATCAGGCCGGCAACAATTTTGGCTGCGGAGATTACCAGGGTGTTCATTATGACCTGCTTGCTGTCCTGCCGTTCAAACATAAATTCAAAGTTACTCCAGCCGATCCACGGCGAATTGCTGAAGCCGAGCCAGGGCTTGAAGTCCTGAAAAGCCATAACGATTCCGAGTAACGGAACATAGGCAAACACAAGAGTGAAAATCACTGCTGGAATCAGCATGATATGAAGGGGGTAGTTGCGCTTCATGTTCCAGCGCTTCTTATCCTGCTTCGGCGTCAGCACCGGCACGTGCCCGGCTGCTTTGTTCAATGACTGCTTCATAGGTTATGCTCTCCTTTTCATTCTGATAGGTGGATGTGTGGGTCAGCCTCATTATAATTTGCTTCCTTTGTCGGTGAACATGTCCGCTTTACAATAGAGGTGGCACAAATTTAACCTGAGAAGCAGAGGTTAAATTTGTCCCATGCCAGTTTTCATTGCGCCATTTATTTGTCGAAACCGTTTTCTTATAATTTGACATGTAGCCGGCTTAACACAATTCATACAGGGGGTACTAACAGATGACTACAAAACGGAGATGGGTCAAGAGCATGTCAATGGTTACGCTTCTTCTCTTCACGGTGGCTTGCTCCAGCAACGGCAGCCAGAGCAGCGAGAATCCGGACAACACGGGAGGCAACGGCACTGACGGCGCGGGACAAGCAGCGCTCTCCATGAACGGGGATACATTTGATCCACCCGTTACAATCACGGTAGCCCGTCCGGTTGGCGGAGACGTCCAGTTTAGAGATGGAGAAACGATTGAGAATAATGTACACACAAAGTGGGCTAAAGAGCGCCTTGGCATTGATATCCAATATGCCTGGACGGCGCCAAGCGCGAATGATTCCTTTAACACGAAGCTGCGCCTGGCAATTTCCTCTAATGAGAAGCTTCCGGATATTTTGCAGCTGCGAGACGAAGGGCCGATTCTGGATACGTTGATCGAATCCGGGAAGTTTATGGAGGTTGGCGAGCTGTTTGACAAGCATGCTTCGCAAACGTGGAAGGATGCGATGAACGAAGATCCGACCGTATGGCAGCCATTCATGAAGGACGGCAAGAAATACGGAGTGCCGATTTTGGACTATATGTACAACGGCGATCCGGTCCTGTGGATTCGAGAGGATTGGATGAAGAAGTTCAACTTTGACACACCGCAAACTCTGGCTGATGTTGAGAAGATCATGGACGCATTCACCAATCAGGATCCTGACGGCAACGGGCAGAAGGATACGTATGGCCTAACCGCAGGTGTAAAGAATAATTTCAATACATGGATGTCTGATTTGGGCTGGGTGTTCGGCGCATATGGCACGATGCCGAATCAATGGAATCTGAACGAGAGCGGCGAGCTGGAGTATGGCTCTGTCAATGAAGGCGCGAAGCAGGCGCTGGAAACAATTAAGAGCTGGATGGACAATGGATACATGCCACAGGAGGTTCTGCTGTGGGACGAGTCCAAGGGCTCTGAGATCTGGACGGCAGGCAAGGCTGGCATCATTGTGGGACCGCACTGGATGCCATGGTGGCCGCTTGAAGATGTGAAGAAGAATGTCGAGGGGGCAGAATATCGTCCGTATCCGATTCCGGCAGGTCCTGATGGGGACATCGGCCGTCACGGAACAAACGTCAATAATGGTGTCATTCTGATTAATAAGGACATGGAGCATCCGGAAGTCTTTTTCCACTATCAAAACTTTATGTTTGACAATTATGCCAATCCGCAGGTAGGCGGAGAGTTTCAATATGGCATGCATAACGGATACGACTATTTCATGGAGGAGGGTGCATCTGAGCCGGCAACCGAGGTACCGGGCGGTGCGATTGCAGTTAACAAATACACGTTAACCTTTGACGGAGCACGAATCCCGTCTCTCAGTCTCCAGACGATGGCGAAATTTGCAGACCCGACCGTGAAGCCGGAAACGCCTTACGAAATTATGAATACGAGCACGGCACCGAAGCAGGTCTATGAAGCAGCTAAGATTGTCCTCGACCAGAAGGATATTACAATGCCTGAACGCTTTAAGAGCTCCTTCACTTCTACAATGAAGCAGAAATGGGAGTACCTGGAGAAGCTGGAGAAGGACATTTATGCGAAGATCATCTTTGGCAAAAATGACAGCTCATCCTTTGATACCTTTGTTGAGGAATGGAAGAAGAGCGGCGGCGATGAGGTTACCGCAGAAGTCAATGCATGGTATGATCAAAACGGAATCAAATAAAGCTCGCTTGTAAGAGGAAGAGATCGTTCCCGTGAACGATCTCTTCGAGCGTCTACCGGGGGATTGCGATATGTGGAAACGATGGGGCTTTTTTCATAAAATCATGCTGATGTTTATCCTTCTGCTGACTTCAATCACGACGCTGTATTCCTATACGTACCAGGTCAGTGTGGATACGATGGAAAACCAGCTCAATGAGGCTCAGCTTTCCCAGCTGTCTGTCATTGCGGATCAGCTGGACACGAATGTCAAGCAGCTGGCATCCATGCTGCTGATTCTGAAGGAAGACCCGGATCTCCGCTCTTATCAGCGTTTATATTTTGAAAGTGAACTGCTGGACTATGATTATTACACCCTGCTCGGCCGAATTCAGGACAAGCTTATTCTGCAAAGTAATTCCAGCAGCTGGGAGAACTCAGTATCCTTTTATTCTCCGGTCCTGAATACGATGCTGTCCTCCAGCTCCCATCCCCGATTTATGTATTCAAATGCCAGCTTGAGCCAGCTTTATCGCTGGGAGGTCGAGGCTACTGAACAGAGCGGGCGGACGCGATATCATTTTCGTTATCGGATGGCCCACCCCGTTGAGCTCAAGGAGGAGAGTGACCTCATCTTTCTGCTGGAGGCACAGTTTACCGAGGCTAATATCCGAAAGCTGCTGGATTCTATACAAAAGGACGGGCGCAATGACCCGTTTCTATATCATCCGCAGCATGGCATTATATACGGGAGCGGAAGTCATGAGGCTGCGATTCATCAGCTTCAGGAAAGCTTACAGGTTCTGGACACCGGAAGCAGCGGGAAGCTGCATGTCAGTATTGAAGGCCATAAGCATCTGGTGACCTATGTGCCTTCCAAAGAGCTTGGCTGGCTGCTGGTAGATTATACGGCGGTGGAGAACGTGCTCACTCCTGTGAACAAAAGCCGCAGCAGCTTTCTGTTATCCACCTCTGTCCTGTTTGGCTTAAGCATCGCTGCAGCGTATTTGCTATATACCCAGGTAGTCATTCCCATCAAGACCTTAATGAATGGAACCCAGCGTCTGGAACTGGGAGATTACAGGCATCGCATTCAGCCAGGGCCGTCAGGGAAGGAGTTTAGAGTGCTTTTTTCCCGATTTAACCGAATGGCTGAGCGGATTCAGGCCCTGATCGAGAACGTCTATGAGGAGAAAATCCGTGTTCGGGAGGCAACGGTGAAGCAGCTTCAATCCCAGATCAATCCGCACTTTTTGTACAATTGTCTGGCGTTTATGAATAGCATGGCCAAGATGGAGGATTACAAATCCATTGAAGCGATGTCCTATCATTTGAGACAATATTACCGTTATGGCACTCAGGTTCAGAACCAGAATATCCCATTGGAAGAAGAGATCAAATCAATCCGCAATTATCTTGAAATTCAATCTATGCGAATGAATCGGCTTGAATATACAATCGACCTCCCGGAAGAGCTGCTAGAGATTGTTGTGCCCCGCTTCATTGTTCAGCCTCTTGTGGAGAATGCCGTCATTCACGGCATTGAAGCGAAGAAGGATGCGACCTTGATCACTGTAACTGGCAGGCGGGAGGGGAATCAAATCATCATTCTGGTGGAGGATGACGGTAAAGGCATGACCGCAGAGCAGCGCGAGGCACTGGAAGCCAGGCTGGAGGAGGCGCTGGGCGAGGACATGGGCTGCGGGGTATGGAATGTGCATCAGCGGCTGAAGTTCAGCTTTGGCGCCGATAGCGGGCTGTATTTTGGCGAATCGAAATGGGGAGGCGTCTCCGCGTCTATAGTCTTGAGCCTGGAGGACGATAAGCCGAAATCAGGCTAATTCATGGAGGGAAAAAAGGAGCTGATCAGCAGTGTATTCTGTCATGATTGTGGACGATGAGCAGCATTTGGTTGAAGCGATGGCCCAGACTTTGCCCTGGGGAAGCCTGGAGGTGGATCACGTGCTGAAGGCTTATTCTGCCGAGCATGCGCTGCAGCTGTTCAAAACCTCGGCTGTTGACATTATTATTACGGATATTCGCATGCCGGGGATGTCCGGTATCGAGCTGATTCACCATATTCGCAAGCTGTCCAAGCAGACCAAATGCATTTTGCTGAGCGGATACTCTGAATTTGAATATGCCCGGCAGGCGCTGGCGCTGGATGCAGTGCAATACCTGCTTAAGCCTGCAACCGATGAGGAGCTTGTTTCAGCCATCCAGTTGGCTTGTGAGCAGCACCGCCGGCAGTGGCTTGCGGTTGCTTCGGAGCAGAAGGCTCTCTCTACGATCCGTGACCATCTGCCTCTTTTGCAGAGCAATCTGCTTCATGATCTGATTTCGGGACATCGGATTTCTGACGCTTTGCTGTCGTCCAGGCTCGACCTCTATAGCCTGGCATTCCGACTGAATGACCAAGCGGCGATGCTGCTCATCCGGGTTGAGAGCAATCCTGAACGAACAACCGGACGTCATCGGCCTCTCATGGACTACGCAATCAGCAATATTGCCGAGGAAATATTAAGCGAGCATTATCATGTCTGGATCGGCAAGGATGTGCATGATCAGCAGATCATACTTGTGAAGGCAAGAAGCAGCGGACAAGCACCGGATGCAGAGGTAGTCGCGGAGGATATTCGATCACTTCTGGAAGGCAAAGCAGCGGAGCTGCAGCAAAAGGTCAAGCAATTTTTGAAGCTGTCGATTTCCGTTCTTGTATCTTTATGGTTTCCCCTGGATCGAACGGCGGTCCAGGAGTGCTATGAGCGAAGCCTGTCTGTGCTGCGGCAGAAGGCCGGCAATGGCGAAGCGCTGTTCATTTCGGGCGGCGAGGCTCCGCTATTTGAGAACACCTCCATTATTAAAAGCCTGTACGAGCCGCCCCTTCTGCATCAATATATTGATGCCGGCAAATGGGATGCTTTTGAAGAACGGCTGCAGGAGATATTCACTGAGCTCGAGCAAGAGTGGGCGGATTCTGTAGAGCATATTATGGAGGTCATGTTTGCGGTGAGCGGAGCTTTTACATATCTGGCACATAAGAACGGTATGCGGCTGTTTCAGCTGATTGGCGAAGATCAGGCGCTGCTGTTCAATGGCGCTGCCCTCTCGTCCATTCATCCAGTAAAGGAATGGGTGTTTCAGTCCTTAGAAAGGCTGAAGACCCATTTCACAGACAATATGAAGGGCAATCGGAAGTCGATCATTGAGCAGGTTCAGCATCATGTCATGGAATATCTGGGACAGGACTTGTCGCTTTACGATATCGCAGAGCGTATTGACCTGCACCCGGTATATTTATCCCGCATTTACAAGCTGGAGACAGGAGAGAGCATTACTGAGTATGTGTATCGCCTGAAGATGGAGAAGGCCGCTTATCTCCTCAAGCATTCCGAACTCAAAATCTATGAAATTGCAGCCTCGCTCGGGTATCAGAACCCACAGTATTTAAGCAAGCTGTTTCGGCGTCAATATCAGATGACTCCACAGGAATATCGAGACAATATGTAATTCGAGGGGGATATCCAATGACCAATAGCCTGAAGCCCGTGCTGTCTGGCTTTCACCCGGATCCGAGTGTATGCCGGGTCGGCGGGGATCTATATCTGGTAACCAGCACCTTTGAATACTTTCCCGGACTGCCGATTTATTACAGCCAAAACGGGAGAGATTGGAGCTTGATTGGACATGGGCTCCATCGGACGGACGCTTTACCGTTTAAGGGAAGAGAAGGAGATAGCAGCTTCTTAGGGATTTTTGCTCCGACACTGCGCTATCACGACGGGTGGTTCTACATTGTGACGACGAACGTTGGAGGCGGCGGTAATTTCCTCATTAAGGCCCGGGAGCCGTCAGGTCCTTGGTCGGATCCGGTCTGGATCGACGATGAGCTGTTTGATCCGTCCCTGTTATTCGATGATGACGGTACGGTTTACTATACGCGAAGAGGCAAAGAAGGAATTGTTCAGGCTCGGATGGATATAGAGACAGGAGCCTTGCTAGACATCCCTGTTGAAATCGCGAAGGGCTTTGTTTCTCCCGATACGGAAGGCCCTCATCTCTATCATATCGGCTCTTATTATTATTTGATGGCCGCAGAGGGAGGAACACGCTTTGGCCATAGTGTAGCTATCGGGCGAAGCACTAGCCCTTGGGGTCCCTTTGAAGCCTGTCCTCACAATCCGATCCTGACACACCGCCATCTCTCCTGCCATGAGGTCAGGGATGTGGGGCACGGGGATCTATTTCAAATGGAGGACGGGAGCTGGTGGATGGTCATGCTCGGGACGCGGCATGCACGGTATGAAAGCTTTAGTCATCTCGGCCGGGAAACTTTTCTGGCTCCTGTCACCTGGTCTGAGGATGGCTGGCCGATCGTGAACGGCAGCGGTACTCTGGAGGGACTTGGTTCACAGCAGCCTCAGCTAGAGTCTTCATCAGTCAGATACCACTTTGAAGGAGCAGAGCTGGATCGTAGATGGTCCTACATTCGTATGCCGGATCTGGAGCGTTATTCACTGGCGGAACGTCCGGGCTGTTTAAGGCTGAAGGGGAGTGCGACCCGACTTTCCGATGTAGAGAGCCCGGTCTGGACAGGGGTTCGGCTGCAGCATATGCAGGCTGTGATTACGTGTAAGCTTGAATTTCGGCCTCGGCAGGAAGGAGAAGAGGCTGGCCTGACCGCTTATATGAGCAGCCGCTATCATACCGAAGCGGCACTTACGGTGCAAGAAGGCCGCCGTGGCTTACTGTTCCGCCAAACCTTTGGTGAAGCAAAGCATGAGGTCTTTAAGCCATTGGAAGAGGGACAGAGCGAGAGTGCTGTTATCCTGGAGCTGGAAGCTTACCCGGACATCGTGAAGTTGTATGCCAGACTTGCCGATCAGACCCGGGTCTGGCTTGGAAATACCGATACTTCGCATTTGTCGCAGGAGCTGGCCGGCGTGTGGACCGGTCTAATGATAGGGCTATATGCCACAGGCAACGGCTTTGACTGCCACTCCCCCGCTGATTTTCATTGGCTGGAGTATGAGGGTCTTAAGCTGTAGCGTCCAAGACAAAAGGAGGCTGTCCCTAAAGATCTAAGATCTTGCGGGATGGCCTCATTTGTTGTTGTGAACCTTTGTGAACTTGTTGAAGAAGGTAGCAATAGACCACAATAAAGACATGGCGGTGCTGGGCTGATCTCCCTGACTCCACCATGTCTTTATTGTTAGCTTCGCATTTCAATAGTGAGTTGCCTCGGTTAACAAGATTTTAGGGCAGCCCCATTTCAGTTCAGGCCTAGCACGCAATGAACACTCAAGGCGTTATTTTTTCCAGACTCTAACCCAGTCGACATAGGCATATCTTGTATTGGAATCCTGAGGGTCCCCGGTCCAGTCCATACCGACATGCACATTCAGTAACGTATACAGCGGCTGATAGACATTGTTAGGTGTCGTTCTGCGAAGCACCCCGTCTACATACCATTTGATTTGAGAAGCATTCCATTCTACACCGTAAACATGGTATCCGTCAGCCAGATTGGAAGATGAGGTCCAGCTGCCGCCATCTCCGACATAATTGCCGGATGAGTTAATATAATGCTGGGTCATGTGCAGCTTGTAGGGATCATTTCCTAACACTTCCATGACATCAATCTCTGGCGGCCATACCGCTTCGGTCTTCGTCCAGAATGCAGTCAAGAAGCCGTTGCCGGGTGCTGACTTGATTCGAGCTTCCCAATAACCATACTGCTGATTGAATTTACCGTTCGTTTGAATCAATCCAGAGTACCAGGTATTACCTTCCTTGTTAGCCTTGATCGCCAGCGAGCCGCCGCCCACAGAAATATTGGAAGACCGCAGTACTTCGTCACTATGGTCTGCGATATTGCCCCATGGCCAGTTATAATTCCATTTGGTCGTATCCAGAGAGCTGCCATTAAACTCATCATTAAAGGCCAGTGTCCAGCCAGACCCCGGACCGGATGGCTGAGGGATCCCGCCCCCGCCTCCACCTGAGGACGTAACGGTGATGTTATCCGCATACCCCCAGCTCCACTGTCCAGGCGTAGACCGATTAATGAATATCTGGGCTGAGGTTTGGCCAGAGCCGGTTGTGAAGGTGATGCTCTTCTGTGAATAGCTTCCACTGGTTGATGAAGTCGAAGTGGAGCTGCCATAATTACGTGCGCCGAGTGTAATGGTATCCCCGGCAGTCCCAACCTTCAAGTAAGCGGTTACAGTATACGAGGTGTTTGGAGATAGTCCAGTTACCGTTTGTACGGCCTCTCTGCTGCCAGGAATAGTCATGCTATACCCTTGATAAGCACCATTCGTCGTCGTGCTGATCTCGGTGCCTGACCAGGGAGCAAGTGTTCCTCCATTAAACGTTCCGTTAGAAAAGCTTCCAGATGCTTGAGCTGAACCGGCAAAAGCAACTGTCGACACAAGCATTGCTACCATCGTTAAAGCCTTGAGACTGAGCCTCCACATGCGGGGTTTCATCATTGTACAACCTCCATTTCATGATTGGGTTTTGCCTGCGAGCGAGCTGCAAACTTCAGTCATCACCTGCTTTCATTAGAGATTGCCTATAGTGTACAATTCCAAAACCTGGAGCGAAATGGCAGCTTTTAAACAGAGATGTCTCATTCTTAACTTTTCCAATAGCATTGTTAAAACTGTGCCAGCCACGTTAAAATGTTGTCCTACACAAAGGCGGCACCTTCTCCTTACTATTAGGAAGACGTAAAGAAGAAAGCGCATTCTTCAGGGCGGTTCCTTTACGTTGTTCCATAAGATAGATCAAAAGGGAGGAGAACAAGGATGGTACAGAAAGGCTTTGGGAGGCAGAAAAAAGGCGGCTTTAAACGCTGGATGATCGTACTGCTGTGTATGGCAATGCTCATGGCTTCAATGCATGGCGGCCTGATCTCTCCGGTACAGGCAGATGAAGCTATGGCTGACCTGGTCATTACGGATATCCGCCTGGACAAGCCCAGTTATAAGATCGGGGACTCTGTAAAGTTTAAGATTACGGTAAAGAATCAGGGGGCTGCAGACGCAAACAATTGGTTTGGCGTTGATGTTCGCCTGAAAGAAGGCGAGGAATTCAGAAAGAGCCCCTATTTAGACTGGGCCGGTGTGAACAGCCTGGCAGCAGGACAGTCCATTGAGGTGACCTCCGGCGATGGCTGGGTCGTGAATCAGGAGAGCTTTCAGATTTGGGCGATGGTGGATGAGAGCAATGAGTACCAAGCCATAGATGAAAGCGATGAAACGAACAATGTGCTTATAAAAGATATTGCAAGTGTCCCCGCAATGCCGGATTTAGTAGTCACCGATATTGCGCTGGATTCTACTGATTATAAAGTTGGAGATACCGTCAGATTCCTGGTTACCGTTCGTAACCAAGGGGAAGGGCCTGCCGAGGGCTGGTTCGGTGTAAATGTCCGGATGCGAAATGCGTCCTCATTCGATCAAAGTCAGTATCTGGACTGGGCTGGCGTAAACGGCCTGGCTGCCGGTGAATCCATTGTCGTGACTACGATCGACGGCTGGCAGGTAGACCAGGACAACTTTGAGGTCTGGGCGATGGCAGACAACAGCATTGGAGAGAAAACAATTGATGAAAGCGACGAAAACAACAATGTATACAGCATGCCATTCGTGAAGGTGGTGCAGCCAGCGGGCCCGGCAGGCGGCTGGAAGCTGACATTTACGGATGATTTCGAAGGAAGCAGCCTGGATGAAACCAAGTGGAACTACTTCTGGCCATGGGGCACGACGGCAGATCATAGCGATGAAGTGCTTCGTAAAGAGAATATTATCGTGCAGGATGGAATGCTGACGATTCAAGCAGATGTTGAGGACGGTCAATGGTACTCCGGGCTGATCCAAACCAATGGAAAATTCAGTCAGAAATATGGATACTGGGAAGCCAGAATGAAAGCTGCGCCGGGGAATGGCTTCTTGACAGCATTCTGGGCAAAGACGGAGGAAATGTGGCCGCCGGAAATTGATTTCATGGAAGTGCTTGGAAATGAACCGGACCATGTTCACATGACCCAGCATTACCTTAACAGCGATGGAAGGCATATTCCGGACGGAGGAAGCTGGAGCTCTCCAGGGGACTTGACTGAAGAGTTTCACATATATGGAGCAGAGTGGACAGATACGCAGATCAAATGGTATGTGGATGGCAAGCTGAGAAGAACGACCGCCAATAATGTCGGCAAGCCGCTGTATTCCGTCCTGAACGTCCATGTGGGTAATGACTGGACCGGGGATCCCGATCCTTCGGATATGACAGCCAAGCAGGCTCAGATTGACTGGGTCAGAGTATGGAAGCCTAGTCAGGCTGCAGATCTGACACTAGAGCAGCTGGAGGTAACTCCTTCTACCTATGACGTTGGCGATGACGTGAAGTTTCAAGTGCAGGTAAGAAATAATGGCGGTTCGACGGTAAGTGAAGATGTACAAGTTGCATTTACTCATCATGGAGAGAGTGAAGCCTTTCTGACAGACACATTCTCGCTTCAGCTAGATCCCGGCCAGGCTATTACGTTAGACAGCAGAAGCTGGACCGTGGACCGGGACAGACTCCATATTCAGGCTAGAGTAGACGCTTCGTCAATCGTCCCTGAAAGTAATGAAGACAATAATGTGCTGGAGCGGGCTGTCATGCCTCTGTCGGGGAATTTGATTTTTTATGATGAATTTCTGGCAGACTCCTTCTACGCGAGAAACTGGAACATCGTAGACGGCTGGTCCTCCGGCAGCGAACAATCGCTTTACTTTGATCCTGAGCTCGTGACATTACAGGATGGAAACGCAGTTCTGTCAGCGGGTGCAGATCAGGAGAAGCGCCGCAGCAGCATGCTGCAAACCGCAGATAAAGTGAGCATGCTGTACGGGCGGGCCGAAATCAAGGCAAGCCTCTCTTCGGAGTCCGGGCAAGCCTCAACGATTGCCCTTCTTCCCGATCAAGGCAATGGTGAAGGCCCTCCTTCATTGAATATGCCGCGAATGATGTTCCAGCAGCAATCGGGATCATTATTAGCCAGCTTTACCGCTTCGCCATCTCTTTCAGACAGTCAGCTGCTGGAGCCATGGAATCTGAAGGACGAGGATCATATTTTTGAAATTGAATGGGATCCGAACGGAGTGACTTGGCGGGTGGATGGAGAGACAGTTCATGCCTTTACGGATCAGCTGAATATTCCATCCCAGCCTATGGCGTTGTTTCTGGATGGTGCAATGAAGGTTGACTATGTCAAGCTGTATTCATTAGACATCAGTGATGTTCCTTCAACCCCGCGTTTACGGTCATCCGCCAAAGCTTCCGATTCCGTCACTCTGAATTGGCGGATGCCTTCAGAAGGAGCAGCTGCTCAGTCCTACGAGGTGTATCAGGACGGAGCTCTTCTCCAGACGGTAGAAAGCGGCCAAATGGAGCTGCAGGTGAATGATCTTGAGCCGGAGCGCCGCTATCAGTTTGCAGTCCGGGCAATAGGCAGCACATATAATTCACCTCTCAGTAACCGGGTTGAAGTCAAGACAGATGCTTCCTCGATCGCGAAGCCGGAGTGGGAGCTTATCTGGTCTGATGAATTTGAGGGTGAAGCTGTTGATACGAGCAAGTGGAATATTACCAACGCTCCTTCCAATGTGAATCAGGAGCTGCAGTATTTTGCACCGGATGATGTATATGTTGAAGATGGCAAGCTAGTGCTTCAGACGCAGGCACGGAAGTATGAGGGAAGAAGCTTTACTTCAGGCGGCGTAAATACAAAGGATAAGATGGTGCTTACAGAAGGACGAATTGAGGTCCGGGCAAAGCTTCCTGAGGGGAAGGGACTGCGTGCCTCGCACTTTTTATTAAATAATGTGTGTACGGGGGTAGATCCCTGCATTGGTGGATGGCCGCCAGAAATAGATATGATGGATTACCTGGGGCATACAACAGACCAGGTGAAAATGACATATCATTACGGTGCTTGGCCAACGAATGGTGAAACGGGCTATACGCTTGTAGGAGAGGATTTCTCTGAGGATTATCACGAGTTCGCAGTAGATTGGGATTCCGAGGGCATTCGTTTTTATGTAGACGGCATTCAGTGGCATGAAGCGAATAATCCGGAGTGGATGGCTGGCAAGCCGATGATGCTGCTGCTCAATACCTCTGTCGGTGGAGCTGTTGCGGGGCCCGTAGAAGGGACGACAGCGCTCCCTCAGCTTCATCTCATTGACTATGTACGAGTATATGAAAAAGCACCGGAAACACCGGAAACACCGGAAACACCGTCATCAGGGGGTTCAGAAGGGCCTTCTTCTCCTCCTTCTGTCAAGATTGAGAATGGAGCTTTGAGCATTGAGCCCACGAAGGTACAAGGGAACGCATGGGAGGCGGTGATGGACGGCAAGCTGATCGAGCAATTAGCTGCTTCCCAGGCGGGTGTGAGCACATTAAAGCTAAAGCTAAATGCTGTTAAAGAACAAGGTCCTGTTACATTAAAGCTGCCTGCATCGTCATTTGAGGCTCTGAAAAAACATTCTATTCCGAATGTGACGATTTCTCATTGGCAGGGTGAGGTCTCGCTGTCAACAGCCTGGCTGCTTGCACAAGGCACCAAAGGAATGATGGAGCTACGGATGAATGGCAAGTCAGCGGACAGCACATCCAGTGGATCGGGAAATTCCCGCCACCAGCTGGAGCTTAAGCTGACCATGGACGGATCGATTATGGATCAAATTCCTTCTCGAGCCATGAAAATAACGATGCCGTTGTCGTCAGCTTCAAGCCCAGGAACAGCTCTGGTCTACTATAAGCTGGCAGACGGGACTCTCATGCCTGTCAAGCACAGCTGGCATGATACTGTAAACGGACAGCTGCATTATTTCCCCGAGCAATTGGGCTTGTTCGAGCTCGGGACAGCAGACCGCGCCGTGTACAAAGATATCTTGGACACCCATTGGGCCGCCGACAGCATTCATGTACTTAGTGGAAAGGGAATGCTGAAAGGAACTGGCAATGATGCATTTGAGCCGGGGCGCGCCATTACTCGGGCTGAATTTGCTGCAATGCTTATGAATGCGCTCGACTTTAATATGGCTGTCCAGAGTTCGACAGCCTTCCGTGATGTACCTTCGGGCAGCTGGTACTTTGACGCCGTTACAGCGGCAAGCGGACTGGGCGTCCTGAACGGCTACAGCGATGGAAGCTTTAAGCCGAATCAACCGGTTACCAGACAGGAAATGGCTGTGATGGCGGCCAGAGCTCTGCAAGCAGCCGGATGGGGCTTTGCAGAACGCGGAGCGTTGAATTTTGGAGATTCCTCTCTTATCTCCTCCTATGCAATGGATAGCATCAGTCAGCTTCAGGCAGCAGGAATCTTGAAGGGGATGGAGAACGGAGCCTTCAGTCCCAAGAGCCAAACGACACGAGCGCAGGCAGCGGTAATGACGGATAGCTTATTAACGTCATGGTATACTCAACCACAACTGTAAGGAATACAACAAGAAAGCGATTCTCCGCCTGAGAATCGCTTTCGCCTTGGTATGTTACCCACTACGGATAACCTCATTACGAGAGAGGGTTTCATACCCGTATTATGATAAAGAGGTGATTACATGCAAAAGCTGAGCATCAGTTCCCATCAACGGGGATTTATAAAAGAGGATGGGACACCGTTCTTCTGGCTTGGTGATACAGCATGGGAGCTGTTTCACAAACTGACGATGGAGGAGGCGGAGCATTATCTCAGAACCCGGGCGACACAAGGGTTTACTGTCGTTCAGGTCGCTGCGCTTGCTGAGCTGGACGGTATAAAGGAGCCGAATGCTTATGGAAAGATTCCGCTAGAACGGACTGACGCCGGTGTTTATGATCCGGCACAACCTTTGACCGAGGAAGGGAGCTATGATTACTGGAAGCATGTCGATGCCATTATTCAATATGCTGCTGTCTGTGGCATCTATATGGCATTGCTTCCTACCTGGGGGGACAAATACAACCTGCTATGGGGCAAGGGACCCGTTATATTTAATGAAGAAAATGCCAGAGCTTATGGAGAATGGCTCGGGCGCCGATATGGCAGCTACACCAACATCGTTTGGGTGCTGGGCGGTGACCGCCCCTTGACCGAGTATGCACATTTTGCTGTGAATCGGTCATTGTCCTCCGGACTTCGCCGCGGCGGCGCGGAGCAGCTGATGACCTTCCATCCGATGGGGGGTCAATCTTCTTCTTTGCATGTCCATCATGAAGCATGGCTTGATTTCAATATGATTCAGTCCGGGCATAGTGATTCCACGCAGCGTAACTATGAAAAGGTGGCGGCAGATTATGCCCGTACGCCTATTAAGCCTGTACTCGATGCAGAGCCCTGCTATGAAGATCATCCCATCGGCTTCAAGCCGGAAAATGGCTATTTTGATCAAGCCGACATGCGCAAAGCGGCCTATTATAGTCTGTTATCCGGCGCATGCGGCCATACATACGGCCATCACTCGGTGTGGTGCATGAGCCGAGGGGCATTTGCTTCTTTGGAATGCAAGGAGCCCGGCGGCTATCTGCTGAGCAGCTGGCAAGAGGCATTGCACCGCCCCGGAGCAGCCCAGATGCAGTATGTGCGAGCATTATTTGAGCCTGTCTCTGCTGAAGGGCTCATTCCAGACGCCAGCCTCCTTGCCGCAAATTACGAAGGCGCGAACTATATTGCGGCAGCAAGGAATAAGAGAAGTGCGTACTATTATACGCCAAACGGCCTGCCTCTGCATGTCAATCCGGGAGCTCTTCCTGGAGACGTAATGACAGCGTCCTGGTATAATCCGCGAAGCGGTGTCTGGCTGAAGGCGATCGAACGGCTTACCGGGGAGCCGCAATGGTTCACACCTCCCAGCAGCGGAAGAGGCGAGGACTGGGTGCTGCTAGTAGATACTGAGCAGCCTGTTCTTAATCCCTGATTTCTTAATTCCTAGCTCAAGCAAGGGGCCATTTCCGAGAGATAAGATCTCTTTAGGATGGCCCCTTGCTTAGGGTTGTCATTTTCAGATGTGATTCAGCTGCTGTGACTTTGTTCCAGGATTACAGCCACGGAAGCTTAGCCTCCAGATCTGACCAAGAGGGGTGAGCCTGCAGTCGCGCAGACATGTCGTAATAAGCCTCTAGATTACGTCTCAGCTTACTGTACACATCACCGCCGGCAGCGTAGCCTTGAAAGCCGATCGGTCCTTGGTATCCCAGCTTCTGCAGCCAGGACAGCAGAACGAAGTTGTCCAGCTCCCCGGCATCCAGCGTCTCTATTGTCGCTGGCAGACCGGCCTGGATGCCCGGAATTTTGCGAGAGCCGCATTTATTAACGAGACCCAGGTATGGCATGGCCAGCTTCAGCTTGTTTCTTAGCCCCTCTCCGTCTGCAACGTACCAGTGATATCCGGAAAAGGTCATACCAAGCAAAGGATGAGGCAGCTGGCGACAGAGCCTGACAGCGTCTTCAGTCCGTTCCAGCCAATGCCCGCAGTGCGGGTACAGCAGCAGGCGAATACCCCGCTCCTCTGCAATTTGCAATGCAGCCTCCAGCCACTGCAGGGCGTAATGATCTCTGGATTCGTCCGAGCAGACCGGATGAGCGGAGGCTTTCAGGCTAAGCTCTACAGCAGGACATCCTTCGAGCTCTCTCAGCAGTGAAAGAATTTGGGCATTGCTCTGATCATTGACCTCTTCTTCAATCTCAACGACAGCGTTCATTCCTGCGACCCCAAGTCCATACTTCTCATGAACGCTGCGAAGATTTAAGGCTTCCTCCCAGCTTTGCTTTCCCCAATAGGTAAGATACATGGCATCAAAGCCCAGCTCTTTGATCATTTCGCACCGTGCTTCAAAGCGATAGGTGCCAATGCTGGTATAGAAAAAGGTATCCATTGCGTAGAGCTTAGGTCCCGTCATACAGCCTCCCGCTCCATTGCACCTTTTGGGGATGTCCGGTTCGGGCTGTATGATAGATCGCTTGTATGCAGTCCAGGTTAAATACAGACTGCTCATCAACCAGTGCATGACCTTTAACACCCGTTAGTAGCTGGTAGAAGTAAAGCAGGGGACGGTCATGAAGCGGAATCTCACTGCCTAGCGTCTGTGAGTGCTTGACCAGTGCACCGGCTTCATCAGAATACATATGCACTTCTCCTGAATGGTCAAAGCACTGCCAGTTCCATTCCACGGCACCTCTCGTCCCCTGGATTAATGCCAGGTTCATTTCAGGTCCATGCTCACAGGCCGATCGTTCGTAAGTCACCGTTACACGGGATCCATCCGCCTGGTGGTATACCATCACAGCGCCAGCATGCTGCTCTACATCATTGACTACGGTTTCGTCAAAATCCAGTGCCGTCACCGGATTAGCAGTCCATGCCTGAACGATGTCAACAGAGAGCGGCTGCAGCACATCATTCAGAACCGCGAAATCGTAAGGACCCCAGTCCATGAGCACGCCACCGCCGCTTCTGGAGCGGTCCAGAAACCAGCGGCTGCCCGGCTGATATTCGATACCGGATCTTCCTCGGCTCCGCACATCCTTAAAGGCTACGTGATAAAGCTCTCCCAAAGCGCCTGTTGAAAGAAGCTGCTTTACCTTCTCTGTCGTGCTTGTCCCCAAAAATCGACTGCTGCAGCAGGCAAGATGAACGCCCTTGGCAATGGCCAGCTCCAGCATGTCGCGGGCTTCTTGGCTGGAAATCGCCAGTGGCTTCTCGCACAGGACATGCCGGCCTGATGCCAATGCTTTACGTACCGGTTCAAGGTGGGCAAACGGCGGAGTACAAACAACAACGATGTCCAGCGGAGAAGGGGGCTTCGCCTGAAGCATTTCATCCAGCTGTGTATAGACGATCGCTTCAGGAAATTCCTCCCGAAAAGCGCTTCGTGCATCCTCGCTAATATCGGTGGCATGAAGCTGTACCTGATTTGCGCAAGGCAGATGTTGAGCGGCCTTGGCATGCATTTTGGCAATGACGCCGGAGCCGACCAGGTAAATATTAAGCATAGACAAAGGAATAACCCCCAATATTAGAAAGCATTATAACTCCATTTGATTTTGTCCGCAAAAAATACGCGTTTGGTAAAGTCCGATGAGCTGTGAGCATAAATGCCGTATTTGGTATAAGGCCCATAGTCTGGAGAACCCACGCCCATTGAGAAGCCGGACACATCCACCTTGAGTGAATCATTCATCCACACCTTGATTTTACCGGAGCTGCCGGTACGGTCAAAGCGAAGATTGAGCTTGAATTTCACCCACTGATCTTTGGGGATATTGGATGTGATGGTGTAGTCCTGGTAGGAGGGATTCACCCGGTCTCCGTAGGCACGCTGTGCTTTCAGCACGCCGTTCTGGAGCGTAAACGCAAAGGATTTATTCGTATTGGGAATGCTGGGATGCCAGGCGATCCACTGCTTGATGATCATCCCTTTAGAGTCATTGGACATCCCGTCGCTGGAACTCGGGAAATAGAAATAAAACTCCTCCCAAATGTCCTGATTCCAGGCCGCCCGCACCTGAGGCTGCGCAATCTCAGAGCCTTTGGTTGCTCGATCGCTAGCGTCATACCAGACCCGATCCCACTGAAAACGCTGAACCCGACTGCCCTCGTAAGCTCCAAAGGTAGGATTATTGATGATATTGAGCGCGTAGGGATTGTTCTTCTGCGGTTCACTCGTATAATCCCAGGTCTGATCCTCAAACGTTTCATACAGGTTGTAAGGGTCGGCATGGACGGATGTTAACAGGGTGGACGACATCGCACAAACAAACAGCATCGATAAAAAACGTTGTTTACTTGCTCTTTTGATCATTAATACTCACTCCTTATTCAGTGGTGAATGCACGGTTCGATATGAGTGTAGAGCTTTGAACAAGGTCATACAAGAAACGATGTTACGATTTATATAGAGATATTTTCGGGTTCAGGAGCAGGTTAAATTCGTGCCATAGGTCTTGAAATGTTGACCTACCAAAATATTGAAATGTTCATAGAATAAGGGGTATGGAATATAAAGCGATTACATAACAGGTTGTTACGGGAAAGGAAGATGTGTGAATGGATCTGAAGGATACGCCGAAGGGAAGGGGAACATCCAGAAGCAAGGTATGGAGTACGCTTGTGCAGCAGCGATTTCTGCTGTTGATGTCCCTGCCATTTTTAATTTGGCTGTTTATTTTTCAGTATTTGCCGTTATGGGGCTGGGTCATGGCGTTCCAGAAATACAGACCGGGACGTTCGTTTTCTGAACAGCAGTGGGTCGGCTTTGATAATTTTGTTCAATTATTCGCAGATGAACGATTTTATCTGGTGCTTCGAAATACACTCGCAATGAGCTTTATGAGCCTTGTGGTTGGCTTTACAATCCCTATTCTGTTCGCTCTGTTGTTGAACGAGCTGCGTCTGATGTGGTTCAAGCGAACGATACAGACTATTGCCTATCTGCCGCATTTTGTATCCTGGGTCATCGTGGCAGGGCTAGTGACGAAGATGCTGTCAACCCAGGACGGAGGCGTGAATGATCTGCTGCTGTTTCTGGGCTTGATCGACACTCCCATTTCATTTATGGCAGAAGAGAAGCTGTTCTGGTGGATCGTTACCATCTCCGATATGTGGAAGGAAACCGGCTGGAACTCCATTATTTTTCTGGCAGCTATGTCCGGAATTGATCCGGAGCAATATGAGGCGGCCACCGTGGATGGCGGGGGACGGCTGCGTAAAATGTGGCATATTACCCTGCCAGGCATTCGTCCCACAATCATGGTCGTTCTCATCCTGTCCATCGGCTGGTTGATGAGTATTGGCTTTGAGAAGCAGTTCTTGCTTGGCAACCCGCTCGTTGTGGACTATGCAGAGGTGCTTGAGCTGTACATTTTGAATTATGGGATCAAGCTGGGCAGGTTCTCCTTCGGTACAGCCGTCGGTATTTTTAATTCCGTGGTGAGTATCATCCTGCTGCTCGGAGCTAACTATGTGTTCAAGAAAATAACAAAGGAAAGCGTGATCTGATCACAGCAAGAGGGGGGATAAAAACATGCAGATCGGCATGGGCAAGAGCTGGTCGGACCGGCTGTTCGACGGCTTTCTGTATCTATACATGATCTTTATTGCGATAGTAACGCTGTATCCATTTCTGAATGTGCTTGCCATTTCCTTGAATGATTCCAATGACACCATCAGGGGAGGCATCCATATCTGGCCGCGCGAATTCACGCTTGAAAATTACAGGTCTGTATTCGCTTATGAGTCGCTGATTACTGCGTTTCGAAACTCGGTGCTCAGGACGCTGCTCGGCACGCTGCTTGGCGTATTCTGCGGTGCATTGCTCGCTTACGTCATCAGCAGACGCGATTTCATCCTGCGCAAGCAAATCTCGTTTCTGTTCGTGATTACCCTGTATGTATCCGGGGGGCTCATTCCGGTTTACATGCTGATGCGGGAGCTTTCCCTGATTGGCTCTTTCTGGGTGTATGTCCTGCCGGTCATGATCAATGCGTGGAACGTGTTCGTCATTCGCTCGTATATCGACGGCCTGCCGATCAGCCTGCAGGAATCGGCCAAGCTGGATGGGGCCGGGGACCTGCGCATTTTCTGGAGCATCATTCTGCCGCTGTGCAAGCCGGTATTGGCTACAATTGCCTTGTTCATTGCCGTGCAGCAGTGGAATTCCTGGTTCGATACGTTTCTGTATAACTCTTCCCGGGATGAGCTGACAACTCTGCAATATGAGCTGATGAAGATCCTTAGCAACACGAATGCTGGACAATCTGCCGACGCATTCCGCAGCGGCAATGTGGAGGTTACGACCCGCGTATCGCCGGAGTCCATCCGGATGGCCGTCACCATGATTGCAACGGTGCCGATCCTGTTCGTGTATCCGTTTTTACAAAGATATTTTGTCAAGGGACTGACCCTGGGCGCTGTCAAAAGCTAAATCTGGTATTGCCGGATTCGACATCGAATCTGTGATACACATAGACATTTTGTATAAGGGAAGGGGATTAAAACGATGAAGAAGAAAAGGCTGGGCTTTCGAGCACTGATGCTGTGTATGGCTGCCGCAATGACCATTGCAGGCTGCAGCGGCGGCAACAGCGCAACACCGGGAACCGAATCCAAAGGGGAAGGGGTCACAACGCCGGCAGAGACGGATAATCAGGCGCTGGAGCCGATTACCTTCACCATGTTCAGTGCGGACCCGAATCCGAACTATGAGAACATGAAGAGTCCCGTTGGACAGGAAATTACGAAGCGTACCGGAGTAACCCTGGATATCGAATATCCAGTCGGTGATGTGAAGCAGAAGGTATCCATTATGGCTGCCGGAGGCGATTACCCGGACTTAATCTATGCGAAAGCAGACTCCAATCTGCTCATCGAAGCTGGAGCATTGCTGGATCTGACAGACCTGATTGAAGAGCATGCACCGAACCTGAAAGCGTTATACGGTCCTTATATGAAGCGTTTACGATACAGCACGGAAGATCCGTCGATCTATTTCGTTGGCAGCTTTGGCGTTTACAGTGAGCAGTGGGATCCGAAGACCGGATTTGAAATCCAGCACCGGGCTGTCAAGGAGGCCGGATACCCTGAGATCAAGACGCTTAAGGATTATGAGAAGGTCATTAAAGATTTCGTAGACAAGAATCCGACCACAGACGGCAAGCCGACGATCGGTATGTCCCTGCTTGCAGATGACTGGCGTTTCAGAATTACGGTAACCAATCCTGCGGTTCTCGCCACTGGCGGTCCGGATGACGGAGAATGGTACGTAGATCCGCAAACGAAGAAAGCAAGTCTCCATATTACAAGACCAGAGGAAAAAGAATATTTCCGCTGGCTCAATCACATGAATGATATGGGTCTGCTTGATCAAGAAAGCTTTACTCAGAAATATGATCAGTATGAGGCGAAGATTGCTTCAGGCCAAGTCGTAGGTTTGGCGGATGCCCGCTGGCAGCACTGGAATGCAGAGAATCAATTACGCGAAGGCGGCAAGCATGATATGATGTATGGCGTTTATCCGGTCACGCTGACAGAAGATATGAAATATGCTGACTTCCAGTCCTCCGGTTATTCTGCAGGCTGGGGCATCGGAATCTCCACCTCCGCGAAGGATCCGGTCCGGGCGATCAAATTCCTGGATTGGCTCGCTTCCGAAGAAGCTCAAATTCTCAACAATTGGGGTATTGAAGGCGAACATTATACCGTAGAGAACGGAAAACGTGTGATTTCCGAAGAGGAAATGAAGAAGCGCTTCTCCGACTCCGAATACTATAAGAAGACGGGCATCGGGGTATACGCTTATCCGTTCCCGGAATACGGCGACGGAGCACTGGATTCCACAGGCCAGACCTTTACGGTCAGATCTCCGGAGCAAATCGCTGAGAATTACACTGAGGTAGAGAAGGAAGTGCTCGCCCAGTACGATGCGAAGCTGTGGATGGACCTGTTCCCGTCCGTGGATGAGTTCCCGGTGAAGGAATACGGCGCTGCCTGGCAGATTAACATCCCGCAGGACTCCAACGCCAATGTCATTCTGCAGCGGATTTTTGATCTCGTGAAGAAACGGGCACCAGAGGCTATTATGGCAAAGCCGGAAGAGTTTGACGCCATCTGGGATGCTATGCTGCAGGAAATTGACAAGGCAGGGCGGGCAGAGCTGGAAGAGACGTTTAATGAATTGCTTGCCGATCGTTACAAGCTGTGGAATGAGTAAGAGCGTTTCGTATGAATCATAGGGGGAAGCGGCAGTATCCGGGGAGGCGATCTCCCTGGTGCGGCTGCTTTCTTTTCATTTATAACGGTAGTTGATGCCGCCCCGCTTCATGTTGAGATATAACGAATCGTTTAGCTATATTAGGAAATGTTCTGCCTGGCCCGCGCGAATGGTGAAGAACCATTGACGATCGGGATAGCGCTTACGATAATGAAAGTACGTTACAGCCAAGAGAACGGAGAAGGCCAATGATAGGACTCATCAGACGATCCTTAAAGCTGAAAATGATAGTGATTTTTATATCGGTAAATATCCTCCTGGTCACTTTAATTGGGGCTATCAGCTATATTGAAACCTCAAGGACTGTCCGGGACGAGGTTGTAGAGATCAGTTCTCAGGTTATGAAGCAGGCGAATATGCATTTGAACCAGATTCATATGGATTATGATCAGTTTTTTCTCATGGTGGGGACAAGTCCGGAATTCGTCAGCTGGCTTCAGTATTCCAAGAACCAGACCTACGAGAACTACGAGGCATATAAGCGAATTGAGAACAATTATATTTTATCCTTCTCAGCCAGGCATCCTGATCTGCTGTCCATCGTCCTGGCTGATGACCTGGGCAAAGAGATGCATTATGTCAAAAAGTTTGCGATAGATTCCGATTATTCGATCCACAGTGAGTCCTGGATCCGCGACCTGGAGCCTTCGAACACCTTTACATTGCTGGCCCGGTGGAACCCCAACTACATTGACGGCTCGGGAAGCCCGGTTACGCTGCCGGTGATCACCCTGGTCAAAAAAATTTACTCCGGCAATAAAAAAGGCTACATGATTGCGGACTTTACACTGGCTCGTCCTAGGCAGCTGCTCAGCGAGATACGGATTGGTGAAACTGGCCATGGCATGCTGATTGACCAGCATGGCAATTATGCTGTGCATCCCGAGCCGTCTTATTTTCTACGGTCGATGGATTCCAGAATGAAGCAAAGAATTGTGACCCAAGAGTCAGGGTCCTTTTATAATGAAGACAGCGGCCAGATCATCATTTTTGATACCGTACCAAGCACCCGCTGGAAAAATGTCTTCGTCGTTCCATTCGAAGAGGTGGCGCAGAGCCTTTACAGGGTTCGGGATATGACTGTCTTTATTGCGGCCGGAGGGATCGGAATCGCAATTCTGCTCATTGTACTCGTGTCGTCCTCCATTACAAGACGCTTGTACAAGCTGAGAGAAGCCTTGAAGAAGACGCCGAAGGGTCAATTTGATCAGGTTATGGAGGTTCAGGGAAGCGATGAGGTTGCCGACGTGGCCATCGCTTATAACAAGATGCTTTCCAGCCTGAATGATACGGTGGACAAGCTGGCTGACGCCAAAAGCATTCAGCAAGAGGCTGTGTTGTCGGCGCTGCAGTCCCAGATCGACTCCCATTTTTTGTACAACACGCTGGAATCCATCAACAATATGGCGACACTTGCGGACGTGCCGGAAATCGAGAAAGCTACTATTGCTTTAGCCAAGATGTTCCGTTACTCCTCCAATTATCGCAATGAAGTAGTTCAGCTCCGAAATGAAATTGATCACCTGGACAATTTTATGTATATTACCCAGATTCGTTTCGGGTCCAAGGTCACGTACTCCAAGGAGGTTGAGCCCGATATTCTGAGACTGCCCTGTCTAAAGGCAGTATTGCAGCCGCTGGCTGAGAATTCGATCAAGCACGGCATAGCAGTCACCGGAATGCCGATTCATATCATGCTGCGGGCGAGCCGGCTGTCCTCCACGCAGCTGGAGATTGTCCTTGAGGACAACGGTCCTGGATTTGACGAGGATGCGTTCAGAGAGCTTCAGCACAAGATGAGCATCCACAGCGATGAAAGAAGATTCAAGAAGCTGTCCAATGTCGGCCTCTTAAACGTTAATGAACGCATTCGCATGTACTACGGCAGTGATCGGCAAGCAGGGCTGTACATTGAGCAAAAGGTAAATCGCGGTGCCAGAATTCGGATCGTAATTCCAATTCCAATTGAAGGAGAACAACATGAATAGAGTGCATATTGTCGATGATGAACTGCTAATTCGCCAGGGACTGAGTAAAAAGGTGTCTTCATTTCACAATAACTTCCTTCTGGTAGGGTCTTCTGAGAACGGAGAGGAGGCGATGAGGTTTCTATCCAGCTATCATGTGGATATCTGTATTACTGACATCAGTATGCCGGTCATGGATGGCTTGAAGCTCATTCAGGAGATCAAGAACACGTTCTCGTGGATGGAGTGTATCATTATATCCAGCTATGATGAATTTGCATACGCGAAGCAGGCCATTCAGCTTGGCGCAAAGGATTACATCCTGAAACCGATTGATACCGATATACTTAAGGACTCTTTGCTTCAGGCCGTTGAGACAATTGAGAGAGATCGGCATAACCAGGCTGTGGAAATTCTGATGAGGAACATTCCCCACAGCAGGGACATGCATCAGCGCTGGGTCAATCTGATTCGCTCTGTACAGTTTGAGACGCTGCCGCTGCTGGTGGTGGATACACTGGATCTGCTGGAGAACTGGATCGGAAGCCGCTATTATTTACTCAAGCCATTGTCGATGGCGTGGCTGCAATATATTCTTGAAGATCTGAAGGACAATCGGGTAACGCTTAACTTAAAGGAGGGCACGGACTGGGTGCTGGGGGATGAGCCCATTTTGCACAGTGAGGCCAGGCGTTATTTCCGGCTATGTGCCGTGCGGAGGCTGGAGGAAGGGGCGCACCTCTTATTTGATGCCATGAAGAACGTGATGAATCAAACGAACCGCCGTGTTATCGAGCAAGTGAAGCATTATATCCAGACACACTATGCAGAGAAGGTAAGCCTGCAGGAACTGGCTGAACAAGTTGCAATGAGCCGAACCTATCTGGCTAATTACTTCAAGCAGGAAACGGGAATGACAATCTGGAGCTATCTGATCGAGGTGCGCATGCAAAAAGCCAGAGAGCTGCTGCTTAACAGCAGCCTGAAAGGGTATGAGATTGCATTGCAGATCGGGTATGAGAATGGAACCCATTTCTCGCAGCTATTCAAGGAATACTATGGCCTCAGCCCGATTGAGTATAAGAAGAGGCTGGAACGGGACTAAGAGATGACGAACATGACAGATCCTTTAGCAAGCTTTTCGGGTGTTCCATGCGCCGGGAAGCTTGTTTTGTTGTATTGCTTAATATAGGCATAAAAATCGATATATCGCTCATTGAGCCGCTGCGGCTTTTTTTCATACAATGAAGCTGTAAACAACAAGAGTGAGAGTAACTCAGAGAGAAAGGGGAATTTCGTGTGGAACCACAGGCAGAACATCTGGCGGCTCAGAGCCTCCACAAGCAACGACGCCAAGGCACTTGGCAATTCATGAAAAACCATAAGGCACTCTACTTCATGCTGGTTCCGGGACTGTTGTATTTGTTGGTATTCAAGTACATCCCACTATTGGGTAGCGTTATTGCTTTTCAGGATTTCAACGTATTTAAGGGGTTCCTAAAAAGCGACTGGGTCGGCTTCAGATGGTTTGAGCAATTCTTGACCTTCCCGCAATTTACCCGGCTGTTAAAGAACACCTTGATTATTAGTCTGTACCAGATTTTGTTCGCCTTTCCGGCCCCGATCATATTGGCCGTGCTGCTGAATGAGGTCCGTAAAATGGCTTTCAAGCGCTTCGCGCAAACCGTGCTGTACCTGCCGCATTTCCTATCATGGGTTCTGATCGGCGGATTGAGCACCATGCTCTTCTCGCAAAATTACGGTTTGGTCAACCAATTGATTGAGAACTTCGGCGGAGACAAGGTTAACTTTCTGCTCGACAGCGACTACATACGAACCATCATCGTCTCCACAGGTATTTGGAAGGAAATGGGATGGAGTGCCATCATCTTTCTCGCCGCGCTGGCTGGCATCAACCCCTCGCTGTATGAAGCAGCAGGCATTGATGGCGCAGGCAGGTTCAAGCAATTCCTGCACGTATCTCTGCCCGGTATGATGCCGGCCATCGTCATCCTGCTTCTACTCAAGATCGGACATATCCTTGATAACGGCTTCGAGCAGGTGTATGTCTTCCTTACTCCCGCAACCTTTGATAAAGCCGACGTGCTCGATACATTCATGTACCGGATGGGAATCAGGCAGTCCATGTACAGCTTGACGACTGCCGTGGGACTGTTCAAATCCGTTGTAGGCCTGGCTCTGCTGGTCATTGCCAACCGATTCAGCAAGAAGATTACAGGCGAGGGGCTTTATTAGGCCGCAAGAAAGGTGAGTGCTTATCATGCAAACTACATTGAAAAAAGGAATGAAAGAAAGAGCCTTTGATCTGTTCAACACGCTGTTTCTCCTGACCATCTGCTTAACGGTCATTCTTCCATTCCTTTACATCATTGCCGGCTCGCTCAGCTCTAGTAAAGCGCTGATCAATAATGAAGTGCTGCTATGGCCCGTCGATTTCAGTATGGAGAATTATGTTGCAGTCATGCAGAATGATATTTTTTGGAGGGCGTTCGGGGTTACGATCTTTGTCGTCACTGTAGGCACGTTAATTAACATGATCATTACAGTGCTGATGTCGTATCCTCTGTCCAAAATGTGGCTGCGCGGACGCCGTTTGATTATGCTTATCCTTATTTTTACGATGATCTTCCAAGCTCCTTTGATTCCAACCTATCTCGTTGTCAAGGAGCTTAGCTTACTGAACACGGTGTGGGCGCTAATTATTCCGACGGCACTTAGCGTATTCAATGTCATTCTATGCATGACCTTTATGCGCTCGCTGCCGGAAGAACTGTTCGATGCTGCGAAGATGGACGGCATGACCGAGCTTGGCATTCTGTCCCGAATTGTTCTTCCGCTGTCGAAGCCGATCATGGTTACGCTGCTGCTGTTCTACGCAGTGGGCCACTGGAACAATTATTTTACCGCACTGATGTATATTACGAATCCTTCCATTCGGCCTTTGCAGCTGTATTTATACAGCTTGATTGTGCAGTCTGACGTTAATGAAACGATGGCTTCCATCAGTGAGTCGGCCGCAACGGTTTCACCTCAGGGGCTTCAAATGGCGACGATCCTCGTATCCACCATTCCAATCGTCATTTTGTATCCGCTGCTGCAGAAGCATTTTATCAAAGGTGCAATGCTGGGATCTGTCAAGGAATAACCGGTATGAAGCTGAACCTCGGCCGGAGCGCTCCGCCGAAGTACACTTTATATATAAATCTAATTTACTAAACAGGGGGAACAACAATGTACAAAAAAATGTATTTGTCCATGCTTGCTGTAATTACAGCATTTACGGTTGCAGCCTGCAGTTCTGGTACGACGACAGAGCAGGCAGACAAAGGCAAGAGCAGTGATACTGGGACCGCACAAACTGAGCAATCTCAGGGACCTGTTGAAATTACGATGTTCGTATCGGATTTCAGCCAACAGATTCCAGCCGGCGGCAATCCTACCACAGATTACATGATGGAGAAGACCAATACGAAGCTGGATATTCAGTATTTGCCACATGCTGATTACACGAAGAATCTGGACATGAAATTTGCCGCTCAAGAATATCCGGATGTGTATATGAATTTTGGCGGTCTTCCTAGCGCGAGCTTGATGGAAGCAGACATGGTGCTGCCGCTCAACGATCTGATTGATCAATACGGTCCGAACCTGAAGAAGAACATTCCGCAAGAAGCGTGGGACGCGGTAACAGTCAATGGCCAGATTATATCCATACCGCAGCCTCAGGTTGGTAACGCTTCCGCGGAACGTCTGATCTATGTGCGCAAGGACTGGCTGGATAAGCTGGGTCTGGACGTGCCTGAAACCTCAGATGAATTTCTGGAGATGCTGCGCGCCTTCCGTGACGGGGATCCTAACAATAACGGTCAGAAGGATGAAATTCCATTCACCATGCGAAAGAACTTCGCCTGGGGAGACAATATTTTTGGCATGTGGGGTGTGAATCCGCCGCTCGGTACCTTCGCTTATTATGAAGATGAGCTCATTCATTCTGCAGCGCACCCTAATACGAAGAATGCGCTTGAGTTTATTCAGACTATGTATCAGGAGAAGCTGCTGGATGCCGATTTCTTGACCAACGAGCGCGCCAACTGGGAACAGAAGATCAAATCCGGCACGGTCGGAGCCTGGAACCATGTTGCCGAGCTAGCCTGGAAATGGCAGGATGATTTGAACCAGGCCTTGCCGAATGAGAAGCCTGAAGTCATCGCTATTCCTACACCGCAGGGTGCAGGCTATGACGGTCCTGTAGGTCGCGTGCACATTCCAATCTTGAAAACGTATACCATCTTCAAGACCTCTGAAAATCCGGAAGCCGTCATTAAAATGCTGGATTGGCTGCAGAGCGAAGAAGGACAAGCCTTTACGGAAATGGGAATTGAAGGCGATACGTATACTGTCGAGGGTGACAAGTACGTATACAATGCAGAAAAGGATCAGCCTAATGCATGGCGTGAGATGATCTTTAAGATGCACGGCTACAACGAAAAAATTGAGCAGACGAAGCTGAGCCCGGAAGCTGCAGCGAAGCGTAAGGCGGCCTTTGAAATTGCAAGAGAAGAAGGCATTCCGAATCCGGCTGTAGGCATGCCTAACAGCACGATTCTGGACAACTTTGATACGAGCTTTTATGAAGTCGCCGCTAAAATTGTTCTGAACAATGATTCACCGGACCTGTTTGACCAGTTCATTAAAGACTGGAGAGCCCAGTATCCGGGATGGATCGAGGAAGCCACGACCTGGTACAACGATAACAAGAAGTAAGAAGGATGAAGGAGGGATCAATCGTTAACGATTGATCCCTCTATTGCAGGAGGATCTGATATGACATTGGCAAGCTATGAGGATATGTTGACATTTATTACGGTGAAGACCGCTAAAAATGCGGAACGCTTCGGTAACCAGCTGCCGACAGCAACGGTAGATGGGGAGTATCAATTTGCTCAGGATGGCTTTTGGACGGGGGGCTTCTGGACCGGCATGCTGCTGCTCTGTTACGAAGCAACCAACAATGAGGATTTTTTATATTCTGCCCGCGGCGCCTCGATCACACTGGAAAAGCGCTTATATGAGCAGGCTTTAACGCTGGATCATGACATCGGGTTTCTGTATCAGCTTTCTTTCGTAGCTGATTACAAGCTAACCGGTAATGAGAGAGCGAAAACGATCGGTCTGGATGCGGCAGATCAGCTGCTTCAACGCTACAATGCTCAAGGTAAGTTTATTCAGGCATGGAATGTATGGACACCTGGCGACCTGTTTAGTGAGGAGAATAAAGGCCGGATTATAATTGACTGTATGTACAATCTCCCGATGCTGATGTGGGCCTATGAGGTGAGCGGCAGACTGGAATATTACGAAGCGGCTGTTGCCCATGCGGATACCTGTGCAGAAACGATTGTACGACAGGATGATACCACCTTTCATTCTTATGTATTTGATCCTGAGACGGGAGCCCGTATAGGAGGAAGGACTGTACAGGGATATGCGGACGACTCCTGCTGGTCAAGGGGTCAGGCCTGGGCCGTTGGCGGTTATACGTATTTGTATCGCTATACCAAGGATTCGAAGTACTTGAAGCTGGCTCAGCGGCTGGCTGACCGGTATCTGTCTTTAACCGGTGACCAGGACGTCCCGCCTTGGGATTTCTCGGTGCCAAATCCAGGTCAGGAGCCGCTTGATACATCCGCAGCTGCCGTATTTGCGGCAAGTCTGTTAGAGCTTGCTACTGTAGTGGATAAACCTTTGCAGGAGCAATATCAACAGAGGGCGGAAAAGATCATTCATACGCTGTATGAGCACTATTCGACGAAGGATCATCCGGAGCACGAGGGCCTGCTGCTTCATGCCTGTCAGCATCGGACCCAGGGAGAATTTATCGACAGCTCGCTTATATACGGAGATTATTATTTTGCAGAGGCTGTGGCCTTTCTGGCAGGGAAAACGTCTAAATACTGGTGATGAACAAAATTTAATAGCATTGATTATTTAGGGAGGGACAACAATGAATCCAAAATTGAAACGGAAAGCGCGGCAAGTGACCGCGCTTCTCCTCACCGCTTGCCTGGCATTGCCGCCCATGCTTTCAGGCTCTGTTACTGTGTACAGTGACGATGAACAGCCCCAGGAATCTGTCGTGCAAAGCCTGATCGCCTCTCATGATACTTATATTTCAGCGCATCATGACTCCAATGTGGATGAACGCCAACGTAATTTTAATGAACGGGAATTGACAGTCCGGGAGCATGATTGGGAGCCCGGTAAGCGCAGAGCCCTGCTGAAATTTGATCTGAGCAGTATTTCAGGCGAGATTACGGGAGCGATCCTTGAAATGCATGTTAAACCCAGCTCCTCGTCCAATCAGCAGATTGCCTTGTATGCGACTAGTGAAGGCCTTGGAGATGAGTGGAGCGAATCAGAGATGACCTGGAATTCAGGACATGCCCTGGGAAGCCTGGTCTCTCCGGCAGCTGCGGTGGTGCCAGGTGGAGTGATGCAATGGGATACAACCGCCTACATTGCAGCTGAGCATGCCGGAGATCAAACAGCTTCCTTTATGCTTGCCGGGATAAACCGTGATTTCGCTCACTTGTACTCCAAGGATGAAGGCACTGTTGAAAGCGCTGACAAAGAACCGCGGCTTACCGTAACTTATATGCCAAGTGCAGCAGAGCCTCAACCTGATCCGGACAACGGAACCGATCCGGGTTCAGGGGGGGATGCAGCGCCGGTCTATCGCGCTGCGCAGATAGCAGCAGGGTTCAAGGAAGTTACGCTTTTATTCGACGGGGACATTGTCGCCCATGCCTCTGATGTAAAGAATGGCATTGAGCTCGCCCGTGAAGGAGATCAATTCCTTCCATTAGGAGAGCAAGACAGTGTCGTGATCGCGGAAGGGAATACACTTGTCATTTCACTACAGGATGAATTGAAAGGTGCCGACAACCGCTTTCGAATTGCATCTTCTACGATTAGAGGGGCTCATGGCCCTGTCATTACTAAAGAGCTCATTACCGAAAACATTGCCGGTGCCGTTGATTTAAGCCTTTATAGCCGGTTAAGTACTCTGAAGCTGGAGCATCCCCGTCTTCTTGTGACTCGGGAAGACTGGAATGTAATAAAAAGCCGTTTAACAGAGGCTCCTTATGCAGACTGGTATGCCAAAGTGAAGCTTGACGCGGATCGGCTTCTATCCGCTCCGGTGAATACGTATAACAAAGCTGGAGCTGATCAGCTGCTGCCTGTCAGCCGCTCCGTGAAAGAACGTGTCATGCTGCTGGCAACGGTGTACCGTTTGGAAGGGCAGGCTGTCTACGCCGAGCGTGCCTGGAAAGAATTACAGGCTGCAGCGGCTTTTCCGGACTGGAATCCAGGACATTTTCTCGATACTGCTGAAATGACAGCAGCGATGGCAATCGGTTACGACTGGCTGTACGATTACCTGTCCGCCGAACAGCGGACTACATTAAGAAATGCGCTGCTGAATAAAGGCTTATATGTAGGGCTGGAGACGTATCGTGGGGCCGTCGGTGACTGGAACCGTCACGGCTGGCTCACTACAGAAAGCAATTGGAACCTGGTCGCGAATGGCGGTCTTGGTATGGGAGCTCTGGCAATCGCTGATGAGTTGCCACAGCTTGCCCAGGAAATTATCGACAGCGGCCTCGCTTCGATGGAAATTGCGCTAGCCGAGTTTGAACCGGATGGCGGCTGGGTGGAAAGTGTAACCTACTGGTATTACTCTATCAAATACCTTGTAGAATACATGGCCTCCCTGGACTCTGCTGTAGGGACAACATTTGGGCTGAAGGAATTTCCAGGCATCAGCAATACAGGCTACTTCCCGATTTATATGACTGGACCGACGGACAAGTCATTTCACTTCGGAGATGCGGGGAATGGCACTGTACGTTCAGCAGAATTTTACTGGCTTGCAGACCAGTACAATGAACCCGCGCTAAACGGCTGGAGAGATAAGAATCTTTCAGCCGGAGATTATAAGGATTTGATTTATTATAAGCCGGGAGCTCCTTCATGGAATCCGATACAAGCAGAACTGCCGCTGGATAATTATTTCCGCCATGTAGAGAGTGTCTCCTTCCGCAGCGGATGGGAGCAGCCGGATGCAACCTATGTTGCGCTCAAGGCGGGAAGTAATCATGTGACCCACAGTGATCTTGATGTCGGAACGTTCGTAATGGATGCACTGGGCGTCAGATGGGCAGAAGAGCTGGGTGCCGACAGCTATGCGGTTCCGAATTATTTTGATGAAGGTGAGAAAGGAAAGCGCTGGAACTACTATCGCAAACGTGCTGAAGGGCAGAATGTATTGGTCATTAATCCAGGCATGGGGCAAGAGCAGACCTTGCTTGGAACTGCAGTCATTGATTCTTTAGCCAGTGACGATGATGAAGCGTTCGCAATTACCGATCTTACTCCGGTCTATGAAGAGGTCCGAAATACAAACGGACAGGTGAAGCGGGGCATTCAGCTGCTTGATCATCGCAGACAGGTCATTTTGCAGGATGAGCTGGAACTGACTGAAGCCTCCGAGATCTGGTGGTTTATGCATACAGGAACTAACGTGAAGGTGGCCGAGGATGGACAATCCGCCGTGCTTACGTTAGGTGACAAGCGAATGTACGCGCGTATCCTGACACCGCGTGATGGAATGTCGTTTACGGTTCGTGATGCTGAACCGCTTCTGACGTCTCCGGATACCTCTGGCAGTGGTGAATATGACCGTTCCGGCATCAAGAAGCTGGCCATTCATGCTCAGGATGTAGAGCAGCTGCAGCTAGCCGTTTGGTTTGTACCTTTGCGGGAAGGCGAGAGCATTCCGGAGGAGCTGCCTGCGGTTGTGGATCTGGATCAATGGTCACTTCACACTGACTTGCCCGCTCAGTTGAGCGGTTTGTCGGTTGCAGGTACAGTCTTGCCCGACTTTGCGCCGGGACAATACACCTACGACGTTACTGTAGCAGATGATGTGCTTCAAGCACCGAATGTAACGGCTGAGAGTATGGATCAGAATATTGAGATTGAGATTCAGCAGGCCGCAGCGATTCCGGACACTGCAGTGATCACTGTATCGTCAAAGGATGGATCTCTTGACGATCGAACGTATCAGGTTCATTTTAATTATGCGATCAGCAAGCAGCTGGTTGTAACCGCCAGTGGTTTTGACGGGAATGTTCCGGAGAATACACTTGATGGCAGCCTGGCTACCCGCTGGTCGGCGCTAACGGAGAATAATACTCCGCAATGGATTCGTTACTACCTGGGCGAGACTCCGCAGACTCTTGAAGAAATCAAGATTGCTTTCTTTAACGGACATTTAAGACAAACGATTTTTGATATCGAAACATCTCTGGACGGAGTGAATTATACCAAGGTATATAGCGGACGCAGTGGCGGAACCACCTCTGAGCTGGAAACATTCGCTTTCGACAGTCCGGCTGATGCCCGGTATGTCCGTATTGTCGGCTATGGAAACACTTCAAACGGATGGAACAGCCTGACCGAAGTGCAGATTGAGGGGGTAAATCACCCTGACCATGATCATGTGACCTTGAAAAGCCTGACTGTGGAGGGTGTGAAGCAGCTGCAGGTGAATCAATCGTCTCCGTGGAGTGTGAAGGCGCAGCTAAGCGATCTCAGTGAGGCCGAAGTTACACAATTGCCGTCCACCCGCTACTTTACCAGTGACCCTTCAGTGGTACAGATTGACTCCAGTGGTGTCCTGACTGGAACTGGTGAAGGAAATGCAGTGATTGGAGTAGAAGCCACAGTCTTCCAAACGACAAAATCAGTACGCATACCGGTAACGATTACGGATCCAAGCAAGGCTTCAATTCCGGCAGCGGCAGACAGCTACCTCCGTGGAGGACAGTACAGCACGAGCAGCTACGGAGGTGATCCGGAGCTGCCGATGAAGGCTACCAACCCGCAGGGTGCGGACTATATCAGGCTTCCAATTATGAAATTTGATGTGTCTGCCGTCACGGAGAAGCCGGATAAAGTGATTCTCAAGCTATACGGAAGTGTGAAGGATGATCCCAATGAAGTGCTTGGAAATCAGTCATATGAAGCAGAAATTTACGGAACCGATAGTGCCTGGAATGAGCAGACCGTAAACTGGTCCAATGCACCGGGACTGGGCATGAAGGCTGGCGACATCTCCTTCGATAAAACGATGAGGTGGGTCACTGCTGATGTGACTTCCTATGTGCTGGAGCAGCTGGAACAGGAGAAGCCGTGGATCAGTTTCCGTTTAAGCCCGATGACTCAGGAAGCGCTGGTTGCAGTCTCCAGCCGCGAATCCAAGTATGGTCCTGTTCTGCTCTTTGAATATGAGCGGGAGGAAGAAGCTGGAGAAGAAACCGAGGAAGAAGCTGAAGAAAAGGGTGGCGATGAAACAGACCCTGTGCTGCCTCCGACACCTCCGGTAATCACACCTCCAGTTACAGGCAGTACAGACGCGGAAGAGTGGAAGCAGAGCAGCGAAGGGCTGGAGATCATGGTCACAGCGATCCAGGATGAGCCTGCCATTGTACCGGACTTAAACAGCAGGGATAATGTGATTCAGATTGTGAAGCGATTGAAGCAAATGCCAGCAGATCAAAGAAAGCTCATAATTAATCTGGATGGGAAAGCCTCCGATAAGGCAGCCGGACTGTCATTAGAAGCTCTGATGCTAATGCACAAAGAGCTAAATTCACTGATCATATCGTTTAGAACCGATTCGGCAGCCTATGATTTCCGTCTTGATGCGATAGACTGGTCTGCGGTGACGAACCAGTTCAAGGCATTAGAACCTGTCTATGTTCAAGTCTCTATTGAGACCTTGCAGGGTGCGGCGTGGAATCCGTTGAAGGAGTCCGCCAACCGCAGTGGACTGAAGGTGATAGCTCCGGCAATTGATTTTAACGTTACTGCGGTTGCCGGGGATCAAGTGGTGGAGTTGAACAGCTTCCCGGGTCACTACATGTCCCGGTACATTGAGCTGGACCCACAGTATGCATCGACGAAAGCAATTGGGGTTCTTTATGAGCCTGACAGTAATTCCTTCTCCTATGTGCCGACGAAGATGCACTCTGAAGAAGGAAGGCTGTTCGCTGAGTTAAAGCGGGATGGAAACAGTATTTACACCGTCGTCCAGGCTCCTGCTGTATCCTATAGCGATTTGAAAGGACATTTTGCAAAGGAGCAGGTTCTATCCTTATCGGCAAGACTGTTGACTTCCGGTTATCCGGACGGCTCGTACCGACCGAATCATGCGGTGACCCGTGCAGAATTTAACGCGCTGCTGGTGCGCGGGCTTGGATTGTCCAGTGAACCGGCAGATCGTAAATACAGCGATGTCCAGGAGAAAGACTGGTATGCTGCTTCGATTGCAGCCGGAACGACGGCAGGCTTGATTGCCGGGTATACAGATGGCAGCTTCAAGCCCATCAAGACCATCACCCGTGAAGAAATGGCCGTGATGCTGGTACGTGCTCTGCAATATGTTGAGAGTAATGAAGCAGTGGCTTCACAGGCGTCATGGAAGCTTGAGGATTGGGAGGATGCTGCTGAGATTAATCCATGGGCTTATGAAGCAGCAGTTATATCGGCCCAGACCGGTTTGATGCAAGGTAAGCAGGGAGCTAGATTTGCACCTGCAGAGCCTGCCACGCGAGGAGAAGCAGCCGTAACCTTGCATCGCTTGCTGAAGGCGTTGGCCTTTATTCAGGAGTAGCTTTAGCGCTGATGGCTCGGCAGCAGATGCCAGACTGGCTATGGAACATCTTGTCAGCCCTTTTTCCAGCTACTATACTACAATAGATGAATTTAGCAGTGGCTGGGGAAGGGTGAAGGACAGCAGATGCTGTTCCTTACGGTTCAGCCCTTGGAGAGGAAGATGTGGTGTGGATCGTTATGAGATTGTATTTGCTGAGCAGGACGGCTGCTCTGTCGTGGAGCTTCGGGACTCTCAGCTAGGAGACCGGGCCCGGATTGTTCCGGAGCTCGGCGGTAACCTGATTTCGTTAAACCTTAACGGGCGCGAGATCCTGGCGGCACCGGACTCCGTAGCGCAGCTAAAAGAGGGTCAGACCATGTACGGAACACCGATTCTTTTTCCACCTAATCGTGTACAGGACGGCAGATTCACATTCAAGGGCCGAACTTATCAGCTGCCGATTAATGAGGAGCCCGACCGACATCTCCATGGTGAGCTGTCGCGCCGGGAGTGGAAGGTCGTGGAGCGGGGGAGCTCTGATGATAAAGGAGCCTATATTGTGCTTTCCTTTCGCTATGCCGATCATGAGGATATGCTGACCTATTTCCCGCATCCGTTAAGCTTCAGGATGACCTTCTCACTGCGGGAGGGGCAGCTGCACATGGGCGGTACGATTCATAATGAGGGAAAGGATGAGGCTCCATTTGCCTTCGGGCTTCACCCTTACTTCTATACTCCAAGGCTGGAGCAAGGAGATGGGGTGCTGCAAGCTCCGGCAGCGAGAGAGTGGCCGATCACCCGCTTTACCTTTGTGACCGGACCTCCAGAGGATACAGCACTTGCAGCGCAGCTGCGTCAGGGGATGCCGCTGCATGAGATAACCCCGCTCGGCTCCGCAATGCTGGAGCTTCAGCAGCTTCCAGAGCGTGTATGCCGCCTTCAGCTTAAGGAGCAGGGGTACACCATCGCTTACCAGTTCGGAGAGACCTTTCCGTATCTGCTGATCTTCCGTCCCAACTGGTCGGAGTCGATCTGCCTGGAGCCTTACTCCTGCCTTACCGATGCGTTTAACCTTCCCTATCCTGCGGACATGACAGGAGCCCGGGGCATTGGACCAGGCGAGCAGCTTGCGTTTGAAACTTCAATGTGGGTAGAGGATATTTAGCGGTCAACGTGGACGTGTTACCGGAAAGATGGAAAGATGGAAAGATGGGAGTGCAGAACACAAAGACGCAGGGAGCTTATGCAGTCCTGCGTCTTTGTGTTGGAGGGGGCTAAACAGAATCAGGCTTGTACGTGATTCTTTGTCTTGTCCCGATATTGCTTGGGAGTGTATCCCGTTTCTCTTTTGAATAGGCTGCAGAACTGCGAATCATGGCTAAATCCGCAGTCATGGGCGATTTCACAGATTGGACGCTGACTCATCTGAAGGAGCTGCTGAGCCAGGGCCAAACGTCGATTCAGGATGTATCTACCTGGTGAAGCACCGGTCTGCTCCTTGAACAGATGACGAAATCGATCATAGCTGTAGCCCGTTTGACGGGCTAAGGCAGCAATGTCCACTTTTTGCGTAACATGTTCGTCAATATATGCACGGGCAAAGCTTAAGGCGTCATGATGCGGCTGCGTTCCGTCCTGCCCTGCCAGCCTGCCAAGTTGAAGTATCGTTTTATGTACCAGCACATCAATCATCTGTCGATAATGTGGACGCTGACGATCCATCTCTAAGGTGATCTCCTGGATGATCGGCAAGAAGGTACATTTATAGTTGTCTCTATATATACCCTCCGGAGGCAGCTGGAATTGCGGTAAGCCTGAGCATGTGAATCCGAAAAAAATAACCTCTGTGTCTTCAAAATGAAACTCGCTGTGACGTGTATGTGGATAAATAAAGGCAAATTGTCCGCGGTGATATCTGTGGGTTGTTTCTCCGATCCTTGATAATCCGCTGCCATTGAAGTAGTACACAAGCTCGTAGCATTGATGGCTATGATCGGGAATATTTTCATGGGATTGCCTAACCGTTTGATAGAAAAAATTCGTATTGACGTTCATCCTTACTCCTCCGTAATCAACTCAGCCAATTCTTGTTATAGTTCAACCACATCAGGATACTTTGCTGCCAAGGATCAATGTAGACTGAGTCTATTGTAACATGCTCAAGCCAATTACTTTAATAATCTGGAGGTTAAATGCTATGAATTCATCTGTGTTTCCGTCATTGTCGGAGAAGCTTCTGGTAGAACGATTAACACCGCCGAGTCACAAACAGACCAGGATCGTTATGGATACGGATACTTACAATGAGATTGACGATCAATTTGCAGTTGTGTACGCTTTATTGTCACAAGAGAGAATAAAGATCGAGGCGCTCTATGCTGCCCCGTTCTCCAACGAGCTTGCATCTACCCCCAAGGAAGGCATGATGAAGAGCTATGAGGAAATTTTGAACATATTACGCATTACAGGCAGAGAGGAGATTCCTGTTTATCAGGGATCAGAGCAGTATTTGCCGCAACCGGATATGCCGGTTGATAGTGAGGCTGCCAAAGATCTGGTTCGACGTGCGATGGCAAGCGACGTGGAAGAGCCTCTGTATGTCGTTGCAATAGGCGCTATTACGAACGTAGTCAGTGCAATTCTAATGGAGCCCCGCATCATTGAACGGATGGTCGTTATATGGCTTGGCGGAAATGCGATTGAATGGCCTCATACTCATGAGTTTAATCTGCAGCAGGATCTACATGCTTCCCGTCTGCTGCTGGACTGCGGGGTGCCCCTTGTGCTCATCCCTTGTCTAGGAGTAGCCTCGAATCTTCGGACAACACTTTCGGAGCTGAGGGAGTATGTGAAGCCGCATGGTGAATTGGGACAATATTTGTATGACACGTTCCATAGATCGAATTCCGATCATTATGCGTATTCGAGAGTGATCTGGGATATATCTGTAATTGCCTGGCTAAATGATCCGGACCAGGTACCATCATACTTGATGCCTGCTCCGCATATTTCAGATGAGCTGCGCTGGTCTATTGATCCTCACAGGCATCTGATTCGATATGTGCGCGACATGGATCGCGACAAGGTGTTCCGGGATTTATTTCAGCGCATTAAGCTAAGCAGCCTAACGGCAGAAGAGATGAACATGAAATCTCAATAAGTCAAAAGCTCGATCCGCGGCGGGGTCGAGCTTTTTTTAACAGCGATCTATCCCTTCGTGCGCTCCCAGTCTTCAATCACCATCTCACCATTGATCGTGGCTCCCAGCTCATATCCTTCACTAGCAGCCATGATTAATCCGGAAAAAACATGCTTAGCATCGCCAATGACATACAATCCCTTGATGCTTGTTTCTCCATGTTCATCAACGATACATCCGCCCATCTCGTTCAGCGGTATTCCTAATTGGGAAGGGATATCGCTAGCCTGTGTTTCCCCGGTATCCAGTATAAATCCGTCGGTTCTTTCAAAGGACTCACCCGATTCTACGACTACACGCTCTAATTGTCCATCTGTCGATTGAAGCTTCACAATGGGAGACTCCACGAGCTGAATATGATGATCTACAAGGTCTTTCTTCTCGGCTGAGGTTAATGCAGCGGGTCCGTTCGTAAACAGAATGAGATCATGGCTCCAGTGGTAAATCATTTTTACATAATGCATCAGCCATTCTTCATTTCCGAATACAGCGAACCGGGCATCTCTGCGTTCCCAGCCATCACAATAAGGGCATGGAAAGACAGAGGTGCCGTACACTTCTTGAAGGCCTTGAATGGGAGGCAGATGATCCTTCATCCCCGTTGCCAATATAACTTTTCTACTTTTGTATACGTTCCCTTTCGCAGTAGCAGCTTTGAAACCATGGTCCTGTTTGACAACACGCTCTACGAAATCCTGGTGATACTGCACGTTAGGGTATTTCTTTAATTGCTCTAATGATATTTGCTTGAACTCTTCCGGTTGAATTCCGTCTCGACTCAAAAATCCGTGCGATTCACGAGTCACACTGTTTCTAGGCTGATTGCCATCAATAACAAGTACAGTTCTTCTGGAACGTCCCAAGACCAGCGCTGCGCTGAGTCCAGCCGGTCCACCTCCAATTACGATACAGTCAACAATCTTTTCACTCATCATGTACACTTCCTTTCACTGCGATTATTGCTCGATGAGCAGGCCTTTTCTAAATGTGCTCCAGGCGAGGCGCGGAATCTCTTTCGGAGCCACAGAGCCGGTATACATGGTTTCCCAGGCTGTATATAGAATGCCGTCATACATATGAAACACCCACGAGTTGGGGATTTCCGGAGAGATCAAGCCCTCGTCCCGTAAGCGCTGAATAAGCTCTCTAAGTGCTTTGTTGACTTCAGAGAACTTGCAGGTGTTCGGGTCATGGTCCTCGTGTTCCCGGTTTTCTTTCATCAGAAGAACAAATCCTTTGACTCCTGCATGGGTCTTGATAATGTCTTCCATCTGTTTAACCGGATGCGTGTGCTTTTCCTGGGCCTGCTTAAAAATGGACAGCGTCTGCTGGATCAAGGCTTCATGAATTTCTTTAAATAACGTTTCTCTATTGTGAAAATTCCGATGAAGCGTCATTCTGCTGACCCCAGCTGCATCCGCAATATCTTCTAAAGAAGCAGAGTCATCCACACTTAAAACCTGGATCGCGGTTTCAATGATCTTGGCTTTTGATTTGCTCAATGAAATCCCCTTTCTTTTTTGTTACATCTGTGTAACAAATGATACAACAAAGAAACGATTCAGGTCAAGTAGATGTTACAACCTTTCCCGTTTTGCTTGCGAGTCACGCCAAAAAGCCCGATCTCCTGCCGGACCGGGCTTCTTGATTTTTTTATGTCGCCGGGCTCTCCCGCTTATGGAAGAACGTCTTCAGCGCCTTATAAACCTCATCTTTTTCTTTAATAATTGAAAAAATAAATTTTTTGTCCTGAATGTGCTTATAGGCGGACATCAACGTACTGCTGCGGTTATATTGATTGACCTCGCCATAGCCAAACATATTGCTCACCTTCAGCAGCTCGCTAATGAGCTTGACGCAGCGCTCGTTGTCAGAGGTGAGATTGTCTCCATCCGAGAAGTGAAAGGGGTATATATTGTACTTGGACGGCGGGTAATTCCGCTGAATTAAATCCAGTGCTTTGATATAAGCAGAAGAGCAGATCGTTCCGCCGCTTTCACCGCGGGTAAAGAACTCCTCCTCCGTCACAACCTTAGCCTCTGTATGATGCGCGATAAATACGAGTTCTACATGCTCATATTGCCGCCGCAGAAAGCGGGTCATCCAGAAGAAGAAGCTTCGTGCGCAATATTTCTCAAACGTTCCCATGGAGCCGGAGGTATCCATCATTGCGATAATGACCGCATTGGATTCCGGGATGACGATATCCTCCCAGGTTTTGTAGCGAAGATCGTCCGGACTGATATGATGAATACCGGGCCGGCCGCTGGAGGCGTTGCGCCGCAGATTTTCCAGAATGGTACGTTTTTTGTCGATGTTGGACATGATCCCTTTTTTGCGGATGTCATTAAAAATGATAGATGGCGCTTCGATCTGCTCCTTGTCTTTCGGCTGCAGATGGGGCAGCTCCAGCTCCTCGAACAGCATGTTCTCCAGCTCCTCGAGATCGACCTCGGTTTCTACGACGTCCTGACCGGGCTTGTCACCAGCCTTCTCTCCCTGTCCCGGCTGCTGCTGTGCGGGATCCCTTCCCAGCACATCGCCGGTTTGGCTGCTGCCATCTCCTTGACCCACATGCTTTTGCTTCTGATGATTATAAATAAAACGATATTCATCCAGGCTTCGAATCGGCACTTTAATGATCTGCTTGCCGTCAGACATAATAATATTTTCCTCGGTAATCAGATCCGGCAGGTTCTGCTTGATGACTTCCTTGATCTTGCGCTGATGGCGAACCTGGTCCTGATAACCTTTACGGTGAAGAGACCAGTCTTCTCTGGATACGATAAAAGAGCCCTCCGTCATATGTCCACCTCCTGCTTGAGCTAGACCCCAAAAAACGTGTCTTGTAGGTAGTGTATGCGTCTACGCAAGGGGTATGATAAGGCTGTTATTAAGGAACAAGGGAAAATTATAATGTAATTATACGAGAGGGGAAACTTAGTTAGTTTAAAATAGGTCCTATCATAAACATATGTATTCACTTATTTTAACTAAAATTTATTAACTAAATAGCTAAAAAATATAATAAAATAAACTAAATTTTACTTAAAAGCATTGTTTTTTTTGTTATAGCTGTGATATTTTAGTAGTAACAAATGACTCATGAATTTTTATGAGGGCGCTTACAACCGGTTTTGATCCTGAACAGGATTCAAAATAAAATCCTTGAGTAAAGGTGGTTAATTATTTATGTCTATGTTGAATAAGAACATCCTGCTGTTTCTATGTTTCATTCTGGCGATGGGAACTTTGGCTTTTTCTTCTCCACAAAAAGTCAGTGCGGCCAGTGGATTTTATGTAAGCGGTAACACGTTGTATGATGCGACCGACAAACCCTTTGTTATGCGAGGAGTTAATCATGCCCATTCATGGTATAAGGATCAGCTTTCAACTGCAATCCCAGCGATTGCTGCTACCGGAGCCAATACAGTAAGAATTGTCTTGTCTAATGGAAGCCAATATAGCAAGGATGATATAAATACAGTTAGCAACATCATCTCTTTGGCGGAGCAGAACAAATTGATTGCGGTGTTAGAGGTGCATGATACCACAGGAAAAGATGATCAGGGTTCACTAAATAATGCTGTCAATTACTGGATTAGTATAAAGGATGCACTCATTGGGCATGAGGATACCGTTATTATTAACATAGCCAATGAATGGTATGGAACATGGGATGGAAAGAGCTGGGCTAATGGGTATAAGCAGGTTATTCCTCAGCTTCGGAATGCAGGCTTGACCCATACATTCATGGTGGATTCAGCTGGTTGGGGGCAATATCCGAAATCTATCCATGATTATGGTATGGAGGTGTTTAACGCAGATCCATTGAAAAACACAATGTTTTCTATTCATATGTACGAATATGCCGGAGGGAATGCCAACACAGTTCAATCAAATATAAATGGCGTCATCAATCAAGGGTTAGCCTTAGTAATTGGCGAATTTGGTCATAAGCATACGGATGGAGATGTAGATGAAGCTACAATCTTGAATTACTCCAAGCAGAAAGGTGTGGGCTGGCTGGCTTGGTCGTGGAAAGGAAATTCATCGACGTGGGCTTATCTGGATTTGTCTAAAGATTGGGCGGGAACAAGTCTTACAGCTTGGGGAAATACGATTGTACACGGATCCAATGGCATAAAAGCAACTTCGGTCATCAGTGGTGTTTATGGCGGCGGAAGTCATGGTGGGGGATCTAATGGAGGATCTGAATCAGCAGCAACGCTTTATGATTTTGAAAGCGGTATCCAAAACTGGACAGGTACTAGTATTTCAGGTGGACCGTGGTCTGTTACCGAATGGGCTTCCAATGGAAGCCGTTCCCTGAAGGCAGGTGTGAATTTGGCTCCTAATTCGAAGCATAGTCTTCGCTTAACGCAGAGCCAAAATTTCAGCGGTAAGACAGCATTAAAAGCAACCGTAAAGCATGCGGGCTGGGGCAATATCGGCAGTGGGATCTATGCCAAAATTTATTTAAAATCAGGCTCAGGCTGGACTTGGTATGAGAGCAGCAGTGTTAAAATCAATGCGTCTTCCGGTACTACATTGTCTATATCGTTATCTTCTGTTCCCAATCTGAGTGAGGTTAAGGAGCTCGGCGTTGAGTTCACTTCTTCTAACAGCAGTGGTAATTCAGCATTATATGTAGACAATATTACAATAGAGTAACGAACACCGCATGTGTTTCATGAGGATGGAAGCTTCGCAGAATGGTAGGAACCGCCCCAAGTTAGTGAATCATATACAAATAGCTGAAGCCGCCCTAACGAGCCCGGGGCGGCTTCAGCTTTTTCAATATTCCGTAGGAATGGCGGATCATTTCAACTTACATCGGTCATAGCTGCTTGTGCTGCACAAAGACCTGAGCTCGATCATTTTCATATTACGTGACACCTCCTGAGGAATGGGCGCGGTTCCGGCGATAGAGTCCAGGAGGTAAGCCTTTGACCTCTTTAAACAAGCGAGTGAAGTGATGAATCGAGCTGAATCCGGTAATCTCAGCGACTTCCTGGACGGTTAGTAAAGAGGTCTTCAGTAAATGAGATGCGATACGAATTCTCTCCTCTCGGATGTATTGGGAGGGGGACCTATTCAGTTCGCTTGTGAACAAACGAATCAAATGCCGCTGTGATATATGCAAGTAAGCAGCGAGCTCCTTCGAGCGGATGCTCAGGGATATATTGTCCCGTATGTATAGCTTCGCCTGATGCAGCAGAAGAGAAGTTTCTTGCACAGCTGCAGAGACCGGAAGCTGCTTCCCCTGGTGATAAGGTGCGGCGCAGTGCTCCAGGAGGGCTGCCAGCAGCGAGTAGGACAGTGACGGAAGAATCTCCTCTGGCAGTGAGGTTTGAGGGGTGGCCATAGATGAGAGCAAGCACCACAATTTCCCCATCGCGATCTCGCGGGCATCTTTAAAGTAAACGTTGTCTGGGCTCATCAAGTATTGATTCAGCTGAGCAACATGCTCGGAGGCAGCAGGAGCTTCAAGCTCAAAGGCAACATAAATGAGCCCGATTCCGTGTTCTGAGTCCCCCTGGATTCTATGCCACATTCCGGGACGGGACAGAAACATAGAGCCTTCAGTCAGTGCAAAGCAGGTACCGTCATCATGATAGGTGCCTGAGCCGCTTGTGACGTAGCACAGTTCAAAATAGGCATGTTTATGTACAGGGTGGTCATCATGGAGCATGCTTCCCCAGTAATGGATGTTAAAGGAAACGGAGTTTCCGGTCAGTTGCTGCGAGTATGAGTTCAAATATCTTGAAAATTCCGGATCAACCATAGAATCAGACCTCCTTCTGCTGAAAAAAAGCAAGAATACGTCATCTGGGTTCAAAGATTTTCGCTAGTACCCATACTATACTGATCTTGTATTTGGAGTTCCACCATAAATTTCAGAAGGAGTGAGAAGCATGAACGTCACCGAATCCATCAAAGCCCAGTATGAACAGGAGGGCTACGTCAGACTGCCAAAGGTTCTGGATGATGAATTGATTCAAGAAGCGAAAGGCCATGTGGATTGGCTGATGAAAAAAAACCCCGGACTTCGTCCGGAGCAGCTGCATACGGACTTGATGAGAAATGACCCCTTCTGGATCCGTTTGGTGAGTGATGATCGATTGCTGAATATTGCAGAGCAGTTTATCGGGCCGGATATTGCGCTCTTTGCTTCACATTATATTTGTAAGCCGCCATTCGACGGGAAGGCCGTGCTCTGGCATCAGGATGGAGCATTCTGGCCGCTAGAGCCCATGAATGTCGTTACGCTTTGGTTGGCGATCGACGATTCGACACCTGAGAATGGGTGCTTAAGAGTAATCCCGGGCACGCATAAGCAGGATTTGAAGCAAATGAACAAACGGGATGATATTGCGAATGTGTTGGAATATGAGGTTGATCCGGCGTTTGTGGATGAATCCCAAGCTAAAGATATCGTTCTTCAAGCTGGAGGCGTATCCATCCACCATCCCAACATCATTCACGGGTCAGAGCCCAACCATTCGCCTCACCGCCGGTGTGGATTGACGATTCGGTATATTCCTGCCACTACCCGCATTACGGCAGAGCCTTGGCCAAGCGCTTTTCTATTGAGAGGAGAAGCGACTGCAGGCATTAACGAGTATTCATCCAAACCGAAATTCATACCTGGAGAGCACATGCCTTTTCAGGGATCGGAGAAGTGGATGTAATCTCGAGAGCATCAAGGATTACAAGCTAAGACTTACTTAACCGCCATTCTCTTGGCGTCACGCCTTTGTATTTTTTGAAGGCTGTTGCAAAATGCTGGCTGGTTTCGTAGCCGAGCTCCATGGCAATAGAGGTGACCGGTGTATCGGTATTCTCTAATCTTCGGCAAGCATGCTCCATTTTGGTTCGAATCACGAAGCTGGCTGGGGACTGCCCGTGAACAGAGCGAAACAATCGATAAAAATGAGATTCACTAACACCCACAGCGCGCGCTAACTGTGCATTGGTCCACCGCAGCCCCGGCTCTTTGTCAATATGATCAATCAGCGCGTGAATCGCCTGGACCATATCTTCAGATATAGAGCAGCTGACGGGCGGGTTCAACAGCAATAACAAAATATCTATCATATAACGCCGAGTCATTAAGGCGCCCATGGAAGTGGGAGACTCCAGAATTTTTCTAAGCTTACGGAATGTATTCCGGATTTGGGGATCCGATTCAATCGTTCGGGGTAATACAGCGAGCTGCTGAGAGATATGCGATATATCCTCGGGAGCTAATCCCAGCCAAGGGACATGAGGCTCCGGGTTACTGAAGATCATCCACCAAATGGTGCAGGGCTCTATGAAATTCATCATTCCTCGATGAAGCTCATTGGGACGTGTATGGAATAGCTGGCCGGCGTGAGTCGTATAGGCTTCTCCATTCACTTCCCAAGCCGCCTTGCCGCTTTCGACGTAAACGATTTCATAGCAATTGCCATGCTGATGGTCTCCCAAGCCATTTGCTTCCTGAAAGCGGTCGTATCCAAGCAGCAGAAGCTCAGGTACACCTGGATGGGTGTGAGCATTTTCATAAGTCCATCTTACGTTTTTTTTAGACATCCAATGAGCCCTCCTTTGTTCACATTTCCATGCTTGGCAGTCCTGCCTTTTCTTGTTTCTGATCCTATTTGATAAGATTTCAGAAGTCAATGGCTGTCTCTGTATGTTTACATGAACAGGTAGGCGAAATTAGATACAGAGGTGAATCAGAGTATGCGGATCGGAACAGAAACCAGAAAATATGAAGTCATATCTTCATGGGCTTGCCTGCCGGAGGGAATGTCTTTCGGCTATACGCATGGCATTGAAGTGGATTCAAATCAGAGGATTTATGTTTTCCATACCGGCAGTCCCTCCGTTGCGGTCTTCCACGAAAACGGAGAGTATATGACCTCTTGGGGAGAAGAGTTTCAGGGCGGAGCACATGGCTTTTACTTGCACCGCGATGAAGAAGGAGAGCATTTCTACGTTACGGATACCGAGCGGAATCTGGTAGCCAAGACAACGCTTGAAGGTGAAGTGCTGCTGCGGATCGGGACCCCCGACTTGCCGGAAATCTATGACGAGCAGCGGACGTTTATTCCGACGGATGTCGCCGTAGGACCAAACGGAGATATCTATATTGCTGACGGCTATGGACAAAGCTATGTTCATCACTATAACAAGGATGGAAAATACATACGATCTTGGGGAGGAACGGGATCTGAGATGGGTCAGCTTACATGCCCTCACGGTATTTCGGTAAATCTTCGCGGCGAAGAGCCAGAGCTATATGTAGCCGATCGCGGCAACAATCGGATTCAGGTGTTTACCATGGCTGGGGAACCTAAGCGCTTGATTACGGCGGAGATGAAGATGCCTTGCAGCTTTTATTTCTTTGAAGATGAGATCATCTTTCCAGACCTGTTGAGCCGCATTACGATATTGGACCGCAACGATGAGCTGATTGCTCACCTTGGTGATGATCCGGAAGCAAGCAAACAGCAGGGATGGCCGAATTTGCCCAAATCTTATTATCGTCCAGACCGATTCAGTTCACCTCATGGGGTATGCGCCGACCGGGAAGGAAATCTATATGTTGCAGAATGGATTGAAGATGGAAGAGTGACAAAGCTGGTAAGAAAGTCATAAGCAGAAGCTACGGAAGCGGCAAGTGAACGGAACGAAAGACTCAGGGCAGAGTCTTTCGTTCCGGCTTGCTGTGGTGGTGCAGCGATCAGGCTCCATATTAAGAAATGTAAGCGTTCTATAAAGATAGATGTAAGCGTTTTAAATATAGGAAGGAGGAAGAGGGTTTGAAAAAAGATGGATCATGGACGTCAAACCTGCCAACGCCTAACAACAGCTTCTCAGGTGTCAAAAAGAAACTGAAAAAAAATATGGGGCTCTACTGTATTATATTTCCCGCAGTCCTCTACTTTTTAATTTGGGCGTACTGGCCCATGTATGGTGTAATTATCGCCTTCAAGGATTTTTTACCCGGCATTGGGATCCTGGATAGTCCATGGGTGGGCTTTGCTCATTTCGAACGCTTCTTTAACTCGTTTTACTTTGAACGACTCCTGCGCAACACCGTTGCCATCAGTTTGTACACCATTATTATCGGTATTCCGCTGCCGATCATTCTGGCACTAATGTTCAACGAGATCCGAAGTAAAAGGCTCAGAACCTTTACCCAGACCATTTCATATGCGCCTCATTTTATTTCCGTAGTGGTTGTAGTGGGTATGATCCTGTTCTTTCTCTCCTCTTCGAACGGGTTGATAAATAATTTAATTGAAATGTTCGGCGGTGAGAAAAAGAATTTCTTGGCAGACCCTGCGAGCTTCTGGCACATCTTTGTCTGGTCTGGCGTTTGGCAGAGCATCGGGTGGTCGTCTCTGATTTACACGGCAGCTATGGCTGGCATCTCGCCCGAACAATATGAAGCCGCTTACATCGATGGAGCAGGCAAGCTGCAGCGCATTTGGCATGTGACCCTACCGGGAATCATTCCGACGATTATTATCCTTTCCATCCTGAGCGTGGGCGGCATCATGAGCGTTGGGCATGAAAAAATATTGCTCCTTCAAAATGGATTAAATCAAGAGACTTCTGAAGTGATATCCACCTATGTTTATAAATCCGGGATTTTAAATGCACAATACAGCTTCTCGGCTGCCATCGGGCTGTTCAACAACGTGATTAACTTTTCGATCCTGCTGGTCGTCAACTCCATTGCCAGAAAGGTGAGTGAAACAAGCCTTTGGTAAGCGGCACGACTCTACACCTCATGGAAAGGTCTGAATCATACGAAGGACGGGAGGAAGAGGGATGATTACGAACATTAAAAGAACAACGACAGAAAAGATAATAGATGCAGCAAACGTCACGCTCGTGCTCATGTTTACGGCCATCATTTTATATCCGCTAATTTTCGTGCTGTTCGCCTCTATGAGCGATCCGCGGCAATTGTTCCAAGCACAGCTGCTGCTGTATCCCAAGGGCTTCAACATTGAAAGCTATTTGAAAGTGTTTGAGAACAAGGATATATGGAACGCCTATGGGAACACCCTGCTATATACCTTTCTAGGCACTTTTATCAATATTGTAATGACGACGCTAGGTGCCTATCCATTATCCCGAAAATCCTTTTACGGAAAAGGCTTTTTTACCTTTATCTTCACCTTTACGATGTTTTTTAGCGGCGGATTGATCCCTAGTTACCTGGTTAACAAGCAGCTGGGCATTGTCAATACCATCTGGGTGCTTGTTCTGCCGGGAGCCATCAGCGTATTTAATTTGATCATTATGAGAACGTATTTTCAGATGAGAATTCCGCCGGAGCTGGAGGACAGCGCCCATGTCGATGGCTGCAACGATTTCCGTTTGCTGTATAAAATCGTGCTGCCCCTGTCCACACCGATTATTGCGGTCATGGTTTTGTTCTATGGTGTAGGGCACTGGAACTCCTATTTCGAAGCCATGATCTATCTATCCGATCGTGACTTGTTCCCGCTGCAGCTTATCTTAAGAGAAATTCTGATTCAGAACGAGATGAATGAAATGCTTGCCGTTGTTGTGGATGAGCAGTATGCCCAGCGATTGATGGCCAAGGAAGGGTTGAAATACGCGGTAGTCGTGGTCTCTACTTTTCCACTGCTCATCATTTATCCGCTTCTTTCAAAGTTTTTTGAAAAAGGAATTTTGGTAGGAGCGATCAAGGGATGATCTTGCTAAAAGATGAATGCTGTAATTCTCATCTTTTATGGAGATAAAAACATGTTAGCAAAGGGGAGATTTGTAATGAGAAAGCCAAAAACCTTTATGATGACAGTAACCCTGGTAGTGTCGGTATTTCTTTCCGGCTGCAGTGAACCGAAACCGAAGGAGGCAAGCGGCAGCAAAGATGCTTCTGCAGATGGAATCTCCCTTCAATTTGCGAGAATGGGCTACAACGATGTCAGACCGGCCTCTAAGGATCTATGGATGTGGAAGAAATACGAGGAGATGACGGGCGTCCATATCGACTGGGAAGAAATTCCGGGAGCCAGTTTAGGAGAACGGAAAAACATCATCATGGCTTCCAATGATCTGCCGGATGCTTTCTACCAGATTGGCTTCTCCCATGGGGAGATTTCAAAGTACGGAAAGCAGGGCCTGTTTCTGCCGCTGGATGAGCTCATCGAGGAGCATGCCCCTAATCTAAGCAATTTATTCAAGACCGACCCGAGTATCAAGCAGGCGTTAACGATGCCGGATGGACGTATTTATTCATTGCCGTATGTGGATGAATCCATTCCGTATTCCTCACTGCGGCTGTACATCAACGAGAAATGGCTGGATCAATTGGGGCTGTCCGTGCCCAAGACTACAGAGGAGCTCTATACCACGCTGAAGGCATTTAAAGAACAGGATGCCAACGGGAATGGAGATCCGAACGATGAGCACGGCTGGTATATGCCTGCCGGAAGCGTCGGTTGGACACTGGAGAGACAGCTTTATGGAAGCTTTGGTATGGGGAACGGCGGCTTGAAAGCATCCGAGAATTGGATTTACAAGGATTCAGACGGTCAATTAAAGCTCATATTCAATGATGAGAAATTTCGAGACGTCTGGAAATATCTGAACCGTCTGTACGCTGAAGAGCTGCTTCATCCTGAAACATTTACAGGGGTTGAGTATGCCCAATGGGTGGCAGATGGCGCGAATGATCTGGTAGGCGGCTTCTCCTGGGTTGTTCCCGACTATATTGGTGACAAGGTGCGCGACCATTACTCCGGCATTAACGCATTGGAAGGTCCAGGCGGCGATAAAGTGATGAACTGGCTTGATCATCCGGTCCGCGGGATGTCCTCCTTTATTATTACCAATGTGAATAAGCATCCGGAAGAAACGATCAAATGGGTCGATTACTTCTATGGAGAAGAGGGCTCCACATTCGGTACGCTCGGCCTGGAGGGAGAAACCTACACAATGGTCGATGGCAAGCCGCAATATATTGACGAGATTCGTAACTATGAAGGGGGCATGCAGCTGGGAGCGTTTCAATATGTGGACAACGTCTACGGTGGCTTTTATCCATATCTTGAACCGCCGGTAGAGCTGCGAACCGCTGTAAAAGGAACGACTGTGGATCAGGAAATCAATGCAGATCTTGCGGAGCTTGAGAAGTTCAAGCCGGAAGAGATCTGGCCGAACTTCGCGCCAACCGATGCCGAAACCTCGGAGATCGATCCGATTATGACCGACATTAATAGTTATATTGAAGAGATGCGCGTCAAGTTTATAACAGGCACCCTAAGTCTGGATGCAGATTGGGACAACTATGTGAAAACACTGGACCAAATGGGTGCGCAGCGTTACCTGGAGATAAAGCGAGCTCAATATGAGCGATACCAGGCGACGAAATAGCCTTAAATCATATAAGACCCTGATCCTCCTTCTACCAAGGATCAGGGTCTGTATTGTTCAGTCCTACATTAAAAAGGTGCCGATCACAATAGACACACCGATAATAATAGAGCGCAGAAGGGTTGCGAGAGCGGTATTGCCCTTCTCGATCTCTTCACACACTTTGAAATTCGGCGTAATCCAGTCAAAGATCAGATAGACCAGGCAGAGCACAGCAATACCGACAACGGACCAGATGATCATCTGCAGCCAGTCATGTGAGCTGTAGGACACCATCGCGACGATGATGCACAGACCCAGCAGCTTGCCGCCCATATAGATGCCGGCTGCCTGATTCCCTGCTGCAATCTGCTTGCGGTCGTCAAAGCGTGTCAGGGTGCTGAATACGAAATAGCCCGCTGCAAGCACGATCAGGATAATGCACAGCCCGATGAGCACGTTCAAGCCATCCAGTAAAAAATGATCCAAGTGATAACCTCCTCTTCCATAAAATCATAGTAAGTGTTAAGTCGGGTGAATCGCAGCAGGACAGTAATAAGCACCGTCTCCGGTAATCTTGTCACCGATGCGGGATAATAATCCTCCGAAGGTGCCGGAGATGATGAACACACCCGTTAACAAATAACCATTGAAGCTTCCCGACTCTGTTTCTACAGAGGCAGCAGGCATACCCCAGTACTGCTGATAGATCTTGGGCTGATTCTCGTAATAAGCCAGCACTTCAGGAGCTTCTGATTCCTCGGTTTCCTCTTCCTCCAGCGCCGTCTTGACATTTCTGCCGGCGTAAGTGAGAGGCTGCTGTCGATCCTCGCAAGACATAATCGCGGTGCCTTTGCCTTCCCGTCCCCAATAGCTCTTGGCGACATAATCGGTCCCGGATTGCAAGAAGGGCTGGGGCGTGAAGTAGCAGGGGAGACAATAGGCTTCAATCGCGGCAAGCTCCTGATCGGTGAAAAGCGTAAATCCGCAATATTCCGCGGTCTGTAAATTTCGTTCATACAGGGACCACACCGTAGCCAGAAAGCCCTTGCTCTGCAGGACGAGATGCGGTGCGGCATTCAGCATACAGAGCTTGTTCTGCTGCACCAGTCGGAGCAAAGCTTCTCCGACAGGAACCCCGTTATCTTCATCGCGGTCATGCACAAGATATTCTAATGGATACAGGCGATACCACATTTCAATGCGCTGTCCCTTATGGTACAAGCCGTGATCCGGGATAATTTCCAGCTCCTCAAGAGGGGCATAAAGCACGGGAATGCCGGCCCCTTCCAGCAAGCTCATCAAATACAGCGTATTGTGCCGGTCCTCCTCATGCCAGTCATAGCAGCTAAACGCTACAGGACCTTGAAAGCCAGCATGAATACCATGTGTCGCAAAGGCACACAGCTCTTCCTTCAGCAGCTGCGCAAGGTGCTCAGAGGGACCCTTGAAATCGGTAAAATGGTGCAGTACATGTCTCTCCAGGAAAGCTGATTCCGGAATCCCGGTAGGCGTATCTGCATTCATCTCAATCAGCTTCGGTCCTGCTTCTCCCAGAATCCAGTCCTGCCGCGTAATGCCGTTTGTTGGCGCAGGCTGTCTGGCCAATGGCAGGACAGCAGGCGGGATGCCCAATTGTTCGATGAAATAGTGATCCGGTAAATATTGCTGGGCAAACGAAAGTGCTTTGCGAAAGATCTGGTCCATGATCTGAGAGGCCTCGTTAAGAACCTCTATTTCTTCAGGGCTATATATAGCGACAGAAGGAAGGCAGTAGGCTTTACCGTACATCCGGTGATAAGGGACCGTGTCAGAGGAAGCATAGCCATAGACCTCTTGCTGGGATGCAGGCAGTGGAAAGATGTGGCGCCCGGTATTCATCAATGGAGCTACCCTCCTGAACGGACGCCGCTGGAGCCTCCGCTGCCAAAGCCTTTGGAGCTGCCAGAGGAGCGAATAGCCTCGCTCTGCGTACGCGTCAGCGGTTTGCCTGAGCCGTAATAGACTCCGGAGCCGCCATTATAGTAGTAATAGCCGCCAGAGGAGTCATATTCGCAGTATTCCAGATTGGGATCGCAGTCATCATAGGAAGTAGACTGTCCGCAGCCGCTTAAAGAGGCTGGGACGGTCAGCATCAACGCAAACGCAGCCAGCCGTGCTTTGGATCCGGGAGTCGTCTGACGGATCTGAGATTCAGCCGAAGGCTGTGGCAGATCGGAGCGATGCTTCTTATTGTTCATGGCTTTCTGCCTCCTTCATGAACAGCAGCACCACGTCCTTACGAGGAACATAGATGCTGTACAGTATTTCATACGTCAAGCCGCCGAATACCAGATCATGATTTAACAGACTTGCGGCGGCATCCTTATGAAATGTCGGCGTGGGAAATCGAGCCTGGGGTTCCTGAAAGGCCTCTTTGTCCCAGATGAAGTAGAATAGGCGCCCTGAAGAGAAGTGGGTCCCCCGATGAAGAAAGAGGGTCAGGCTGTCTTCAATGGAAGAGCCGTACTCTTCCGGTGCGGCTTCGCTGTATGGCACTACATAGATAAGCTCACCCTCCCGGTCGTCCTGTTCATGGGATAAATGCACGAAGAGCTTGTCCTCCAGCATGGTGCTGTCCACCAGCTTCCGAATAAACAGCTCATCCTGTGATATAGAGCCTGTATGAAGTGCTTCCCGTGCCTCTGCCGACTTCTCCTCATTCCAATGTATATACTTGATTACATAATAAATAACAGCTACCTTCCTTTCTTCGGCGGACTGAGAAGCTCATAAGTAGGGGGATCACAGATGACAAAGAGCTTCGGATCGGGACCGATAGGTTCATCTAGCTTGCGGTTAATGCTTAAATCCCCGCCGTCTGCAACTAGCGTCGCACCCTGAGCAAGCAGCGCGTTAAACGCATCTCTGTACGTGGTCCATTCCGGTCGGCACGCTACCGGGAACAGGTCATCTCCGAAGCTGCGGCTGAGCAGCTGTGTATAGATTTCGGTGCTGCCTTCATGTAGTGCGGAGCGCACGGCAAGGCGGGATACCGCATCATGCGAAAGGACGAAATCGTTCACGTTGGCATGCCTGAAGCTATGGATATGCTTTTCCAGCATAATCTCCACCGTGGTATGCACTGCAGGAGCGAGCCGTTCAATGCTTGCCGCAATGAGCAGGGATTTGCCGTCCGTCAGGGCCGCATCATCAATTCGGACATCGCCGAACACAATGGCCGAGCGGGCCGAGGTAATGCCTGCCTGGTTGAGCGTTTGCTCCGACGAAGGATCTCCACTCACAAAATGGATCCGGGGATGCTCCAGCGGCGTTCTAGCAATGTCATCAATGAGAACAATATCGCTTCCGTCCGGGTAGCTAAGCAGCTCGTCAACGGCGGCCTGCGCTTTTTTGTTCCAATGAATAATAATGATGTGCTTCTGTCCAGGGTAGTCCACTTTACCGGTCATTCTCCTTTCCTTGGCGACGATAAACAAATCAATAATTTTGCCGATGACAAGCGTGATCAAGCCAATGCCGAATAAGTACAGAAACATGGCAAATATTTTGCCCGGCACGGTGGTAGGGTAATAATCGCCGTAGCCGACCGTGGTCAGCGTCGTCATAACATACCAGAGGGCATTGAAATAATGTTCAAATGTTGTCGGCTCCAGCAGCAGCATAATCCAGGAGCAGATTCCGATAAAGAAGCTGGCAAAAATCATAATAAAAGAGGTCGGCAGCCGAAACAGCTGGTGCGAAAGCCGCCTCAGGAGCAGGATCAATGGAGATCACCATCCTTTTGCAGATGCTTATTCTTCATGCTTCAAGGGCGAGGAGCCCATCTCTGTCAGGAATGCAGCCAGATCGATCAGAGGCACCGGCTTGCTGAAGAAATATCCCTGCACAAGCACGCATGTCTTCTCCCGTACGATTTGGAACTGCTCTGCGGTTTCTACACCTTCCGCGCAGCATTCCAGCTTGAGACCCCGGGCGAGACTGAGTATAGTTTCAAAAATAGCCAGGTTCGCCGGGCTTAACGTCATATCCTGCACAAACGCCCGGTCAATCTTGATCATGTGCAGCGGCAGGGACTTGACCAGAGACAGAGAAGAATTTCCCGTCCCGAAATCGTCCAGGGCAATCTGCACGCCAAGCCGGATCAGTGCGTTAAGCTGGCGGATGCTCAGCTCCAGATTGCGGATCGCTACACTCTCTGTAATTTCCAAGCAGAGGAGCTGCGGCGGAAGCCCTGTCTCGTTCAGAATGCGTTCCACCTGGCTCACAAAATGCATGTTCGTAAACTGGTCAGCGCTAATATTGACCGAGACAATCATCGGCTCGTAGCCTTCATCCAGGAGCAGCTTGTTATCTAGACAAGCCTTTGTAAGCACCCACTCGCTGATCGGCAGAATGAGTCCTGTTTCCTCAGCGAGCGGAATGAATTTCATCGGAGAAATCATGCCGAGCTGCGGAGAGAACCAGCGGATCAGCGCCTCCATGCCGACGATTTTGTCACTTTCCGTATCGTATTGGGGCTGATAATAAAGCTGGAATTCGCCATTGTCCAGCGCACTCCGCAGATGGTTCTCCAAGGTCAGCCGCTCCAGCGAGACGGTGCTCATCCGGGGATGGTAGGTTTGCAGCTGGTTTTTGCCGTTCTCCTTGGCGTGATACATCGCGAGATCCGCATTCTTGATCAGCGTTTCCTGATCTCGGCCGTGCTCCGGGTAGAGGCTGATACCGATGGAGGGCGTAACAAATACGAAATGGCCGTCAATCTGGTATTGGGCATTCATAGAGCGGACAATTCCGTCCGCCAGCTCCGCGGCCTGATCCCCATGCTCCAGCTGTCCGGTCAGAATAATAAACTCATCCCCGCCAAGCCGGGCCACCACATCGCCGGGATGAATATTGTCCTGCAGCTGCTTGGCTACCTGCTGCAATAGCTTATCTCCGACGGAGTGGCCCAGGCTGTCATTAATATTCTTGAAGCGGTCGAGGTCCAGCAGCATAACAGCAAAGCGTCCCCCGGCCAGAGCATGCTCTGTAATCTGCTCCGAGATATGCCTGCGATTGGGTAGATCTGTAAGCGCATCATGATAGGCAAGGTAGCGGATTCGCTCCTCGGAGCGTTTGCGCTCCGTAATATCTACAATGGAGCCAATCATTCTTACGGCGGAGCCGAACGGATCACGTACGGCTTCTCCGGCTGCTGAGACCCAGGCATATTTGCCATCTGCTTTACGAAGCCGCAGGTCAATCTGAAAAGGCACATGCTGCCGCAGATGCAGCCGTACCGCTTTGAACAGTGCCTGCTGATCATCCTGATGAACACGCTCGAAAAACTCCCGGCGATGCATATGAATACCGGTATCCCCCAAAATCCTAAGGATTTTCTTGTTCCAGCTTAACATATTACTCTTCAGGTCCCACTCAAAAATGCCATCATTCGTGATCGAGGTTACGATCTCGATGCGCTTCTCCCGCTCCTTCGCTTCCTCATACATCGCCTCGCGCTCCAGTGTGTAAGCGACCAGATCCAGGCTGTGAGTCATTGTATCTGCCTTGTAATTGCTCGTCCGGTTCTTGTCATCAATACGGCCGATCAGCAGCATATATCCCCACTCCCGGCCCTCGGTGCGGATCGTATGGACCGACAGCGCTTCCCCTTTTTCAATGAATGCATGAATTTCGGCAGGAGGGAAGAGGCCTTCATCAAACACATCTCCGGTCTTCAAGGTACAGCCGGTCTTTTTCTTGGAGTAGATACTGTCAATCATGAGCGTGCGGGTGCCATTCCACAAAGCGAGACAGGCCCAGGTGTAGTCGGTAAATGTGAGCCAGGACAAGTCCCGGATTTTACTGCCGTCCGTTTTGACCATTTCATGGGCAATGTGGTGGTTGCGCTGAATAACCTTGGATAAATAATCAATGGTCACCTGAGCGTTCTTAGGAGGGCTTTCTACACTTGGCACATCAGCCTGGACAGGAGTGCAGCCGCAGGATTGCCGAATGACGAGCGTTGTGGCCTCGCGGTAGAGCTGCTTTACCTGCGGTTTCCCTTCCTGGATTTTGCGAAGCAGCAGCTCGGCCATATGCAATCCCCGCCCAAAGAGCGGCTGCTCTACGGTCGTTAGTGCATGCTGCCGTGCAATATCCATATTATCGAAGCCGATGACGGCAATTTGTTCCGGGACAGACAGGCCCCATTCTTCAAAAGAATCCAGCAGACCGATAGCGAGTGTATCTGTAAAAGCTGCCACAGCAGTGAAGGGAAAGCCAAGCTCCTTCATACGCTGTGCGGCCGCTGCCCCGTCCGCTTCCCATACGTCATTCATATCAAAAACAAGGTCTCTGTCTATAGGGATGTGATGGTCGTGCAGCGCTTTCAAATATCCCTCATATCGCAGCAGGCATTCCGGGTTACGGCTCGTGTACACACAGGCAATCCGGCGATGTCCATGCTGCAGAAGATGAAGCGTGGCATCATAGCCCCCTTGTTCATTATCAACGGAGAAAATGCCGGCTTGACGAAAGCCGCCTTGATAAGGGCTGCACAGAATAGGCTTGTCGGAATCCTCAAGCCGCTGGATATACTGCGGATCACTTACGGCATTTAACAGCACAAGCCAGCCGTCAATCTCGTCCATGCCTAGAAACCGCTGATAGGTGACTCTCGACATTTGAGCATCCATGGTTTGAAAGAGAACCAGGTGCGCTCCGTGCGCTTCAGCAGCATGATGAATCCCCTGTATAATTCCATTGAAGTAAAAGCCGTCGAGCAGGGGGGTCAATACCCCGAGGGTTTGTTGTTTCATATCATTGCACCAGCCTAGTAGTTATATATGTGATAGCCGCTTTATACTATTCGATTTACCATATCCTGCTTCCTGCCTGGGACTACACAATTTCCATGTCCATAACTCAAAAAAAGAACCCGCACCCCCCGCTTGGCGGCACAAGTTCTTCGGATTTAAAAGCGTAAGATAAACCATTTATCCATTCAGTACGAAAACAAACATACTGAGAATGGTGAACAATACAACGCCATTAATAATGGAGCCGACTACGGCAATAGCTCGTTTGCTGTTCTTGTTCATGCTGCCGATGATGCCAAGAATCAAGCCAGCAAGATTTAGCACCACAATAACAATAAATACGGCGGCGAGGACAGACAAGTTCTCCAAGGCTTCCTGCGGAGGGATAATCGTGCCATCCGGCGTTATATAAGGCTCAATCATGGATGTGCCCAGCGAGGCAAGAATGATATAGCCCAGCATGGTTATCACAGCAATTGATAATGAGAATATCCCTGATTTCGAGGTTTTACGATCCTCAGGCGGGATAAAGAGCTGCTTCGGCTTGGATGGGGGGGACGGGTTGGACATGATACTCGCTTCTCTCCTTTATGGACCATTCTCTATCTAAGATTTCATATTTTGTCGTCGAAATCAAGTGCTGGCTTATCTAGATACATGAAATCATGGCTCCTTGGCTTTGAAAACATGTTCGTGATCCGTTAAACTAAGAATTTAGAAGGATTACGATGAATAGAGGAGTGGATCGGCTTGCAGTGGGCTGGAAAATGGGTTGCCTGGGGCGCGGTAATCATGGCGCTTTCCGTTGGAATTGGAGCATTCGGAGCGCATATGCTGGAGGACGTGATCAGCAGCGATGCGCTGACGGTGTATGAGACCGGAGTGCAATATCATATGATTCATGGGCTGGCTGTCATTCTCGCCGGCATTTGCGGAGGCTGGCTTGGGGAATCCAAGAAATTACGTTTAGCTGGCTTGTTGTTTATAGCGGGGGTTATTATTTTCTCCGGAAGCTTGTATGTACTGGCGTTAAGCGGCGAGAAATGGCTCGGCGCCATTACCCCGATCGGTGGAGTGTCCTTTATCGCTGGCTGGCTCTTGCTTGCCGCAGGAGCGCTGGAAGGAGCTAGAAAAGGCTCGCGTTAGTGACACCATAAAGCGGCTGTCCTCTTAGAGGGACAGCCGCTTTATTATACCCTGGCCCGGATTACCCAGCCCGAAATTCATCAATTTCATTGACGTTGAATGTGTACACCTGCTTCTCATCTACATGATAAACCGTGACCAGCTGCTTGCTCTCATCAAAGTTCAAGATACGGCAGGGCAGGCTGAATTGCTTCCCCTGGCGGTTCGTTGTCATTCTGACCAGGCGGTTGTCCTTTGCATAATCGGTAATCCACTTATAGGGATTGGAATCCACAGCGGCTGATGCTCCCTTGGGATCCCCTTTAGGAGGCTGAACGGGCTTGGACCCCGCCGCGGCATCCAATGTAACGGCAGAAGGGGCGGGCGGTGCTAGGCGCTGTGCAGCCTCTGAAGACTTTGGGCTCGCCGCTGCCTTAGGCTCCGAGCCGGATACAGCGGCTTCAGCAGCCTTGCCATGGGCTTTAGAGATGAAGGCCTTCTTCTTGCTCTGGAGGAGCTGGTCAATAATTTCACCGAGCTCGATGCCTGATTTGATACGGAAATCGATAATTTGCTCATCCTGGTTCAGGGTCTGCAGCAGCTGCTGCAGAGCAAAAGCGTTGGAGGGGCTTTTGACCAGAATATCGACATTGAATAAGAACCCTGTGTCATCGTGTGGGGGAGGCTTCTTCATAAGTTTATCATTCACCAGCTTTCAAGATGATCCTGCATAACATGTACTTTACGAAAAGATATATACCCGCTGGCTGCAAGATACAAACTGCATTCAAAAGCCGTGCTGAGGCAAATCTAACATTTCGTTTCTATAGAATACTATATCATAACTGACTTAATTTCATAGTCTTATTGTCATAAATCGTCAGGTAAAAATACATAAACGCTTTATCCCAAACAATGACGTTTGCACCACTTAATATGAGTCTGAATACACATGTGATAGACATTTTTGGGAGGTGAGAAGGATGGTGACGTTACTTCCTGTACAGATCGAAGGTCATACTGTAATGGCGGTAGAGGTGAAGCTGCCGAAGACGAATCTGGTCGCCTTATACACGGACCGGGGCTACATTATGTGTGGTGCTCTCGATGTCGGCCTGCTGAACGAGAAGCTTGCCGAGCGTGGCATTCTGGCAGGCAGAGCTGTAGGGGTAAGATCTGTCAGTGACCTGCTGGAAGCGCCGCTGGAGTCCGTGACGATCGAAGCGGAGAAGCAAGGCATTCACGCCGGAATGAAGGGCAGAGATGCGCTCCTGCGTATGATTTAAGGAAGCTGCAGAGACATTTGGTCAAACAAAAACAGGTGCTCTCTTAGAAGAACCAAGCTTCCAGGAGCACCTGTCTGTATAAGTAGCCTAATCGTTATCGGCAAACAAATCCTTGAGGCTCTCGTCGTAAGGAGCCTGAACGATTCCCTTCTCGGTAATGATTGCCGTTACATATTCATTCGGCGTTACATCAAAGGCCGGGTTGAATACCTTTACACCCTGAGGTGCGGTACGCTTGCCGAAGCCTTCCGTAATTTCTTCGGCTGCACGTTCCTCAATCGGAATATCCTGGCCTGTTGGCGTGCTGAGGTCAATCGTGGACAACGGTGAGGCTACGTAAAATGGAATGCCGTGAGCTTTGGCCAGCACAGCCACACCATAGGTTCCAATCTTGTTCGCAACGTCTCCGTTGGCCGCAATGCGGTCTGTACCCACGATGACCGCCTGAACCCATCCCTTGGACATGACCATGGCCGCCATGTTGTCCGCAAGAAGGGTTACATCGATCCCGGCTTGCTGCAGCTCGAATGCGGTCAGGCGTGCTCCCTGCAGCACAGGACGGGTTTCATCGGCAAATACCTTGAAAGAAATCCCGTTCTCATGAGCCAGGTACATCGGCGCGAGAGCCGTGCCGTATTTGGCGGTTGCAAGTCCGCCGGCATTACAGTGAGTCAGAATTCCCATACCGTCCTGAATGAGCGGCAATGCATGTTCCCCGATCCGGCGGCATACCTCTTCATCCTCCGCACGAATGGCATCGGCCTCTGCCAGCAGCTGCTCGTTCAGCGCTGCAATGGAGGAGGCGGTGTTGGCCAGCTGCCCGGCCTTCTCCTTCATCCGGTCCAAAGCCCAGAATAAATTGACGGCGGTAGGGCGGGAGGTTGCAAGGTAAGCACATGCCTTGCGGGTGACCTCCAGCCACTCTACCGGCAATGCCCCTGAATAGGCACGGGCGGCAAGCACAACACCATACGCGGCAGCGATGCCAATCGCCGGAGCGCCGCGTACCTTCATGGAGTGAATGCCTTCCCAGACCTCCTCCGCTGTATATAATTTCAGAAATACAATTTCCTCAGGCAAAAGGCGCTGGTCCAGCATCAGCAGGTGATCGCTGCCCCATGACAGGGAGCTTAGCGGTGATGATGCATTGAAGTCTTGATCTGTGCCTGTACTCATATGGACACCTCAATCTCGTTAATGGCTTGGGTAATGACTTCCATAACATGCTCTATGCTTGATACGCTGCGGTTGTGGCGGACCAGAGCCTTGCCTATAGCCAGGGCCTTACGCTGTGCAGCTTCGCGCAATGCATCATCCGGGATACCGTCAATGTCGGCAACATGAGACAAGCCTACGATGCGGCGAATCATCTTGCAGCCCGCAAAGCCGGCCGTGTCTTTTAGAATTTGTGAAATATAATGATCCTGATAGCCCGGCGTACGTGCCATCTCATCCTGCAGGTCTCTGTTCCACAATGCGCGGAATCGGGATTCGAACTGGTTCCAGACGGCAGGCACCATGTCCAAGAGACGCTGCTCACGCTGGGCTAGCTCCTCCGTCTTGCTCCAGCCCGGCTGGGCAGCATAATTGAGCAGCAGATTGGCCAGCACGGCACCGATATCAAACCCCATAGGTCCGTAGTAAGCGAATTCCGGATCAATGACCATTGTAGATTCAGGGGTTACGAAAATACTTCCCGTATGCAAATCGCCATGCAGCAGCGCTTGTGAACGGGTCAGGAACTTGTCCCGCAGCAGCGCAACCTCAAAATGAAGCGGAAGGTCGCTGCGAAGCGCAGCCGCTTCATCAGCGATAGCCTCAGCATAATTGTTATTTGGAGAATCCCGGTACGGGTCCTCAAAGATCAGGTCCTCGGTAATTTTGCACAGATCAGGGTTCACAAATTGGCCGGCAAGCACCTTCTTCTCCTGCTGGTTCATTCCAAGATCGGAGGTATAGAACAGTGTGTTCGCAATAAACTCTCCGATGTGTTCCGGAAAGTTAGGATAGACCCCGCCTTCAATCAGGCCTTTTCTCATAATCGTGTAGCTGCTTAGATCCTCCATGACGGTATAGGCCATTTCGTCACAGTAAGCATACACCTCCGGAACGAGACTTGGGCAATATTGATGCTGAATCTGCAGCGCCTGACGCTCAATGCGGGCACGGTCGAGAGACAGCGGCCATGATTCCCCGACCACCTTTGCATAAGGAACCGCTTGTTTGATAATGATACTTTTGTCAGATGAAGTATCTGTAACGTGGAACACAAGATTTAAATTTCCGTCTCCGATTTCACGGCAGGACAGGTCGGCACCTTCTGAGAAATGCCCCGGGATGGTTCGGGCCAGCTCGATGGCCTCTTCGACAGAAAGCGGATGATATGTGGACATGATGCCACCTCCATATATATTGAAAGGATTAAACCAACCATCTTAGTAGGTAAAGCAAGTATACCTTTAAATGATCACTTTTTGTACCCTTTTTTGTCGCCGGGCAAAAAGGTCTGCAGTCGTGATTCGCACAGCGGCACGTAGGGTAAACTAGGACTAGACCCCGGAAGCAGGGGAGCCGTAAGGTAAAGCTTTGTCAGGCCCGGATGCAGCCAGGCTTAAGCCATAACTGCTGCATTAAGGTATGCAATCATGCGAGATACTATATTTTTGTAAAGGAAGGGATTAACCATGGGTAAAGCACAATCCAGTAAATCAACTCCGAAAACACAAAATAAAGGCGTAGAGCAAATGCTCAACCAGCAGGTAGCAAACCTGAATGTTCTGTATGTGAAGATCCACAACTATCACTGGTATGTGACAGGGGAGCAATTCTTCTCTCTCCACGTAAAATTTGAGGAGCTATATAATGAAGTAACCTTGAAAATGGACGAGATTGCAGAGCGCCTGCTCGCGATCAAGGGCCGTCCGCTGGCGACCATGAGAGAGTATCTGGATGCCGCCACCGTGCAGGAAGCATCCGGCAATGAGGATACACGCGGTATGGTACAGCAGCTGGTTGAAGATATGGCTACGCTGTGTGAAGAATTCCAGGAAGGAATTGAAATGGCCGAAGAGGCAGAGGATGCGCCGACCGCAGACATGCTGACCGGATTCAAGGCAGACTTCGAGAAGCATATGTGGATGCTCCGCTCTTTCTTGGGCTAAGTCCACTCAGGCTGAAAGGATCTGATAGGAAACGCCGTTCTGTACCGCTTTCGGTGAAGCCGACGATGCAGGATGCTGCAGCAGAACCAACAGCCAATAAATGCAAATTTATGATCAACAGGCTTGGCCGGAAATCAACGGCCAAGCCTGTTTTGATAAAGCCTGAGAGGGCGGGAATGAGCTTCTTTCCCGGGAGGCTTGGTTGAAAAGAGTGACGATTTATTATAAAATGTCTTGAGAATCAGTGAGAATCAGTTTAGAATGATTATAAACAAGTAATGATTCTTAGTTTTCCGATGGTATCAGGAGAATGCTCCTGTGATCATAGGTTTCACTATAACATATAGTCGGAGGGAATATCTTATGTCCACGAAGTTCGTCATCGAAGGCTTGAAGGCTACAATTGAAGGTAAGGAAATTCTGAAAGGAATTAATCTCGAAATGAACGGCGGCGAGGTACACGCCATTATGGGTCCGAACGGAACAGGTAAAAGTACACTGGCATCCGCATTGATGGGTCACCCGAAATATGAAGTAACCGACGGAAGCGTAACTCTCAATGGTGAGGATCTATTGGATATGGAAGTGGATGAGCGCGCTTTGGCAGGCTTGTTCCTGGCTATGCAGTACCCGAGTGAGATTGCGGGCGTTACGAATTCGGACTTTCTGCGCAGTGCCATTAATGCACGCCGCGGTGAAGGCAACGAGATTTCATTGATCAAGTTCATTCGTCAAATGGAAGGCAAGATGAAGGAGCTTGAAATGAATCCTGAATTCGCCCACCGTTACCTGAACGAAGGCTTCTCCGGCGGTGAGAAGAAGCGGAACGAAATTTTGCAAATGATGCTGCTGGATCCGAAAATTGTTGTTCTGGACGAAATTGACTCCGGTCTTGACATTGACGCTCTGCGGATCGTAGCGAACGGTGTGAACGCGATGAAATCGGAAGAGCGCGGCTTCCTTATTATTACCCACTATCAGCGCCTGTTGAATTACATCACTCCGGATTATGTACACGTGATGATGCAGGGCCGTATTGTGAAGTCCGGCGGACCTGAGCTTGCACAGCGTCTGGAAGCAGAAGGCTATGACTGGATCAAGGAAGAGCTGGGTATTACCGATGAAACTGTAGGTCAAGAAGCGTAATTGACGAGAGGAGAGAAGATCATATGACTACACAAACAACTCTTCCGGTCAACGCTGAGGCCTTAAAGGCTGTGTCTCAAAGCAAGCAGGAGCCGGCGTGGGTAACAGAAGGCCGCCTGTCCGCGCTGGAGCTGGCAAGCAGTCTGCCGCTGCCAAAGCTGGAGAAGCAGCGCATTGACCGTTGGAATATTCAAGCGTATGGAGAGTATAAAGCTGCTCAGGAGCTGACATCCTTGGATGAGCTTCCGGAGCATGCTGCCAAGCTGGTGGAGGGCTCCCGGGAGGGAGGACTTATTATCCAGCGCAACAGCGGCACCGTGTACGCCAAGCTGTCGGATGAGCTGAGGTCGCAAGGCGTAATTTTTACGGATTTGGAAACCGCGTGCTCCGAGCATGAGGAATTGGTGAAGCCTTACCTGCACCAGGCCATCAAAGCGGATGAGCATGCGATGGCTGCACTTCATGCGGCGACTTGGAACGGCGGAGTGTTCCTTTACGTTCCTAAGAATGTAGAGGTTGAGCTTCCATTGCAGGCCGTACTGCTAACCGATGACGCGGGTGCCCTGTTTGCTCCTCACATTCTGATTGTTGCTGAAGCCAACAGCCGGGTGACTTACGTCGATAACTATGTAGACAGCGGACTTGAAGGCCATGTGACGCACAATGGCGCTGTAGAAATCTTCGTGAAGAACGGCGCTAAGGTTCGTTTTGCATCTGTGCATCAGCTGTCGACAGACATCACAGACGTTACTTATCGCCGCGCAGTGGTAGATAATGACGCATCTATGGAGTGGATTGTCGGTGAGATGAATGACGGCGATACCGCCAGCGACACGATGAGCATTCTGAAGGGCTCGGGATCACTGTCTGATGCGAAGGTCATCGCGGTGGGCTCCGGCTCCCAGAAGATCAACTACACCACACAGGCCCGTCACTTTGGCAAAAGCTCCGCGAGCCAGATGATTACCCGTGCTGTGATGCGTGAAGAAGCACAGGCTATTATCAACGGCATTACCAAGATCGAGAAGGGTGCGACGAAGGCGGACGGCCAGCAGACAGAGCGCGTGCTGATGCTGAGTCCGAAATCCCGCGGGGATGCGAACCCGATTCTGTTGATCGATGAGGACGACGTAACTGCAGGCCATGCAGCTTCCGTAGGACAGGTGAATGCAGAGCAGATTTACTACCTGATGTCCCGCGGTATTTCCAGAACCATGGCGGAGTCCCTTATCATCTACGGGTTCCTGGCACCGGTAGTCAGCGAGATTCCTCTGGAAGGTCTGCGTGATCAGCTTCAGAGTCTCGTTGAAAGGAAGCTGGGACAATGAACGCGTCCATCCGCGAGCAGTTCCCCATTTTGAATCAGGAGATCAACGGACATCCGCTGGTTTATCTGGACAGTGCGGCGACTTCGCAGAAGCCCCGCGCTGTGATTGATGCGGTCAAGCATTACTATGAATGGGAAAACGCCAACGTGCACCGCGGCGTACACACGCTAGGAAGCCGGGCTACGGACGCCTATGAAGGCGCCCGGGAGAAGCTCGCCCGTTTCATTAATGCGAAGAGCACCGAGGAAATTATTTTTACAAGAGGGACGACGACAGCGCTCAATCTGGTCGCTTCATCATATGCCCGATCGGTGTGCGGTCCGGGGGACGAAATTGTTCTGACGGAAATGGAACATCACAGTAATCTGATTCCGTGGCAGCAGGCAGCGATTGCTGTGGGTGCCACGCTGAAATATATCCCGCTGCAGCCGGATGGCACCATTACACTGGAAGATGTGGAGAAGACGGTGACCCCTAACACGAAGGTAGTCGCTATCGGCTACGTCTCCAATGTGATGGGTGTGGTGCATCCGGTAAAGGAAATTGCAGAAATTGCTCACCGCAACGGAGCTGTGATCTCGGTTGACGGAGCGCAGAGCACCCCGCATATGAAGATTGACGTTCAGGATCTGGACTGTGACTTCTATGCGTTGTCAGGCCACAAGATGTGTGCGCCTACGGGCATTGGTGCCCTGTATGGCAAGAAGGCGCTGCTGGAGCAAATGGAGCCGATTGAGTTCGGCGGGGAAATGATCAACGATGTCGGTCTGTATGAGTCTAACTGGAAGGACCTCCCTTGGAAATTTGAAGGGGGAACCCCGATCATTGCCGGCGCTGTCGGTCTAGGGGCCGCCATTGATTTTCTGCAGGACGTTGGCATGGATGAGATTGAACGCCATGAGAGCAGGCTTGCGGCTTATGCGATGAACCGGCTGGCAGAGCTTGACGGCTTTAAGCTGTACGGCCCTGCCGTCCGCGAGGTGGGACTCATCACCTTCAATCTGGGGGATGTTCATCCGCATGATGTGGCTACGGTGCTGGACGCTCAGGGCGTTGCAATCCGCGCAGGCCATCATTGCTGTCAGCCGCTGATGCGCTGGCTTAAGGTATCTTCTACTGCACGAGCGAGCTTTTATCTGTATAATACAGAAGAGGACGTCGACCGGTTGATCAGCGCCTTAATCCAGACAAAGGAGTATTTTGGCGATGCAACTTGATGATTTGTATAGACGTGTCATAATGGACCACTATAAGAATCCCCGTAACCAAGGAATGTTTGAAGACGGCCATGTTACGATTAATCTGAACAATCCGACCTGCGGCGACCGAATCTCTCTTCAGCTGAAGGTGGAGGACGGCGTAATCAAGGATGCGAAGCATTCTGGAGAGGGCTGCTCCATCAGCATCTCCTCGGCATCCATGATGACTGAGGCTGTCAAAGGTAGGAGTGTACAGGAGGCTGAGGAGCTGGCTGGCAGATTTTCGTCCCTTATGAAGGGGGAAACGGTGGAATTCGACGAGTACGAGGATATCGAGGCCCTATCCGGTGTCAATAAGTTCCCTGCCCGCATCAAATGTGCAACCCTGGCCTGGAACGCACTTCGTAAAGGTATTGAAGGCAAGGAAGAAAAGTCCTAAACATGATAGGGAGGTAACACAAATGGCAAAAAAAGCTCCTGAAATGGAAGAATATAAATATGGTTTCCGCGACGAGCACAAGGCTATTTTTCAAACCGGTAAAGGCTTGACGCGTGAGATTGTTACTGAAATTTCCAAGATCAAGAATGAACCTCAGTGGATGCTGGATTTCCGCTTGAAATCTTTGGAGCAGTTCGAGAAGATGGACACTCCACAATGGGGCGGAGATCTGGAGGATCTGGATTTCAATGATATCCAGTACTATGTAAGACCTTCAGAGAAGCAGGGCAAGACCTGGGAAGAGGTTCCTGCTGAAATTAAGGAAACCTTTGATAAGCTCGGAATTCCGGAAGCAGAGCAGAAGTTCCTTGCGGGCGTATCTGCACAGTATGAATCCGAGGTTGTGTATCATAACATGCAGAAGGACCTGGAAGACCAAGGCGTTATCTTTACAGATACCGATACGGCGCTGAGAGAGCATCCTGAAATTTTCAAGGAATACTTCTCTACAGTGGTTCCTCCTGCAGACAACAAATTTGCGGCACTGAACAGTGCTGTATGGTCCGGCGGAAGCTTCATCTACGTTCCTAAAGGCGTGAAGTGTGAAATTCCGCTGCAGGCATATTTCCGCATCAACTCTGAGAACATGGGTCAGTTCGAGCGGACGCTCATCATTGCAGACGAAGACAGCTTTGTGCACTATGTCGAGGGCTGTACGGCTCCGATCTACAGCACGAATTCCCTGCACAGCGCAGTCGTTGAAATTATTTGCAAAAAGAACGCTCGCGTTCGCTACACTACCATCCAGAATTGGGCACCGAACATTTATAATCTGGTGACCAAGCGCGCGGTGGCAGAAGAAAATGCAACGATGGAATGGGTGGATGGCAACATCGGCTCCAAGCTGACGATGAAATACCCTGCCGTTGTTCTGAAGGGCCGCGGCGCTAAAGGCATGGTTCTGTCCATCGCTGTAGCGGGTAAAGGCCAGCACCAGGATGCCGGCGCGAAGATGATCCATCTGGCTCCGGATACGACGTCCACAATTGTATCCAAGTCCATCAGTAAGCATGGCGGTAAAGTAACCTACCGCGGTCTCGCTTCCTTCGGACGTAATGCTGAAGGTGCTAAGGCGAACATCAAATGCGATACTCTGATTCTGGATAACGAATCCACATCGGATACAATTCCTTATAATGAGATCAAGAACGATAACGTGACGCTGGAGCATGAAGCGACCGTTTCCAAGGTATCTGAGGATCAGCTGTTTTATCTGATGAGCCGCGGCTTGAGTGAAGCGGAAGCGACACAGATGATCGTTATGGGCTTCATCGAGCCGTTCACGAAAGAGCTGCCGATGGAGTATGCGGTGGAGATGAATCGACTGATCAAGTTCGAGATGGAAGGTTCTATCGGTTAAGCCTTATTCACTAAGGGTTCCATACTCCTAAATGTAGGTTCATGATCTTCAATTTTATCTGTAACATGTAAATACGTGTCCGCCGTGACTTTCACGCTTGCGTGCCCAAGTCGCTCGGACACGTATTTTATATTTGCACCATCTTTAAGCAAATGAACCACATTCGTTCTGAGTCATCTGCCGTCATGCTGGTGAAACACTATATTATTTTCGGCAGCCTTGTAGTTTGCATAACGCAGAATTACTTCTTTTTGATTCAAACGGTGTTTTTGGTGGATTAATTATTGATTGGGGTGTAAAGGGATTGGAGGATGCAAACATTGAAAAACTAATCGCATCATTAAAAAAAGAGCAAGCAAATTCTAAAAAGGGTACCCTAAAGCTTTTAATTCCAGGTGATAACGAACCATGGGCTGTTTGTGTTTGGAATCAGGGTACAAACGAAAGTTATCTTTTGGGCATTCAAGCAGAACATGGTTGGTATTTTCCTGATGACTATCAAAGTTTTCTGCGCGTATCAGATGGATGTTTAATGTTTACACATCCTCATTATGGCGGAGGGATTGATTTACTTAATCTACAGAGAATTATAAATATCCATGATGAAATGGAACAAATCCCTTCTCACTGGTACCCTATAGCTTGGACTGATTATATAGCAGGTGCGATATGTATTGATTCTGAGAGGTGTAGAAACAATATCTTCCCTTATATTTTTTTTCTTGATGCGATGAAAGAAATCAGCGAAGCTATTCCAATTCATTGTGATTTTAAAACTTGGTTCGAAAGATTAATTCTATGTCAGGGATCTGAGTTTTGGTTGTGGGAATACCACGACAAAATTAATTTTAGAAATGAAAATTAAAATAAAAATGATTCATCAATAGTCGCCCAATAAATGGGAGACTTTTTGTCGTACACCTGCCACCTACATATGAGAGGTGAATTTCATGACGCTAAAATAATCAAGTTCGAAATGGTGGGAAGGGCACAAAACCAACATTTCCTGCTGTTTTGGGAGTAGTAGTAATCCTTGCTGTCACATCAAACGTCTTATCGACAAACAACTGGTTCTTCTCCAAATCAATATCAGCCCGAGTAAGTGCTAATGCTTCTCCGATGACGGATTGTCAAGCTAAGTGCGACACCTCGTCCATGAAAGCTTCGTGAGCTGACTTCCAGCCGAGGCATTTACGAGGGCGGCGATTAATGAGGTGGACAGCCTGCGCCAGTTCCTCGTCTGTCACCTTAGCGAAGTCGCAGCCTTTCGGAAAGAATTCACGAAGAAGGCCGTTAGCATTTTCGTTGGAGCCTCGTTGCCAAGAGGAATAGGGGTCAGCGAAATAGACCTTCAGCTGCATGTGCTGCTCTAAAGCCCTGTAGCACGCAAACTCCTTGCCGCGATCTACTGTAGCGCTTCTAAAATCGGCCTGCGGGTATTGGCTGGCTACGACACCACATTGCCACCTCCATGGAATGCGCTGTCCGATAGGGTATATTTAAAGCTACGTACAGCCGTGTTTTACGCTCAATGAATGTTGCTACACAAGCTTTGCTTCCCCCTCGGCTGGAGACGACGGTATCCAGCTCCAATGGCCAAAGCCGCTGCGTTTAGGTATCTCCTTAGGTCGCTGGATGATCGGAGTACCAACCATGAAGCGCCCGCGCGTTTCTACTGGTTTACGACGCTTTCCTTTGTGGCGGAGCACCTGCACGTTCCCGGCTGCAAGCCTGCCCGCATAAATCCATCGATAGATCGTTTTGAAGCACACAAACGCCTTCCCATCGATTCGACGTTTCTCCGCAATCTGCTCAGGTGACCAGGTTTGATTCAAATCTACCTGAAGCTCTTCCGCTAATGACGTCGAGAATTTCCCTTGCGGCTTACTTGCCAATCTTCGTTGTTCGGAAGCCTGGTGCGATATTGTGGAGGTATACTTCTGCTCCTGGGGACTCCGCTTGATCTCTCGGGAGATGGTTGAATGGTGTCGGCCGAGTTGACGGACAATGGCTCGGGCTGACCACCCCAACCGCTGTAATGCCTCTAGTTGCCCTCGTTCAATTATGCTAAGATGGGAGTAGCTCATGTTGGGTCCTCCTGTAAATGGTGTTGTGGTGACTTCCATTTTACAGAAAACCAACATGGGCCTTTTGTTTTTCTAGGTGTCTCACTTCATATTACAATCCGTCATATTGTATTATTATGTGTAATAGGATCGAAACCAACTCTTATATTCGAATGAAATGAAAGAAGGTATTTTTTTGCTATTCGACATTGAAAAAATCTATCAAGAATATTTGACACTCAACATTCCACACCGATTCACTCTCTCTAATATTCATAAACGATTGACGACCAGATACAACGCAACACAAGTTGATGTTAGTAACTTTTCTGCCTTGCGAATGGACCCTTATGCTTGTTATGATAGTGCTATTACTGCGTATACATTCAGGGATGATAATGCTATCAAGGAACTTATACAACTTAATAGAGACTTGGAATTATCTGGTGGTGATATCAATCTAATCATTAACTCAACAGATAAAACGTATATAACTGGATCCACTCTTCAAGGAATATCAAACTTACTGGCTTTAGAGTTGGAAATTTTCTGGGGGATGGACGAAGAGGAGATGTTTTTAGGAAATAAACGATTTGAAGAATACCTAATCATGCTGTACCTAACCGGCCATATTCAATTTGAGAATGATAGTATAATTGACTATATTCGTGATCGTTACAAAAATGGATACTATCTTAGGTATTTTGGAACTAATGATGGAGCAGAATTGTACTTGGATGATATTATAATCCAATCCTAGTTGTAAAATATGACCTTACCAGCTAAGTGCTGGTAGGGTCATTTTTTGATCTTATACGGATTAACCTGTCCGCACTTTGAACATTACATGTAACCAAACCGCTTCATCATGCTGCCAAAAATATTTGTACTGTGTGAGGAAGAGGACGAATAGCCTCAGCCGCCGGTACAAAACAGCAAAAATCTCATTACTGGACATATCAATTTAATAACAACCCTACTGACTTTAACTTTAGTAGGGTTGTTATTTAGATAATCCCAAGCGTTTGGAATTATGTGGGTAGTCGTTTTTTTCTCATACCACACAGACATCCCTATATTCATACATCCCATTGATTTTAGCCTCTCCTAATCTGTCTTTAAGGGTTCTTTAAGATTTCGGCGTTATAATAAAGCTACCTCTAACATATAAGGAACCCCCTTTGATCCAGGATCAAAGGGGGTTCGTGCGTATAGGGGAGGCTTCTCCCCTATACGAGTCATAGTTTAATATCTTTAATGGCATCCTCGGAGCTTTTGGACAGATCGATAAATCCAGCCGAGGTTTGGACCAGTGGTCGGAAATAATCAGACGGATTGGTCATGATAATCGTGCCCGATTGGCCTGATGCCAAGGTGACCTTCTTGCCGATGAAATTCGGCAGCATATGCTTGATGAATGCGTGAACCGGCTTGCCGTTCAGCTGTCCAAAGCTCATCCGATACAGCTCCTGCAGCACGTGCAGCAGCTGCCGCTTGGATTGATACACACGGGTACTGGACATGGCGCTGTATACGTCAGCTACAGCCGCAATGTGAGAATACGGATGGATTTGATGAGACTGGAGCGCCTGCGGATAGCCCCGGCCATCATCTCGTTCATGATGCTGCAGGGCAACCAGGGCTGTCAGCTCATCATCCATGGATTCACGGATAATTTCGTAGCCGTATGTAGTATGACGTTTGACCTCATCGAATTCCTCAGCAGTGAGCTTTCCAGGCTTGTTCAGAATCTCTTTAGGAATGCGGCACTTCCCGACATCGTGCAGGTAACCGGCTTTGCCAATCTCGTACGCTTCATCTTTGGAATAGCCCATCCAGGTTGATAAATAGTAGGAGAGCACGCCCACCTGCATCGAATGCCGGGTCGTATAATCATCCTCTTGATTCAGCATCAGCAGCAGAGATACCACGTCCTTCTGCTTCATCAAGGAATCAACCACCGGCTGAAATGCATCATCGACGACATCTTCATCGAATTTACCGTGCTTCAAGGCATTCATAAAAATAGAAGAAATGGCTTCGATTGCTTGATCGAATTGAGGCTTGATCCGGTATAGGCTATCCGGCATCTCTTCCGGAGTGCTGGCGTGCAAATGAAGCTCCCGAGCTTGAATTTCAATGTAATCAATACTATGCTGCAGCAGTTTGGAAATTTCCTCAAGCTGAAGGACCGTACCCTTTTGCATAACATGAACGCCATGTGGATTGAACGCATCCTTTGTTATTGTATCACCGGGCTGCAGGTCGGTAACATGTATTCTCAAAGCGCCGCACCTTCTTACTGTTAAGATATGGATATGTAAGACCTAAGTTATATCTTAGCAAGAAAATATTGGATTATCAATGCCGAAACGCTAGTTTTTGTCGAATGTTGGAGCCCATGGACCGGTTTGAACGCCTTTCCACTCCGAGCCGTCTTCCCAGATCTCTTTTTTCCAGATGGGAACGGTCCGTTTCAGCTCTTCAATGGCATAGCGGCTGGCATCATAGCAAGAATCCCGGTGGGGGGCTGAAACGGCGATGACCACACTGATCTCCCCGATATCAACCGTGCCAATTCGGTGGGAGATGGCGCAGCGGGCTCCCGGCCACTGTTCTTGAATCTGTTGGACAATCTTCTGCATTTCGGCAAGTGCCATCGGCACATAGGCTTCATACTCCAGCGTCACGGTCTTCATCTCTCCGGTCATTTCGCGGGTGGTCCCGACAAAAGACAGGGAGGCACCATGATTCCGGTGCTGTACTTTAGCCAAGGTCTCATCAGGCTGAAGAGTCTGGCCGCTGATCATGCAAAGTCCATCTGCAGACACTGCTTGTGTAGCTTGAGCCCCAGAATCGCCGCCCAGCCCGTCACCTCCGGAAACCGGAGGAATAAGTGCAACCTCATCGCCCGGCAGAATCAGGTGCTCATCGCCTGCATACTCCTGGTTTACCGCGGCCAGCGAAACGGAGATCAAGGAAGCCGCTTCCGGATAGCTTTTCATAAGCTGTTCTTTCAGTGCCTTGGTGGCGAGAGGCAGCTGGTCTTGCGGGAAGTGGACCGAGGATTGGCCAATGGATTCGGCCAGCCCGGCAAATAGCAATATTTGAATGGTATCCATAGAATTTCACCTCGAATTGTTATGGGCTTCAATATACCATAATCCCGCCTAAAATGTTATGCTTAAAAGACCGGAAAGTGTAACGAAACAGACAAGGGAGGGCCGCGGATTGGGTGAGATGTCAGCTGAGAAATTGATCATATTGCATACGAATGATATTCACAGCCATTTTGAGAGAATGAGCGGGAACGCGGCCGTTATTTCCCGGGAAAGAAAAGCTGCCGGATCCCAGTCAGCGGTACTGGTGCTTGATATCGGTGATCATATGGACCGGGCTGCCATAGAGACGGAAGGCACGATGGGCCAGGCCAATGTAGATGTTCTGAATCTGACCGGCTATGATGCCATTACGATCGGGAACAACGAAGGCCTGACGGTCCCCCTCGAAGCGCTGGAGGCGGCCTATGCAGGACTGCATTGTCCGGTCGTATGCTGCAACATTAAGGAGGCTGTCACCGGCCGGCCGCCAGCGTGGATGAGGGAGCAGGTTATATTGGAACGTGCCGGAATCTCCATCGGGATTACAGCGGCAACAGCGGCTTATGACAGCTTCTACAAGCTGCTGGGCTGGATTGCGGAGGATCCGGAGGAAGCGTTGAAGCATCAGGTACAGCTGCTGCGCAGCCAGGTGGATGTGGTGATCGTCATGTCGCATTTAGGCATTACAGCCGATTCCTTGCTGGCCGAGAAGATTTCTGGCATTGATCTCATCCTGGGAGGACATACCCATCATTTGCTGGAGCAGCCGCTTGTCATTGCGGATACCGTCGTTTGCGGCGCAGGAAAGTTCGGAGATTATGTCGGCAAGGTTGTATTCAGCCGAGGTCCGGACAGTTGCCTTCAATTTGACCATGGAGAAGTCATTGCCGTTCCGGACCGGGAGCTGCATGCGGAGGTCGAGGGCGCCATCCTGCAGCATCGGGACTCCGCCGCCGTGAAATTGAGCGAGGCTGCGGCAGTTACCGATCAAGCTCTTCCATTGGATTATGGGGCGGAGTCTCCCTTTGCCAATCTCCTGGCTCAGGCTGTAGCTCATTACACCCACACGGAGCTGGCTATTGTAAATGCCGGGCAGCTGCTGGGCCCTCTGCCAGAGGGAGAAATTACGACCGGGATGCTTCATGCCCTTTGTCCTTCGCCGATCAACCCATGCGTGGTCACGTTGAAGGGACAGCATATTCTGGAGGCGCTGGAGCAGAGTCTGCTGCCAGAGTTTCAGGAGCGGGGAATTAAGGGCTACGGCTTCCGAGGCAATGTACTCGGCGTGCTTGCACTGTCAGGCATGGTGGTCACCTGTGATATGAGGCATCCGGCCGGATCGCGTATTATGGAGGCTTCTGTACAAGGAGAGCCGCTGGAGCGGGAGAAGGAGTACCGGGTAGGCACGCTTGATATGTTTACCTTCAAGGTGGGCTATGAATCGCTATCCCACGGTGAGCAGGTTGAATACCTGTTGCCCGAATTTCTAAGAGACCTGCTGCGTCTGGAGCTATCCCGTCCCGGTGCCCTGGAAGAAAGCTTCTATTCCCGCTGGATCACATGACATTCGACTAACCTGCTTGGGCCAAGCATACATATGTATGGACAACGCCACTAAGCAGGAGGGATAATCATGGATATACTGGCAGCAATCATTCTGGGCATTGTGGAAGGACTCACGGAGTTCATCCCGGTGTCGTCTACAGGACATATGATTTTAACCGCGAAAATGATGGGCTACGATGACCAAACCCCGCTCATGAAAACGTTCGAGGTCGTGATTCAGCTGGGAGCGATCCTGGCCATGGCAATCGTATATTGGCAGCGAATACTGAGCCTGCTCGGATTTATCGACAGCAAGCCGTTGGGCAAGCAGGATACAAAGGCCTCACGGCTGACGCTTATGCATGTGCTGCTCGGAATCGCCCCGGCACTGCTGGTCGCTTATGTGGCCAAGGATCATATCAAGAGCCTGTTCAGCGCAGATATTGTACTGTTCTCCTTGGTAGCCGGGGGCATATTCATGATCCTCGCGGAGCGGTTTAACCGCAGCAAGGCGGTGATCACGGCCCAGGAGCTGGACGGAATTACGCTGAAGCAGGCCTTTCTGATCGGTCTGTATCAGGTGATTTCCGTGCTGTGGCCCGGCTTCTCAAGATCCGGAGCCACCATTTCAGGAGGGATGCTTAGCGGAGTCAGCTACAAGGCGTCAGCGGATTTCTCCTTTCTGATCGCCATCCCGATCATGTGCGCGGCAGCCGGCTATGAGCTGCTGGATTCCTACCGCTATTTTACGGCAGATGTGATGGGCGTATTTGCGGCTGGCTTCATCGTATCTTTTGTCGTGGCCTATTTGGTCATCCTGGCATTTATGAAATATATTCAACGAGTCAGACTTACTCATTTCGCCATCTATCGGTTCATTCTGGCCGCACTGTTCTGGACGTTTATCATGCAGTGAGAGGCCGCATTACATTGACATTCAACATACATAGCAGAGGAAGTGGCCTGTTGCGTCTGGTACCTGTACATTTGCTGCAGCCGGGCATGGTGCTTGGCAAAAAAATATATAACGCAGACGGCTTGATTCTGCTCTCGGATGGCGTGAAGCTGACCAGCAGCCTGATTAACCGGCTGACGGATCTGAAGCTTAGCTATGTCTATATTGAAGACGCTGCAACAGAGGACATTGTCATTCCCCAGCTGATTAGCGAGGAATCACGCCTTTCGGCGGTCCGCTCGATCCAGGCCAGCTTCAAGAATTTGGAGAACCAAAGCTCTTTGAAAGGAAGCTTCCTGCATCTGGGGAAAACCTTTTCAGGTGTCGTTGATTCTGTCCTGGACGAGGTGTCCTCCATGGAGGTGTCCATGGTGCTGCTGACAGATATCAATGCATCGGATTACAATCTGTACCAGCATTCCCTGAACGTCTGTCTGTACACGATGGTGCTGGGCTTATCCTATGGATATAGCCGGAATCAGCTGTACATGCTGAGCCTGGGCGCGCTGCTCCATGATATCGGGAAAACAAGAGTGGCAGCATCCATAGTCCAGAAGCCGGGCCGACTGACCGATGCTGAATTTGCCGAGATGCGAAAGCATACCGAGATCGGTTACGACATTTTGAAAAATGAGCCTAACATTCCGCTGCTATCCGCACACTGCGCTTTTCAGCATCATGAACGCCTGGATGGATCGGGATATCCGCGAGGTATTCAGGGCCAGGATATTCACGAATTTGCAAAATGGATTGCCATTACCGATTCCTATGATGCCATGACCACCCAGCGGGTGTATCAGCCGGCCAAGCTCCCGCATGAGGCCGTAGAGCTGATGTACACCGGAAGTGGGACGTTGTATGAGCAGAGCTTTCTCGCGATTTTCCGCGACCGGGTCGCAATCTATCCGCCAGGCATCAGCGTTATGCTGTCTACCGGAGAGAGCGGCGTTGTATCCAGGATTCATGCGCGGATTCCGCATCGTCCGGTCGTGAGAGTGCTGAACAATCCCAAGGGAGAGCCGCTGCGCACCCCCTATGAGATGGATCTGTCACAGTGTCTGTCTGTAATGATCTGCGGCATTGGAGAGGCAGTGTACGCTTAATATTCCAACAAGATGAGGAGGAACTGTAGTGGAACGGAATGGCCCGCAGTCACGAATGCACAGGTGGGGGCGGGGGATGTACCGCTTTCGCCGGGCCGTTGCCGCTGCCTGGTTCATATTGTTTCTTTTGATGCTTCCCTTTGCGTTTCGGCTGCCTTCCCTGCTGCAGCAGAACGGCTTTACCCCGCATAACAGCCCGGCTCTGCAAAGTGCGGAGATCCTGGAGAAACAGCTGGGCATCTCTTCAACCACCTTAGACATCGTCATTGCCGGCAAACCGGGAGATAATTTAACGACCGCTGCGGCAAAAAACGCCATGATGTCAGCGCTGGACCCCATGCTCTCCAAGCCATATGTACAAGCTGCCTCTTTTCAGCTGGCTGCGCGCAAGCCGGGACAGGAGCATATCCAGTCTGTCACGGTCCAGCTGAGGGACAAGCCTGAGGATGTGCTGCGGTACTTTGATGAAATCCGCGAGGCTCTGCCGGCGATACCTGGATATGAGCTGTATATTTCGGGCAATACCGCTGTGCTGGCTGATATGAATGAAGCTGTCAAAAAGGACATCGTGACAGCCGAGCTAATCGGTATTCCGCTGGCGCTGCTTATTCTGAGGCTCGCTTTCGGCTCGTTCGCTGCAGCGGCGCTTCCGGTCATTGTCGGAGTCTGTAGTGTCGCTGTGACGATGGGCCTGTTGTACGGTGCAGCATTATGGAATCACAGCCTCAGCAACTTCCTGCCCAATGCCGTCACGATGCTGGGCCTAGCGGTTGGCATGGATTACGCGCTGTTTCTCGTAAGCCGGTTCCGGGAGGAGCTGGATCGGGGTGATCCCGAAGCAGCCGTAGCCGCGGCTTGCCATTCATCAGGGAGAGCGGTGATCTATTCCGGGGCGGCGGTGTGCATCGGCTTTGTGGCTATGGCCTTCATCGACCTGCCAATCTTCACTTCGTTCAGCCTGGGCGGAATTGCAGTCGTCATCATCTCGGTGGCGGCGGCCAATACGCTGCTGCCTTCCCTGCTCGGCATGACGGGCACCCGGCTTCGCCGTCGCCCGGCTATTTCGCCTGCTCCGCAGCAGACGGTATGGCACCGTCTGTCTGACTTTGTCATGTCCAGGCCCGGTACGGTTGCCGTCCTTGCGACATTGCTGCTCCTGCTCGCCATGCTGCCGCTGTCGCGCATGCAGGCAGGGATACCTTCGGCTGAAGTGCTGCCGCCCAGCTACGAATCCAGGACCGGCGATGACCTGCTGAAGCAGGCTTATGATGAGCGGGAGCTGTATCCGATCGTTGCAGCCGTGAAGCTTCCGGCATCGTATCAGGAGATAGAGAGCATTGAAGCCTTGAAATCCTATAGTGATGAAATTCGGGCCCTGCCTGATGTGCAGCGGGTGGAAAGCTATCTCAGCCTTGCACCCCGGGGCGATGCGGAAGAGATTGCTGTTTTTTTGCAGAGTGAAGACTTCAATCAAGAGCTTCAGGGCTACCGGGTAGCGTCCGGGCAATGGGCTGCCGTAGCGATCGTGCCCCGGTATGGAGATATACAGGAGCAGACGGTGGAGCTGATCGAAAGGCTCCGGAGCTTGACGCCGGAGGCATTAACCGTGTATATTACCGGGATTCCTCCGTATAAGCTGGATATTATGCAGGCCATTCAAGATGGAATTCCCTATGTCCTGCTCTTTGTGTTTGCTGCCACGTATGCCGTGCTGATGATTGCCTTTCGATCCCTGCTGCTGCCGCTGAAGGCGGTCCTGATGAACGTGCTCAGCCTGGGCGCCGGTCTTGGCATCGTGGTCCAGGTTGTTCAGGAAGGCACGGGGGCGAGCCTGCTCGGGATCAGCTCCACGGGCTCGGTGTTTATCCTGCTGCCGATCCTCATTTTCTGTGTCGTGTTCGGCATTTCGATGGATTACGAAGTCATTCTGCTGTCCAGAATCAAGGAAAGATACGAGGCAACAGGAGACAATGAGAGGAGCACGATGGAAGGACTATCCTCAACCGGAGGCCTGATTACGAGTGCGGCGCTCATTCTGGCAGCAGTGGCAGGTGCTTTTGTGTTTACGGATAATGAGATGATGAAGGCGATCGGTCTTGGCTTGACCGTGTGCATTCTGCTAGACGCAAGCATTATCCGGATGCTGCTCGTCCCAGCTTTTATGAAGCTCATGGGCCGGGCGAACTGGTGGGCACCCCGGTGGCTGCTCCCCAAGGCTTCGCGGAAATCCCGCCAGAACCTATGATTGAGGGAAGCTTGTGTTATAATGGAGCGTCTGATTAGAAATAAAAGATATAAAGGTGGAAAATCATGAATAACCGTTTGATAGAAGGGCCGTCCGTACGGACACCGCTATCCCCGGATTTTGATCCCTGGGACCCGATTGTTTCTTTGCGGAAACACGGACGGCACGTCCTCACCAGTGTGGAGATGACCGTAACCCATTTATGTAATATGCGCTGCGAGCATTGTGCGGTAGGTGATATGCTCGTGATGAAGGAAGCCCCGATGCTTCCCTTGGATATAATGCTGAAGCGCCTGGACGAGGTGGAGCATTTGGAGACGATCAGCCTGACGGGCGGTGAGCCTGCTTTTTCCGGAAAAACGGTGGATGATGTTCTCCTCCCCTTGCTTCGTTATGCGCACGAGCGCGGCATTCGTACTCAGATCAACTCGAACCTGACTCTCGACATTAGCCGATATGAGAAAATGCTCCCATACCTTGATGTTATGCATATCTCCTTCAATTATTTGAATGGTGATGATTTCTATGAGGTGGGATTTGCGAACAGTGCCCGTCCGGTACCGCGGGAAGCGGCCTACCGGATGTATGAAACGATGATTTCCAATGCACAGGAGCTTAGTAAGGCCGGGATGATGATCTCGGCAGAGTCCATGATCAATTACCGGACGCATCAGAAGCTGGATCAGATCCACCGTCAGATTGCGGAGATGGGATGTGTCCGCCATGAGGTGCATCCGATGTACGCCTCCAATTTCGCAGCTTCACTGCCCGTATTGTCGCTCGACGATATGAAATCAGCCATTCACCGGCTGCTGGATGCAAGAGATCACAACATCTGGATGCTCTTTGGTACGCTGCCGTTCTTCTCTTGCAGTCAGGACGAGAGTGACTGGAAGCTGATCCGCCGCCTGGCGGCCGAGGACAATGTCACGGTGCGTAACGATCCTGACGGGCGCAACCGGGTCAATGTGAACCTGTTTACCGGCGATGTGTATGTGACGGATTTTTCAGACATCCCGGCCTTCGGAAATATGAAGCAGGATCGACTGGACGATATATTCATAGCCTGGAGCACCGGGCATCCGCTGAACCAGAGTGTTAACTGCCATTGTGATGCAGTCAGCTGCTGCGGTCCAAACCTGCTGGTGGCGGATATGTATTACAAGGGTGTAGACTTTAAATCCCGTAAAGCGGTAACGCTCTAGTCTGGCTTAGCCGGCAATACATCGATCATTTGTACCCAGTGCCTCGCTGCTGCATGGATGTGCCATGCTGCGGCGGGGTTATTTTATTTAGTTTTAGTTTACGGGCCTTCCTCATATGTTAAGTATCAATGATGACTCCCCTTAACATTAGCTCAAGGAGGAATGAGCCGTGCACAAGAATCGAGAAGAGCGGCAATATATCACCTACCGCAGCCCGTTTGATCCTTGCCCTCCGCTGCCGTGCCGCACTTATGTCGTACCGGTTAATCAGTACGTGGTGTTTCAGCCCGCAGATCTGCCTCAGTTTAGTCCGGCCGAAGCGCTGAAGCATGGCACACTATGGCCCGCGTTATACAGTCCCTACGAATCCCGCCAGCGGAAAGGAGAATAGGTCATGACGGACGCAAGCTCGCGCGGGGATGTTCCCCTAAAGCAAGCCCAGACACAAGCAGGGCCCCAGACGCAGCCGGGTGACGCCTGTTATTACGAGATGCTGGAGCAGCTTCAGGCAGTCGATTTCGTGCTGCTGGAGCTCAATCTGTATCTGGATACCCACCCTGGAGATTTAAAAAGCATTGAGCAGTACAACAAAATGGCGCAGGAGCGCATGATTTTGGCTCGAAGGTTTGAGGAGCTGTACGGTCCGCTCACCCATTACGGGCACTCTTTTTCCAGATATCCGTTTCAATGGCCACAAGCGCCCTGGCCCTGGCAGGTTTAGGCGGTACCGCTGTGTGTGAACCAGTTCCCTCATGACAAGGAGGTATTCATTCCATGTGGATTTATGAGAAGAAGCTTCAGTATCCGGTCAGAGTCAGCAAGTGTGACCCCATGATGGCCAAATTTCTGATTGAACAGTATGGAGGGGCAGATGGGGAACTGGCGGCAGCCCTGCGCTATTTGAATCAGCGGTATACGATTCCTGATCGCGTCATAGGTGTGCTCAATGATATTGGTACGGAGGAGTTTGCTCATCTTGAGATGATCGCCACTATGGTATATAAGCTGACCAAGGACGCCACGGTGGAGCAGATGAAGGCTGCCGGACTCGGGGCACATTATGCGGGCCACGACAAGGCGCTCTATTATGAAAATGCAGCAGGTGTACCCTGGACGGCAAGCTATATCAATGCAAAAGGAGATCCCATCGCGGATTTGTATGAGGATATTGCAGCCGAGGAGAAGGCTCGCGCCACTTACCAATGGCTCATTGACATGACCGACGATGTGGATCTTCAGGATGGACTGAAATTTTTGAGAGAACGAGAGGTAATTCACGCCATCCGCTTTCGGGAAGCCGTGGAGATCATCAAGGAGGACCGGGCAACGCGCAAAATTTTTTGAGTCCATATATCCACAGCCCCGCCCAGCTCCGGCATGACTGCACCGGAGCTGGGCTTATGGCTGTATCAAGCACTTTATTCAGAGAAGGAATGGCCCGGCTTGGCCTCCTCCAGGATAGAATTATCCTCGGCTTCGGCGTTTTGGAGCACCGAGAGCTTTCCGTTCGGCTCCAGCACGACCGCATACACCTCATTCATGTTGGTTACGCCCTCCGAGCGTACAGACTGATAGATGTCGTGCTCGTCGATACGGTTTTTTATCATGATTCGGTTGACATACTGTCCCTGGTAATACACCAGCTCCGGGGAGGATTGCAGCACCCTGCGAAACCTGCGGCTTCTTGAAGCGCACCAGGCGAGCAGATACTGCATCCCGATCAACACGAGAAAAGCGGTAAGCCCTTCTGCGAGCGTAATGTCCTTATTCAGGATGACCGTCGAGAAGCTGGAGCCGACAGCGACAGATACAGTAAAATCAAAGGCGTTCATTTTGGAAAGCGTACGCTTGCCGGATATCCGAACCATGAGGATCAGCGAGAGATAAGACAGCACCCCGATGATTACAATTCGCAGCAGATCATTCCATGAGCTAAAAAACATAGAATCCTCCTTCCGTTAGAGTCTGACATTGGCGGTTGAGGATTATTACCCTTCTCGTGCTACTTCATTTCATGAACATAAATTTCTTCAATATTTCTTAAAGTTTCACGGTGATGGATGAGGTTATGCAGAGTGCTTACCAGCAGCATGATCACTAAGAAACCTACGATACCCTTGCGAATCCAGGGCTGGCGGACGGATTGAATGCCCATGGACAGCAGCAGGAAACATGCGAACCAGTAATGACCTGCATACAGGTATAAGTCATATTCAAAGTTGGCTAATCCGTATCCTACAACAAGATGAAGAAATATGGAAAAACCTATAAACAGACCAGGTACGATGGCCCAGGCTCTCTTTTCTCGGAAGCCTCGAATCCACCCGAACAAAGTCAAGATTAGAAAGCTGAATCCGAAGATAGATACGTATATTGGATAGGGCTGTGATAAGTCAGTAGCAATCGCAGCAGATTTGGCATTAATTAATGCGATCTCCGGGGTCAGGAGAGGGTTCACGCCTAGCAGATAGATTGCTTTCCAATGTTCGGTAACAGAGAAAAAGGCAATATAATTGAATCCGCCGTTGACTAAGCCGCCCCAGAACGAGGAGACCCACGTAACACCTCTTGGCATCAGAAGCTGAACCAGTGCGAGAGCCAGGCAAATAATCATAAAAGCACCAAGAATAAAAGACAGAGTTTTGATAACGGTTCGAGATTTGCGTTCGATTTGCTCCAGGATGACTGCGCCAGCATAAGGAATTACATTAGTAGCTGTGATCCCGAAGTTTAAAGCTCCCAGTGCGGCTAATGGCCATATCGGATAAAGCTTGCGTTCTTGGTAGTATTGCAGGAAAAATACAGAAATTAGAAGTCCAAACTGAGCATACGCATACGAATCCGGAATGAATGAGGAAAACAAGGAATAGGAGCTGATCCCGAACAGACATGCAATGAGAAATGAAATCCGCCGGCTGCCGCCACTGCGACGCAGGATGTAGAATAAAAGAGCTGTGCTTGCTGCATTTAATATAGATTGAAGGATCAGAAAAAAACGATTTCCTAAGCCGCTGTTTGCCAGTTCACTAAGTGGACCCGCAATGATATTGATGTAAGGATGGATGACAGAAATGTTATCATACCCGTAATACATGGCAGGATCAAAGTTAAACAGGTTCAGTCCGAATTTTGCACCATAGAATGGATTGGAAGCAGATACTAACTCCGCATAACGATCCATAAACAGCAAGTAAGGAACATTTATGGTGATGTATGCAGCTGCAAAGAGAAGGAAAAGAGCAAAAGCCGTTTTGTTGTCCGTTTTGTCCTGAAACCAATAAGACATCATGCTATAAATCAACCTCATTCTTTAGAAAATGGTAGTGTTAGATCTTGTGTCACTGTACCAAGAACCAGATCCCGGCACCAATGCAGATAACGCCTGCTACGTTCACAACTGCAATGCGTTCTCCAAACACATATTTAGCAATAATCAGTGTCCATAAAAAAGTCAGGGCGTTGGCGGGCACAACAATCGTATAAGGTAAAATCTGCAGCAAATAAATATTGATCCATGCTCCAAATCCGTAAACCAGGATGCCGAACAGTAAAAACCTACTTTTTTTATGGATGGAGAAGACCTTAAACAAAGCCGCACCAGAGGAACCCAGCAAAGTCATAAGACATAGCATGAGGAGCATAGTTATGTTCAGATTAACGCTCATGTGAGAGTAGAAACACCCCGCTAACGATTAATATTAACGCGATCAGCTTGTTCAACGTTATAGGTTCATGTAAAATCCAGTATCCGTAGCCGATGGCAAATACGTAACTAAGACACATCATTGGATAAGCTACGGAAAGCTTTTCTAACGATAGGCCTCGAATCATAAAAATCGCTCCCCCTCCATAACAAAGGAAGCCTAATCCTAAGTAAAAAACACTCTCTGCTCCCCACGTCCAGAATAACTGGCCTGTGGCTGTCATTAACGCTGAAATCACCATCCATATTTTGCCTATATGAGGATGTAATCGACTTTCCTTCTTCCACTTCACAGGCTCCAATTCAGGGTGCTGTCCCCGCACCAAATATCGGTGATGCACTAGTGTGAACATAGGCATATCGGATATAGAATCGGAATAGGCGCATGAATGCTCATAATCAATGGTTTGTCCGCGGCGTTCAAGAAAGCGATGAATCTGGGCGACCTTCTCCTCACCGTAACAGTTTCTGCCTTCGATGCATGGTATATAGGAGTTCTCCGTAAGCGTTAGCTTTGTAGCAAGGACCTCATCAATTTCAGGGAGCTTCTTAAAGTATTTCAGATAGACATGCGGTGAAGCAGAGACAAGCACAACGATGTAATCTTCTGATTTCAAACGGCGAATTTCCTGATAGGCGTCCTGACAAATCCGCGGATACAGTTTTGTGTCAAAGAAGTGCTCTAAGTCTTCCTCAGACAACGCGGACATGGCATAGAAAAAGGACGGCTTGGCCTCCTCCGCGGTAATAAACCCTAATTTGAACTGAAGGGCTTTCCAGAATATAGGCAACATGCGATAAAAAGTCCAAGGCCTCTTCCAGAGTCCATACTGTAAAAAAAGCAGCATTGAGTCACCACGTAAAAAAGTATGATCCACATCCCAGAAGGCAAACTTAGTCTTAGTCATTGTATGTACCCTGAATCTTTCAGCAATAGAATGATGACGACACACAGTGAATACATAACGACGGTAATTAAAATCGGCTTGTCCTCTAAAAGGATGTGCTCAGGAGATCCTCCCAGATTCCTTATTTGAATCAGATACAAATATCGAAACATGCCGTAGATGACAAAAGGAATCGTTAGCATCAAGTAAACGGTATGGCTAGAGGTAAACGTAAATAAGGAGTAACTAAGGACAGTTGCAGCCGTAACAATGTTAGAAAATTGATCCAGCAGGGATACCGAATAGCTTTCTAGTACCTTTCGGTGAGCACCGACCCCTTCTTGAAGTAAAACGAGCTCATGTCTTCTTTTGCCAATAGCCAGAAAGAGAGATAGCAAGAGCGTGCAGAGAAGAAACCAAGGGGTTAACGATACTGAGATAATGACACCTCCAGCTATGGCTCTCAGCACAAATCCGGATGCGATAAGCATCAAATCTAAAATGACAATATGCTTCAAATAGAGCGAGTACGAAACATTAATAACAAAGTATGTTATCGCAATGACCATAAATAAGGGGTTCAGCAGAAATGAAATGAGCAAGGACAATAAAAACAGGACCGTCCCTACCGACAAAGCGACCACCGGATTCAGTCTGCCAGAAGCCATAGGACGATGTCGCTTGACTGGATGAGCGCGATCGGCATTGCGATCTACGAAATCATTAATGATATACACTGTACTGGAAATTACACTGAAAATTAAAAATCCTATAATAGAGTAGGCGATCTGCATAAAATCTACTTTATTAATTGAAAAGATTAAGGCCGCAAATAGGAGCAGGTTTTTACTCCATTGCTTTGGCCGAAGCTGGTTCCAGACTAAAGCAACGCTAGAAGGAGAGGACTTATAAATAGAGTCTTCGTCGAAACGAATAGAAGTAAACAACAGAGGGACCTCCTTGTATTGGATTAATTTTACAATCTTATAATTATAGTGTTAACTGGAAGAAAGAATCAACTAAAATGTTAACGTAAACAAAATTAAATAAATAATGTATATCATTGGTTTCATTCCAATTTAAAGAAGATTAAAGGACTTCAATAGCAAGCCTTTTCTGTTTGCTACCTTTCCATCCTTCCTTTATGATGGGAAGCAGAGGAATTCAGGGAGCAGCTGCTGGTAGAGCGGTGATGACGAAGGGATGGATGAATGTGAGTACTACGGAGAGGCTTGTTAAGCCGGAAGCTATGATTTTTGATATGGATGGCACGTTATTTCAGACGGAGACCTTGCTGCGGCCGGCGTATCACAAGCTGTTTGATACACTGAGAGCAGAAGGGCATCACCAGGGAGAGACGCCGGATGAGCAGCTTATGCTGGGCAGCCTGGGCATGCTGCTGGAGGATATTTGGAAACGGGTGATCCCGAATGGAACACCGGAGGCTCACCGCCGGGCGGACGAGCTGCTGCTTCAGCTGGAGCTGGAAGGCCTGGAGAACGAAGAGGCGGCCCTGTATCCGGGGGTCACGGAGACGTTAGCAGAGCTCAAGCAGCGCGGAGTCCGGCTGTTCGTGGCAAGCAATGGCTTGGAGGACTACGTCAAGGGCATTGTCAAAGCACGCCAGCTGGCTCCGTTATTCGAGGGCCTGTACAGCGCCGGGGAGCATGAAACGTCCAGCAAGGTGGATCTGGTTGCGCTGCTGCTGAGCAATCACGGCATTGAGCGTGCCTGGATGGTGGGAGACCGCTCGTCGGACGTAGAAGCAGGCAAGGAGAATGGACAAACGGTAATCGGCTGTCAATATGCCGGCTTCGGTGGAGAGCAGGAGCTGAAAGGCTCCGATGCGATGATTACAGCTTTCCCGGATCTGATCAGGCTGTATGACCAGGCAGAAGATCCATCCTAAGCTGCAATAAGCAAGGCCGTCCGGCAGGATCAGAGAAGATCCTGCCGGGCGGCCTTGCTGGTTTCTCAGCTAGATCAGGCCTGCTGACTTGGCTTTTCGCCGATCGTGCAGCCAGAGCGCATATTCCAGCGGCCGGGTGAGAGCCGTTCGGTAGGCCTCCTTATCACCGATCTGGGAGAACACCTCTCTGGCCGGCTTCGGATTGACCTCCAGCAGGAGGATTCGGCCTTCGCGGTCGATTGCAAGGTCCAGAGCCAGCTCACACAGCGCTCCGTAGCGCTCCTCCAGAAAGCGTGACACATCTATGCCGAGGCGGCTGGCCTCCGCATGAATATGGTTCCGCTTGGAAGGGTCTGCAATCCATTCGTCCAGCAGCTCGTTCATGGGCATTGCACGTCCGCCGCCATGCAGATTGGAGGTAATGCTGTTTAAGGCGCCGACCCGGCCAACACAGCCGGTGACCTGCCACTCCCCGTAGCCGTTCTTCTGCACAAGCATGCGGTAATCATGGACTCTGCCGTTAGGCAGCTCCAGTGCAATAGCCTCCTGCACCAAATAATGACCGGAAACGCCCCATCCGGAGAGAAACGTGCCCAGTGTGGCAGCAGGCACCTTGCGCGGAGAGATAATGGCCCGTTTCGTATTACGTCCCCGGACATCATAGGCTGTGCTGGCTGTGCTGGAGCGGGCTATGCGCAAAATCCCTCGTCCTCCTGTGCCGTTAATCGGCTTGAGGTAGACGGCAGGGTGGCGCTGCAGCATCCGCTTTACATCCCCGTGCCCCTGGACCAGACGAGTGTCTGGCAGATGCGGCCGGAATCGCTTCAGCGTATAAAGGTCCTGGTGTACCGTCCATTTGTTCCGCAGCGGACGATTGAGGTACAGCAGATGCCCGTATTTGGAGCGGAAGCGGAGCAGCTGCTGAAACCGCGCACTTTTTTGAATCCGGGACCGGTCATAGATCATTGCTGGAAAAGGGCGGCGCTGCCGGATCCATCGGCCATGTGAAGGGTGATATACCAGCGCGTTTACCACACCTCCCTGCACATCCGCAGGCGTAAAGACGAACACATCCAGCCCCAGCTCCCGGCCTGCGATAATCATCTTCTCATAGACTGCAGCTTCTTCCAGCTTCTTTCGCTCATTTAAATATAAGGTAAGAATACCTAAGACGGGCTTAGACACAGCCAATCACCTACTTGCGTGGATTGTGGTTCTTTCCCCGGAGCCAGAGGTGCCTCGGGCCAGCGGAACAAGAGGCAGGAACGCGACGTCTCGGCATCCCGGGTCATCCCGATGGCGGTCATGCCGGCCTGAAAGCACAGCCTCAGGGCGGCAGCATGCAGGAGCGGCACTTGGCAAGTGATCCTGCCATGGAGCTTCTGCTGGGCTTGGAGGAGGGCAGTGCCCAGCCTGCGCCTGCGATATAACGGATGGACGGCCAGGAGAACCGCCTGCTCCCCGCAGCGGGCGGTGAACAGCACACCGACCACGGTGAGGCCTTCCTCCCCTCTCACTGTGACCCCCAGCAGAGAGGTCCCGGGCTCTTGCAGTTCCTCATATTTCAATTGCTCCAGAACCCGGATTTCCTTGGTCCAGGTTCTTTGGCCTGCATAGCGGAGCATAAACTGACAGCAGTGACGACGGATAGAAGGCCAATCCGCCTTCCGGTGCGGTGCAAGAGAGATTAATTCCACAGATGAAGGCTCCTTCCAGGTGCAAAAAATCAGGAACGATGTCCTATCAGATAATGACAATATTTAAAAATACGTTCCAGCGACCGCTTCCGAATGTTCGGCTCATCGAATTTCATCGGCCTGGCGTTCGCTTCAAAAAACCATAAGCTTCCGGAGGTATCAATCCCGAGATCCATCGACATTTCGCCAAGCTGATACTCCGAGCCCTTCTCGATCTGCTTCGCGATCTGCACAGCGGCATTGCGCACTCGCCCCAGAATGTCCTGGCTTCGCTCCGGTCCGAACACCGCAGTCAGCAGCTTCTCGGGATCCTCAATCGAGCCGCCGCGCGGCACGTGGGTTGTGATGCTATCTGCGCCGGCCATTCTGGCGCCGATGCCGGTGACGCTGAAGGAGCCGTGCTCCGCCTTCTGGACCAGGAGCCGCAGGTCAAAGGGCCGGCCGTGAAGTGCAGCTAGCTCGATGCCCTGCTGGATCAGGTACGGCTCTCCGGTTGTCTCCTTATAGACTCTTTGCCAGAGTCGTTCCAGTGTAGCGGCTTTATACGTGGTGCTGCCCCGGTTGTTCTGGATTTGCAGACGATACGGCAGCGCCTTGCTGCTCTGATGCTTCAATCTCATGATGCCGTGTCCCGCCTTCCCCTCTTCCGGCTTTAAGTACAGGTAGGGATGGCTCTTGATCATGTCGCAGAGAGAGGAGAACCCCTTCAGCTTCTTGGTGGCAGGTGCCCATTGGCGAGTCTGGCGGGATTGATTGAGCCAGTCAAACAGCTCTCTTTTGTTGAAAAAATAAGGGTTATACAGCTCCAGCCGGGGGTGACGGAGACAGGCCTTGATCTTGCGGGTCACCTTCGGCTTCGCCTCATCCTCCCGCGCCGGAATCCGGTTGTAGATCACCCGGGGGAAAGGGAACAGCTTCTGTTCCCAGGTCTGGTCCCCGGCAGGGATAAAGCCCCGAAGGACCGGCGAATCAAGATCCAGATCCTTGACGGTCAGCACATAAACCTCAAATCCCATGTCTCTTCCGGTCCTGATAATGTCCTGAAAATTATGACGGTTGCCTCGAAACATCCGGTAAGGATCGGACATGGTCAGAATGGCAACGACAGGCTTGGCGGCTTCCGGACTGCGGCTGATCATGAGTCATTCCCCCGCAGGAAGCCGCTGAGATACAGACTGTGCTCAAAAATATGCTCCACCGATGCCTTACCCTCCGATTTCAGCAGCGGATGCGCAAAGATCGAGCGGCCCGGCTTGGAGTTCGCCTCGAACATCCAGATCTTCTCATCCTCGTCGATGCCGATATCAAAGCCGATCTCCCCGAGCACATGGGCATGATGATTCTCGATCGCCTCGGCGAGCGCGATGGCGGCCTGCTTGGCGCGCTCCAGCACGTCCCGGGAACGGGAGCCGAATACACGGGAGAGAGCCTGCTCCGGCGTCATGAGGGAGCCTCCGTTCTTGATGTGGGTAGTTACGCTGCCGCGGCCGGCCTTTTTCGCCCCGATGCCGACGACGCTCCAGCGGTTCTTGGCATTCTTGTGCATGTGAAAGCGAAAGTCGATCGGACAGTCGTCAATCTCGATCAGCCGGATGCCCTGCTGAATGACATAGTGCTTGAGCGCCGGACCATGCTTGCTTTGGAGCATCTTCATCAGGCTGGAGAAGCTCGGGAATTTCAGCAGGGTGTTTCCTCCAGAGCTGCTGTACCGTGCAAAATACCCCTTCTTCGGCTGATGCGTAAGCCGGTAAATACCGTTGCCCAGACTTCCGGCCGAAGGCTTGTAGTACACAAAGCGGTGACGGTCCATCATATCCCGGATCCGTTCGGTGCCCGGGCTGTTGTACGTTTCGGGCACATATCTCCCGGCCTGGGGATCGTTCTCCAGCAGGTTGTAAATATCGGATTTATTGAAGAACGCCCAGTTAAAAAAGACGATATTTCTCTTCAAGAAGCGCTCCCGAAGCTGATTGGTCGCATTGGAAAAGTCCGTTTTCCGGCTGGGCAGCCGGTTGTACACTACGTCTGGCAGCGGCACCGTCTTGCGCACGAATTGACCTCCGGCGCTGAGCACATAGGCATACACGGTTTCCTTCTGCCAGTTAATGTCCTTGGGAGAGAAGGCATACACATACATTTTCTTGCCGCCTTCGCGCAGCAGCTGCTTGATATAGCCGGTTCTGGAGCCAAAAGGGCTGCCGGGCGCCGAAGAGCCGTCAGAGAGCACGCCTACCACCGGACCCAGATGAAGCTGGCCTTCCCGCGGTGTGTGAACATAGGCTCCCCCGGAGCGGGGCACGCGGACCTGGCTCCGCAGACCGGAGCTTAAATACAGATGCTTCCCGGATCGTTCAATGGATTTCAGCGGAACGGAGATATAGTCCGTGCCGACATGAAGCTGTATCTGTTTTTTTCCTGTAAGTCCCATGCTTCTCAGGAGCGAGCCGGACATGAATACTGCTTTCTCGGGCTGCTGTGAGAAATGAACGTTACTGAAAGTCAAACTCATGGATTAACCCTCCTAAGTTGTCGAAGCAGTAAATAACGGGCATACCGGAGAGGGTTCATGACAGACTGCTCCGCTGCCCCGGTATCACCTGTCTGGGTAAACACGCGCCGTCCCGGCTTGGAGTTAACCTCCAGCAGCCAGACTGTGCCCTTAGCGTCTACGCCGAAATCGATCCCGAGCTCGCCCAGGCGTCCAAATCCCTCTTCCAGATCGGGAGGGATCAGCTCGCTAAGGTGATGGATGGTGTCCATGATCCCGGCTGAAGCCGCCGAGCCGAATCGAGATATCAGGCCAGGCAGCACCTGTGCTGCTCTGCCTCCTCCGTGGAGATTGGAGGTGAGGCCTTCACAGCTGCCTTCCCGCAGTGCAGAGCCGGTCAGGCACCAGCGGCCCTGGCCGTTCTTTTGTACAAGCACGCGAATATCGAACGGTCTTCCATCGGCACTGGTCAGCTGCAGAAACGGCTGCATCACAAAGCTCCGGTGCCCGGTAAATTGGAAGATCCAGCCAGGCAGCGAGGCAGCATGAGTACGGTGTCTGAACGGCACATTATCTCGGGTGCGCCCCTTTAGTACGGCGTGTGCGCCTTCTTGATGGATATAGAGCGTATGGCTGCCGTGAGATCCGGCGCTGGGCTTCATAAATACGTCTCCCTGAAAGCGGTGCAAGGCATTCCGGAGCGAGGCGGGTCCCGTGTATCTCAGCGTCAGCGGGAGAGCCGCGGAGAGGTGAGGGCACTGCTTCAGCCGTTCGTATACCCTCCATTTGCCAGGCAGCCTGCGCGACCACAGTATACGCTGGGTCTGCTCCGCCTCCTGTACAACGGCCGCTGCGTGCTGTGCTTCCCGGGCATTGCCGGACAGACAGCGGTCAAAGATCAGCTCCGGCACTGGAAAAAAGCCCTCTATCCATTCCTGGTCCTGCACAGCATACCCCTTGATGGATTTGAAGCGATCGCGCTTTAGAGAGTCTGACAATTCATAGCTGTCTGCGCAGAAGACGTACGCTTGAAGCTCTAAGCGGCGGGCAGACAGGCAAAGCTGCTTCAGAAATTCCCGATCCGAGAAGGGGGGAGAGCCCTTCTTTCGGCTAACCATAATACCGAGCGTTCCGATGCTTGTTGTCAATCCCGCCACCTCCTTATTGAAAGCCGCTTAAATACTGGGAGTACTGCAGAAGTCTCATAGCGGAAGGCCGCACCTTGTCTTCATTGTTCAGCGGCGCATCATCGCTCTTGGACGGCTTGGAGTTCACCTCCAGCAGCCAGATCCGGCCGGACGTATCGACAGCGAGATCAATGCCAAGCTCCCCGAAATGATAGGGAATATACGTCTCGACGCCCTTGGCGATCTCCAGCGCGGCTTGCTCCATCTTGGCAGGCAGCTGATTCTTGAAGGCTGCTGACAGGCTGCTGCCGGCCAAAGCCTCCTTGACCGTGGACAGTGTTCCGCCGCGGGCCAGATTGGACACGAAATGATTTCCGCCTGCAATCCGCCCGACGATGGAGGTTACGCTCCATTTGCCCTTCATATTTTTGTGAACGAGGGCCCGGAAATCGACGTTTTTCTTCTGATTACGAATCAGATTTAATCCCTGCTGGATCTGATACCGCTCTTTCGCGAGCTTCCCTGACAACCCGCTGTACAGCTTCTTCAAAGAGCTGTATTGACGGCGTATGGTGCCTTCAAGGGAGGTGGTCAGCGTGTGGCAGCTGCCGTCTGGCTCCAGCGTGATGCGGATGATGCCCTTGCCCAAGCTGCCGCGAACCGGCTTCAGGAACACGACCGGATAGGAGCTGCACATTTTTTTCAGCGTGGGATAGCTCTTCAGCAAATAGGACTCAGGCAAATACCTTTTCAAGCGTTCATCGGCGGCCAGCGCCTCAAACACCTCGGACTTATCCAGGAATTTTTCATTGAATACCGGCGTGCGATAGCGTGATTTTACTTCTTTCATGAAATGCTGTACGCTAGGACTATTCTCCAGTTTCCGCGTAGCGAGCCGGTTGTTGATGACGTCAGGCAGCGGAACGGGACCCTTTTTCCAGCCCCGGTCATACCAGATGCCTTGAAGCGACTGGGAGCCGGTGCCGATCATGTCCGGTGTGAAAAAGTAAACGAATGCGCCCAGCTTGCGGCTGGCATGTATCATTTCCATGCAAAAGGATGAAATGGACCCGAACGGCTTCTCCCGGTCCTTGGGGTCATAGCGGCCGATCATCACGCCAAGGACAGGTCCAAGCTTTAACACATGATCGGCGGCGCGATACGCTGCGCTCACTACCGTTCCAGGCAGCAGGCCGGCGGCTTGGGACAAGGAGGGGCTGATGCGAATGGCGTATAGTTTTTTGCCGGGTACAATACGGATCTCCTGTCTGAAGGAGCCGAACTCAAGCGTGAGGGACTGATCTGTGGGAATTCGAAGTGACTTGATCAGCCTCTCGCCAAGCCGGATATGGTTCTCCGGCAGGGTGCTGGTGGTAATGAGCTGTACCGGCAGCTTGGTTTTGGACATCATGGATCTCCTTCCGACAACAACTTGATGTCTGATGCGCAGACGACAGGCTCTGTCTGAACATTTGCATGTGATTTATCATATGGAGACATATATCCCTTGGTGATTGTACAGGTCTGGAAAAAGGAGGGCTTTTGAAGCCATGCAGAGCGGGCTGTTTATTCTAATCAATATGTGTGTTGCCGCATTTGTCGGCGGAATTACGAATCATTTTGCGATCAAGATGCTGTTTCACCCCCGAAATGAGGTCAAAATATTCGGGCGCCGCCTTCCCTTTACGCCCGGACTGATTCCAAAGCGCAAGCAGGATATTGCGAAATCGCTGGGTGAGGTCGTCTCGCAATATCTTGTTACCAGCGAAGGGCTGCAGGAGATGCTGCAGAAGCCGGCCTTCCGCCAGAAGGCGGTGGATACATTGTCCGCGAAGCTGAACAGCCTGGCAGAAAGTGAAGACTCCGTTAAGGATGTGCTGCTGGGGATCTGGAGTGAAGAGGAGTGGGAGGCTTTGAAGGGCAAGGCCCTGCAGTCGGCCCGCTCTGCGGTAAATCGGTCTGCTGTATCTATGTGGGCGGCTTATGGCCTGGAGGAGAAGCCGGTGAAGGAGCTTGTTCCGGGCTGGTCGGAGGACAAGCGCCGCCAATGGAGCGAGCAGGCGGCCGAAATGGTGCTGAAGGAGCTTGGCGATACGCTGCTGTCGGCAGAGGGACAGCGGATGCTCCGGAAAATGACCCACTCCATGGTGGACAAGGCAGGGGGATTTTTGGGCACGATGGCGGCTCTGTTCGTAGATGAGGACAAGCTCGTCCAGAAGCTCACGCCGACTCTGATCGGCCAGCTGGAAGGGGGTCGTGTCCACCGCACGGTGGCAGACATCATTGCAGCCAAGCTGGAGCAGTATGGAGAGATGCCGCTGGGCGCGCTAGTGCAGTCCCTGGCGGGAGAGCCTGCGCTGGAGCTGCTGCTTCAGAAGCTGGAGCAGGTCCTGCCGTGGGAAGAATGGATGGCGCGGGGCGAGCAGGTCACCATCGCGGAGATCGTTCGGCCCCGTCTCGCTGCCTTGCAGGAGGCTCTGCCGCAGTGGGTGGACAAGGGGCTCGGTATGGCGAGCTCGGCGGTTCCGGCACTGGTAAAGTCGATCCGGCTGCCGGAGCTGGTGCAGGAGCAGGTGGAAAGATTTCCGGTAGAGCGTCTGGAGCAGGTTATTTTAAGCGTGTCGGGCAAGGAATTTCGGGCGATTACCTGGCTGGGAGTGGCGCTTGGGGCCCTCATTGGCCTGGTTCAGTCTTCGATTACCATTTTGTGGCTGAAGTAATTATGGTTTTCATTTCATACGGCAGCGCCGTTTACTACCAAGGAGGCACCAACGATGAGCAATATTTATGATAAGGCGAACGATCTGGCAAAAGCGATGAGAGAAAGCGAGGAAGTGCAGGAAATTACGTCGGCGATGAAGCTGATTGAAGGCGACGCCGAAAGCAAGCAGATGCTGAACAGCTTCCGCGAGCGGCAGATGGAAATTCAGCAGCGCATCATGACTGGGGATATGCCGTCCCAGGAAGAAATGGAGCAGGTGGAGAAGCTGTTCGAGGTGCTTAGCATGAACCTCAGCATCCGTCGTTTGTTCGATGCCGAGCGCCGTCTGAGCGTCATCATTGAGGATGTAAACAAGATTATTTCAGATAGCCTGCAGGATCTGTACGGACCGGCGCAGCCATAATGGAGCTGTATTTTTTGCTCACTTGAGAGGTGAGTCTGCCTATAGAGAAGCATTACTTTGCCAGGGCACTGCCCTTGGGCAGGGTAATGCTCTTTTTTTGCCGGGATTCCCTAACTTGTCTCATAATTTCGCTCCGTCTCTCATAGAGTAGAACTATAGAGATTGAATCATAGAGGAGCTGGATATCATGAATCGGAAAAAAAGCAAAGTCAAGCATCTGATTTACCTGGTCATCGCCCTGGCGATGCTGCTGTACGCCTTGCCAAGCATCTCGTTCGCTGGAGGCTTCTCGTGGGCGGCGCTATTCGGAGCCGTATGGGCCGGCTTTGCGCTGCTCGTCATTGGCTCGCATCTGCACATTCTCATCGGCGTGGACGAGGCGAAGCAGAAGGCACTGGATGAAATCCGCCGCGAGAAGCTGAAGCAATGGCAGCTGAAATGGCCGGAGGAGCGGGAAGCCCGCAGCATGTCTGCCGGCGAATAATACAACGATACTCATGAGGGTATAGAGGTGAAATGCCAGGCAAGGCGCTGTCAGAGATGTGCTGCTGACGGCGTCTTTGTTATGCTGTGTGCTGGAATTACAGACGACATGAGGTTTCACGAGCTAACATGGATAAGCTGGGCTGGCATGATATAATAGTAACAGAGTAGTACAGATGTAACCCAGGGGGTGTAACAGTTGGACATCAAGGACGAGACGGTAACCAAGCATGAACAGCTGGTGCAATATATTGAAGGCTTGAAGATTGGAGAGAAAATATCGGTCCGAAGGCTGGCGAAGGAGCTGGCGGTCAGCGAAGGGACGGCATACCGGGCAGTAAAAGAGGCAGAATCCTTAGGCATTGTCATGACCAAGGAAAGAATCGGTACCGTGCGCATCGAGCGTAAGCCGAGAAATATATCAGAGCAGCTCACCTTTTCTGATGTCGTTAACATCGTGGAGGGCCATGTGCTTGGCGGGTCAGAGGGCCTCGATAAAAGCCTCTATAAATATGTAATCGGTGCGATGAAGGTGGAGGCGATGATCCGTTATATTGATGCTGGCAGCCTTATGATCGTAGGGAACCGGGAGGATGCTCATATTCTGGCGCTGGAGCAGGGAGCAGGCGTGCTGATTACCGGCGGGTTCGGGACTAGCCGGGAAGTTAAGCAGCTGGCGGATCGGCTGGGGCTGCCGGTGATGTCCTCGCGTCATGACACATTTACCGTGGCGTCGATGATTAACCGGGCGATTTTTGACAGGCTGATCAAGAAGAAAATTATGCTGGTGGAGGATATTGCAGGTGAACGTCCCAAGATCCCGCCGCTCAAAAACTCAGTCACTGCGCTGGAATTCCGGGAGATGGTCCTGCGCAGCGGCGAGGAGCGCTTCCCGGTAACCGATGAGTGGAACCGTGTCATCGGGATCGTAGGAGCGAAGGATACGGCGGTGCTGGCGGATCATCAGGCGATCGACAAGGCGATTACGCGCAATCCTATTACCGCTACGCTGAAGACTTCACTGGCGTCCGCGGCCCAGATTATGATGTGGGAAGGCATTGACTTCCTGCCGATTGTGGACCGGAACCGGAAGCTGGTAGCGACTGTGACCCGCAAAGAGGTGCTGGAGGCGCTACGCAATGCGCGGAATCAGCCCCAGATGGGAGAAACCTTTGATCAGTTAATCTGGAACGGAATGGCGGAGGATCGGGACGAGCAGGGGAAGCTGTTCTTTCACGGATTAATTACACCGCAGATGGCGACTGACCTCGGGACCATTTCTCAAGGCATTCTGACCACGGTCATGAGTCAGGCTGCATTTCGCGCGGCCAAGGATTGGACGGGCGGGGATTATGTATTGGATCAGCTTTCCACCTTCTTCATCCGTCCGGTGCAGATTGAGGATCCCATTGTAATTCATCCAAGCCTGCTGGAGCTGAGCCGCCGGACCTGCAGGCTGGAAGTCGAGATTGTGCATGATTCCAGCCTGGTTGCAAAGTCGGTCATGACGCTGCAGTCGATTGACCAGGGATAGCGGTGACAGCGGAATAAGCAGGCTTAGCTGTTCGCCTTCTGCTGGCGGCTGTAATAGGAGCGGCTGCGCAGCCCAGCGAATATATTAAACGCGCCAAGCACCATAAATATGGCTTCGACAATGACAGCCACCGTGGAGCCGCTGAACATGAGCATGGCCAGCACAGACAGCACGATAAGCATCACGCCCATCCACACGTTGGTCAGCGCCTGATGTCTGCCCCGTTCCAGGGGATCTCGCTTGCGGCGGGCGCGGACACTGTTCAGGGCAGCCAGCACACAGGCTGCAGCAAGTACAAAAATAAGTGCATATTTGAGCATATCCATCATTAGAGGGGCACTCCTTCTACATCATAAAATATTTATGAACCTTTAGATTACTCCGTCAATAGCCTTTCGTATTGTATCATGAATCCCCTCCCGTTTGAATCTTCATGTCAATCTCCACCCAGATTTGCAGCACACCCTCCATCACGAGCATGGTCCGAATCTTGACCGTAAAGCTCTTATCTCTAATCTTGTATAATTTATCCTCCAGCAGTGAACGGGCCAGCTTGCTGTCTGTATCAATATCAAAGACGCTTCTCCCCCGGAGAGCAGCGAGATCTTTGCCGAGCAGCTGCAAAATTTCCTTGATCACAAGGCTGTCCAGCTCATTGTTCTTCTGCTCCGCGCGCAGCTTGATTTCCCGGATGACGGTGGGCTGCTTGTTGTATTTCTTCAGGTTCTGAATATCCTCCTCATACTGGGAAATCTGAATCTGCATGTCACGATTGTTCATCCATAGCTTGTTGTAGCTGGCATGATACAGCGAGTTATACACAATGCTTCCGATGACCATGCCCAGGACCAGCAGGGAGGCTCCATGATAAAGGTGGCGGTATCGACGAAACTGCGGCACTCTCATAATGTATCCTTCAGCTCCGGTCCTGGCAGACCCATTTCACCAGCTCGCTGCCCATATGGGCGCCAAGAAAGGCAAAGACGAGATACAGCACCTGCTTGATGGCGGGAGAAAGATTGCCTCCCAGCATATTGCTTTCAATGACGCGCATGGGATCAATCGTACCGCCAACCGCTGCAGCGAGAGCCCAGATTTTAATCCGGTCGGCGACGTCCAGCATCGTCTGCGTCGGCGGCTGCATGGAGAACACGGCACCGATCCCGCCCACCATGGCACCCCCAAGCACAATCCCGAACGCAATGAAGAAATCCAGTATGGCCTTGGATAGAAATACATTCATCTCATTTGCAGCCCCTTTCTGCGGGCAGGACCGTGACCGCCTGTCCATAAGTCTCCTGTTCCATTGTATGGGCGTCTGAAGGCACATTATGATAAAATAGAAGAGAAAATTCATACTGACATCCTTGATTTCCGCACCTTGCAGAGGGAGCGGCAAGGCATAGAAGGTTATTCCTAAGGAGGCGTGCCATGAGCTCTTTCGTGCATCTACACGTGCACAGTGAATACAGTCTGCTCGACGGGGCTGCAAAGCTGACAGAGCTCGTTCAGCAGGCAGCTGAGCTGGGCATGAAATCACTCGCCCTTACCGATCATGGCGTGATGTATGGCGCTGTGCCATTTTATAAATTATGCAAGCAGCACGGAATCAAGCCGATTATCGGCTGTGAGGCTTATATTACGGAAGGCTCCCGGAAGGACCGGGGAAGCCGCAAGGATCAGCCGATCTACCATTTAATACTGCTGGCGAAGAACGAGACCGGCTATCGCAATCTGATGAAGCTGTGCTCCATCGGCCATTTAGAGGGCTTTCATTATAAGCCCCGGATTGATATGGAGGCTCTGGCGGAATTTCATGAAGGCATTATATGCCTGAGTGCGTGCCTGGGCGGCGAAGTGCCGCAGCAGCTGCTGCATGGCCGTACCGATGCCGCGCGGGAGGCGGCTTTAAGGTACAAGGAGATCTTTGGACCTGACTATTATCTGGAGCTGCAGGACCATGGCCTGCCGGAGCAGAAGCGTGTCAATCCTCAGCTGATTCAGTTATCGCAGGAGCTGGACATTCCGCTCGTGTTAACGAATGATGTTCACTATTTGGCGCCGGAGGATGCCGAGGTCCAGGATGTATTGATCTGCATCGGCACAGGCACGAACGTGGAGGATGACAGCCGGCTGAGAATTCCGACCCGGCAGCTGTACTTGAAGAGTGCTGAGGAGATGGGTCGTCTGTTTCCCCATGCCATGGAAGCGGCGGCTAATACCGTCGCCATTGCGGAGCAGTGCTCTCTGGAGTTGACCTTCGGGCAGTCCATTCTCCCGGAGTACCGGCCGCTCCCGGAAGGCATGGACGCTGCCGCTTATCTAGGCCAGCTGTGCCTTGAAGGGCTTGAGCTGCGTTATCGCGGCAGTGAACGGTGGCAGGATGAGGCCATGCGGGAGGAGCTTCATCGTCGGCTTCATTATGAGCTGGGCGTCATTGAGAACATGGGCTTTAGCCATTATTTCTTGATTGTGTGGGATTTCATTGCATATGCCCATCGGCAGGGCATTGCTGTTGGACCGGGCAGGGGCTCTTCTGCAGGAAGCCTGGTAGCGTACACCTTGCAGATTACGAATGTGGACCCGATGAAATATCATTTGCTCTTCGAGCGCTTTCTGAATCCGGAGCGGGTGAGTATGCCGGATATCGACATTGACTTTAGTGACGAGCGGCGCGATGAAGTCATTGACTATGTGGTTGATAAATACGGACGTCAGCACGTGGCTCAGATTATTACCTTCGGTACGCTTGCAGCTAAGGCCGCCGTGCGTGATGTCGGCCGCGCATTGAACGTGCCCTTTGGAGATGTAGACCGCACGGCCAAGCTGATTCCGAATCAGCTTGGCATCCGCATTGCCCGGGCTGTCGAGGACAGTCCCGGCCTGAAGGAGCAGTACGACAGCAAGCCGAAGGTGAAGCAGCTGCTGGATATGGCGATGAAGGTGGAGGGCATGCCCCGGCACGCGTCGACGCATGCCGCAGGCGTGGTCATTTCCAAGGAACCGCTGACCGAGACGGTCCCGCTTCAGGAAGGCAGCGAGAAGACGGCTTTGACGCAATATTCGATGGAGAATCTGGAAAGCATCGGCTTGCTGAAGATGGACTTTCTGGGGCTTCGAACCCTGTCCATTATCGAGCGAAGTATGAGATGGATTCAGGAAACGGGGCTGACGCCGCCGGACTGGAGCAGAATTGCTGATGACGATCCCGCTACCTATGCCATGCTGGGCCGAGGCGATACGACGGGAGTATTCCAGCTGGAGTCGGCAGGGATGCGAAGAGTGCTGAAGGATCTGAAGCCAAGTGGATTTGAAGATATTATTTCCGTGCTGGCGCTGTACCGTCCGGGGCCGATGGATTTTATTCCGAAGTACATTCAGGCCAAGCACGGCGTCATCGAGCCGGAGTACCCGCATCCGGACCTGGCCGAAATATTAGGCGACACCTACGGCATTATTGTCTATCAAGAGCAGATTATGCAGATCGCGTCCCGGATGGCAGGGTTCTCGCTGGGAGAAGCAGATCTACTGAGACGAGCGGTCTCCAAGAAGAAGCGTGAGGTGCTGGATCTGGAACGGGATCATTTCGTGACCGGCAGCTTGAACCAGGGCTATTCCGGGGATGAAGCGAATCGGGTGTACGATATGATCGTTCGCTTTGCGGATTACGGTTTCCCGCGGGCGCATGCCGCGGCATATGGTGTCCTTGCCTTCCAGACGGCGTATCTAAAGGCCCACTATCCTGTTCATTTTATGGCATCCATGCTCACCGCGGTCATGGGCAGCCACCGGAAGGTGGCGGAATATGTGCTGGAATGCCAGCGGATGGGCATCAAGGTGCTTCCCCCTGACGTGAATGAAAGCGGGAGCCTGTTCACCCCGGTAGCGGAGGCTGATGATGCAGAGAATGGCGGGTCTCCCGGGTTTATTCGCTTCGGGCTTGCCGCAATCAAGAATGTCGGGACCCAGGCTGTGGACAGCATGGTCCGTCTTCGTGAAGACAAGCCCTTTGAAAGCCTGCTGGATTTCTGCCGCCGGATTGACCTGCGGGTCTGCAATAAGCGGGTGATCGAGTCACTTATTCAGGCTGGTGCCTTTGACTCTCTGCCAGGGCACCGCTCGCAGCAGACCGCCATGGTGGATGAAACCGTGGAGGCCGCGCTGAAATGGCGGAAGGAGCGAGAGGATCTGCAAATTCAGCTCTTCGACTTTGATGTGATTGAAACGGCGAATTGGGATATTGAATATCCGGATATTCCGCCGTATTCCGCCAGCCAGCAGCTGGAGCTGGAGCGGGAGCTGCTCGGCATGTATCTCTCCGGCCATCCTCTGGATGATTATGACGAGCTGCTGCAAGAGGCCGGAACCGAGCGGCTGATGGACTTGGACGAGGCTGCCGATGAGTCCCAGGTTACGGTGGCGGGTATGGTGGTCGCGGTCAAGACGATTACCACCAAGCAGGGCAAGGCGATGGCCTTTGTAGAATTTGAGGACCAGATTGACCGCTGCGAGGTGGTGCTCTTTCCGGAGGTCTGGAGAAAGAGCAGCCCCTTCATTGAGAAAGGTGCGCTGCTGGCCCTGCGAGCCAAGGTCCAGCAGCAGGACGAGGGCTTCAAGCTGCTTGCCGAGGAGGCAGCGCCGCTTGAACGGGACCGGCTGCAGCAGCTTGTAAGGCGATCCCGAATCGGGCGCAAGGAGCGGTCCGCTGTGAGACCGGCTGTCAGGCCGCCGGAATCCACTCGGAAGCAGCAGGGGATGCCGCCTGGGGAAGAAATGAAGCAATCACCCGGGAACGGCTTCAAGGAGCAGAGCGCAGGTCAGCGGGTATTTATCAAAATATCTCCGGACTGCGAGGACCCTCAAATTCTGTCGAGGCTCAAGAAGCTGCTGCAGCAGCACCGGGGGCCAGCGGCGACAGTGCTATTTTATGAAAGCAATCAGAAGGCGCTGGCCCTCAGCGAGGCCTACCGGATTGATCCCAGGGACGTATTGGTAGCCTCGATCGAGGAAATGCTGGGTAAAGGCAGCGTAAAAATCAAATAGCGGTTCATTTATAATGAACATTTCATATCCCTCCTGCATACACTTAAGGACACCACGGAATGGATACATTTCGTGGCTGCTGCCCGGCGCGCCGGTGACGTCGCAAGCGAGCACCAGCGTGCTAACGGTATTGTGCGGGAGGGATTTTGTATGTCAATGGAACTGGCAGAAAGCATGCTTCTAGAACGGGGCGTCAGCGTGTCTGCAATTGCAGACATTGTGTTTCAGCTGCAGCAGAAATATCATCCGGATCTGACATTAGCAGCGTGTGAGAACAGCGTGAGGGCTGTGCTGGGCAAACGGGAGGTGCAGTATACTCTCTTTACAGGCATTGCATTAGACAAGCTGGCTGAGTCACGGCTGCTGCCCGAGCCGCTGCAATCGATTATGGATCAAGATGAGCCATTGTACGGAGTAGATGAGACTCTGGCGCTGGGCGTGACGAGCATTTACGGTATGATTGGGCTGACCAGCTTCGGATATTTAGATAAGGAAAAGATCGGGGTCATTCACACTTTAAATGAAGACAGGAAATCCGTTCATGTGTTTCTGGATGATCTAGTTGCCGGCATCGCCGCAGCGGCATCCTCGAGAATTGCGCACAATAATCCTGGAGCGGCTTCCTACACCTCCTCCACCGACTGACCGCGAACGACAAAATCAGTGATTTTTTAGGACCATTGCCGGAATCATGCCTGCTCAGCCCCTCTTCTCTTTTGTTGAGGTAAAAATAGAAGTGTGTTATCATTATCCATTATATCGGCTCAGGATATGCCTATAGCATGAAATTAGGGGGATCTGAAAGGCATGTGGACGGTAATATATATCGCTCCCACCTCCAAGGTGGCAGAAATGATTACAACCAGGCTGACAGAAGAAGGGTTTTTGGTTCAAAGCCGTCCTGTGAATCTTTCAAAGCAACAATACGAGATACGGGTACCTTCGGGGGAGCTGGACGAGGTACAGGAAGTGTTGAATTCGATATTGCACCCCTAGCACAAGGGTTACATAGCGAAGCTTGCCAGATACAAATGATGAATATCGCTTAGTTTGCGGCCATTCAAATATACGGCTGGAGAGGTGTAGTTGTGTTTAAAGATCTGTTTCAGAAGAAGAGAAGATACGCCACCATTCCCTCTGATCAAGCGGTGAAGTCCGGGCAAAGAGAAGAGGGAGAACGCCCGAAGCGCGAAATCCCGGAAGGGCTTATGAACAAATGCGTCAAATGCGGCGTGATTCAGTACAGCAAGGAGCTTGAGAAGAACCTTAAGGTATGTCCGGAGTGCGGGCACCATATGAGGCTGAATGCCTTGGAACGTATTGGGATCACGCTCGATGAGACAAGCTTTGAGGAATTTGATGCGGATATGATTTCGGTAGATCCGCTGCAGTTTCCGGGATACGCCGGCAAGCTGGAGCAGCAGAAGATGAAATCGGGTCTTCATGATGCCGTTGTTACAGGCAAGGGCTTTATTTGCGGACAGCCCGTTGTGGTTGCTGTGATGAGCTTTGACTTTTTCACCGGCAGTATGGGCTCCGTTGTAGGCGAGAAGATTACCCGGGCGATCGAGCATGCCGGAAAGCATGGGCTGCCGCTTATTATTTTCTCGACCTCCGGCGGCGCACGGATGCAGGAGAGCATTCTCAGCTTGATGCAGATGGCGAAGACGAGTGCAGCACTCTCCCGCTTCGGCGAACAGGGCGGCTTGTATATTTCAGTTATTACAGATCCGACGACGGGCGGAGTATCCGCCAGCTTTGCAACACTTGGCGATATTAACATCGCTGAGCCGGGAGCCGTATTCGGCTTCGCCGGAAGAATCGTCATTGAGCAGACCATCCGCCAGAAGCTTCCGGAGGATTTCCAGACCGCGGAATTCAACCTGAATCATGGACAGCTTGACATGGTCGTCCACCGCAAGGATTTGCGCTCCATGCTGGGCAAGCTGCTCGAAATGCATGCTGTGAAAGGGGAATTTTAATGTCAGGCGAATTACCTTTCGAAAAGCCTCTTGCGGAGATGCGCAAGAAGATTGAGGAATTGAGACAGTTTGGACAGGAGAAGGGCATCGATTTCACGGATGAAATTGCCCGTCTTGAAGAACGATATAAACAGCTGGAGGAGGAGATTTACTCCTCCATTTCCCCTTCCCAGAAAATGCATCTGGCCAGGCACCAGCAGCGTCCGACATCGCTGGATTTAATCCAGCTTATTTTTACGGATTTTATCGAGCTGCATGGGGACAGGCTATATGGAGATGATCTTGCTGTCGTCGGAGGTCTGGCGAAGCTGAATGGCGTTCCGGTGACGGTTATTGGCCAGCAGCGCGGTAAGGATACGAAGGATAACATCGCCCGCTTCTTCGGAAGCGCCCACCCGGAAGGCTTCCGCAAGGCGCTGCGTCTTATGCAGCAGGCGGAGAAATTCAAGCGTCCGATCATTACCTTTATTGATACGAAGGGTGCATACCCGGGGAATACTGCGGAAGAAAGAGGCCAGTCTGAGGCGATTGCCCGCAATCTGCGGGAAATGTCTTCACTAGGGGTTCCAGTAGTATGTGTAGTCATCGGCGAGGGAGGAAGCGGCGGTGCTCTTGCGATGGCTGTGGGCAACCGGATCCTGATGCTGGAGAATGCCATCTACTCGGTCATTTCCCCGAACGGAGCTGCTTCCATTCTGTGGAAGGATGCCTCTAAGGCGGACCAAGCGGCAGAAGCGATGAAGATTACCGCACAGGACCTTCTGGAGATGGAGGTTATTGAAGAGATCGTTCCAGAGCCTATGGGCGGAGCCCATAAGGGCTATGAGGAAAGCGCAGATTACATTAAGGCAGCGCTGCTGCGGCATCTGAAGGAGCTTTCCGAAATGGATGCGTGCGAGCTTGTGGAGGACCGTTACCAGAAGTTCAGAAAGATCGGAAGCTTTGATTTTGCACCTTCACCAAGTCCGGAGCCAGAGGCGAATCCGACAGCGTGACAGGATGTGACAAAATTTCTATACAAACGTCATAAACTGTAGTAAATTTAATTGTTGGAAGAGATATAGAGAATATAGAGAACCCTTGAAAAACGGAGGAAACCTAAATGCGCAAAACAAAAATTGTATGTACGATCGGTCCTTCCAGCGAATCGCTCGAAAACACCAAGAAGCTGATTATGGCTGGAATGAATGTAGCCCGCCTGAACTTCTCTCATGGTGATTTCGACGAGCATGGCGGCAGAATCAAGAACATCCGCCAAGCCTGCGAGGAGCTGAACAAGACCGTAGCGATCCTGCTCGACACGAAAGGCCCTGAGATCCGTACCGGCAAGCTGGAAGTAGAGCCGATTGAATTGGTTCAGGACGAGTATGTTACCTTGACTACCGATGAAATTCTCGGCGACAAGAACCGTTTGACAGTAACCTACAAGAACCTTCCGGAGGACGTACAGCCGGGGTCAACCATTTTGATCGATGATGGATTGATCGGCTTGACAGTGGTTGAGGTGCAGGGCACTGAAATCAGATGCCGCATCGTCAACGGCGGAACGATCAAGAGCAAGAAGGGCGTGAATGTACCGGGCGTTTCAATTTCCCTGCCGGGCATTACCGAGAAGGACGCCAGTGACATCGTATTCGGAATCGAGCAGGGCATCGATTTTATTGCTGCATCCTTCGTTCGTAAAGCTAGTGATGTTCTCGAAATCCGTGAACTGCTGAAGCGTCATAACGCTGAGCATATTCAGATTATTTCCAAGATTGAGAACCAGCAGGGTGTGGACAACCTGGATGAAATTCTTGAGGTGTCCGACGGCTTGATGGTTGCGCGTGGTGACCTCGGCGTCGAAATCCCTGCTGAAGAGGTTCCTCTTGTACAGAAGCGTATGATCGAGAAGTGTAATATTGCCGGCAAGCCGGTCATTACAGCGACACAAATGCTCGATTCCATGCAGCGTAACCCGCGTCCGACCCGCGCTGAAGCGAGTGACGTGGCGAATGCTATTTTTGACGGAACAGATGCTATCATGCTCTCCGGCGAAACGGCTGCCGGCAAGTATCCGGTTGAATCTGTGCTGACCATGTCCCGCATTGCGGAAAAGGCAGAATCTGCACTGAACCACCGGGATCTGTTCCTGAAGCAGCGCATCGCGCAGGAAACAACAGTAACGGAAGCGATCAGCCAATCCGTCGCAATCTCTGCACTGGATCTGAACGCGAAAGCGATTATTTCTTCGACTCAATCGGGAACCACAGCTCGTATGGTATCCAAGTACCGTCCGAAGTCCCCGATCATTGCGGTTACTCCAGAGGAGCGGACACTGAGACGCCTGGCATTGACATGGGGCGTATTCCCGGTGAAGGGCGAAACTGCGACCTCGACAGACGAAATGTTTGATTACGCGCTGCAAGGCGGCGTCAAATCCGGTCTGGTCAAAGAAGATGATCTCGTTGTGATCACAGCGGGTATTCCGCTGGGTAAATCCGGCTCCACGAACCTGGTGAAGGTGAGTCAGATTCCGGCACAGCAATAAGACGATCCAGGCTATAACGATATATCCATGACGAAGAAGCAATGGGCGAGCTAATCGACCATTGCTTCTTCCTTCATAGAGGGAGGCTTTTTGAATGGCAAAGGTGAATGAGGAAGGGCCCATACGCTGGTTCACGGCAGCCCTGCGGGTGCGGTATCAGGAAACGGATCAGATGGGGGTGGTCTACCACGCTAATTACTTGCAATGGATGGAGATTGGCCGTACCGAGATGATCCGGGCGATGGGCTATTCTTATTCCGAAATCGAAGCGGCCGGACTGCTTCTGCCGGTGGTGGATCTGGACATTCAGTACAAGCAGCCGGCGAGGTATGATGATGAAATCGTAGTATTTACTTCTATAACCGCCTTCTCTCCACTTCGTATTCAATACCGCTATGAGGTCCGAAGAATGCGTAAATTGGACCCGGCACCTTCAAAAGAGGTACAATGGAAAGACGGAGAGGAGCTTCCCGGGGAATTGCTCGTAACCGGCTCGACCCGGCACGTCTGGGTGAACCGGGAGTGGAAGCCAGCCCGATTGGATAAATCTCTGCCGGAGCTGTATGCTGCATTAAGGAACTCTCTGGATTGAGGGAAAGGAGCTTGGCTATGTGGAAATGGATACTGGCAGCGATTATTTTTATGCCTGCTATTGAAATATTCGGCTTTTCATACGTTGCGGATCAGGTTGGAGGCATGAATACCTTCCTGCTGACACTGCTGACCTCGGCCATCGGGGTAGCCATGATGCGTTTTGAGGGACGAAAGGCGATGGAAGATGCCAAGCTGAAGGCGAATGCTGGCATGATGCCGGGAGAATCGATGGCGGTGGGACTGTGCATTTTTATCGGCGGCATTCTTTTGATCATCCCGGGCTTTGTGACGGATCTCATTGGCTTTACCATGCTCTTCCCGCTGACAAGGCCATTATATCGATTCTTGCTGATCAAGTGGATGAAACGAAATATCAAGAACGGTAAAATTACAATCTTTAAGCGTTAGCTTTACTTGTGACAGCCGGTCCACCAGGACCGGCTTTTTTGTGTTTTTCAGGTTTTTGAAAAGAAAGCTGCAGATTGGTATGAAGAAATGTGGATGGTTAACACTATAGTCAGATCATGACTCCACAACAGGAAGGATACATTCACATGAAAAAGAAACTGCCATGGACCCTGATGCTAGGGTCTCTTCTGCTCAGTCTCGCCGCATGCGGAGGCAGCGATGAGGCTGCCAATGATCCGGGAGGTGCGGGAAGTGAAGCGGGAGAGCGTAAGCTGAGCGGCTCTATTCTCGCTGTTGGCTCTACCGCTATGCAGCCGCTGGTGGATCAAGCAGGGCAGACATTTATGACGCAGGCTCCATATCAAGAGCTTACGGTTCAGGTTCAAGGCGGAGGCAGCGGAACAGGGCTTACTCAAGTGTCTGAGGGTCAAGCAGACATCGGAAACTCCGACGTCTTCGGTGAAGAGAAGCTGGAGGCTGCTCAAGCGGCAAAGCTTGTTGACCATCAGGTGGCCGTCGTGGCGATCACGGCCGTCGTGAACCCGGCTGTCACGATAGACGATCTGTCAAAGGAGCAGATGGTTGATATTTTTACGGGTGCGGTGAAGAACTGGAAGGAGCTTGGCGGCGAGGATCAGGAAATTGTCATTGTAAACCGTCCGGCAAGCTCCGGTACCCGTGCTACGTTCGAGACCTTCGCCTTGGGACAATCCAAGCTGCCTGATCTGCAAGGCTCAATTCAAGAAGATTCAAGCGGTACGGTCAAGAAGCTTGTTGCTGAAACACCGGGCGCGATTGGTTACCTTGCACTGTCTTACCTTGGAGATGACAGCATCAAGCCGGTGAACTATGACGGTGTTCAAGCGACTGTGGAAAATGTGCAGAACGGCAGCTATCCGGTATGGGCGTATCAGCACATGTATACCAAGGGAGAGCCGAGCGAGGCTGTCCAAGCATTTCTGGACTATATGGTGTCTCCTGAGGTTCAGGAAGGGGATGTCGTGGAGCTGGGCTACATTCCGGTTTCCGGTATGCAGGTAACCCGGGATGCCGCAGGCAACGTGTCCAAGAATTAGAGTTGCGATAGAAAAGAGAATGATCATGGAATAGAGGCGAATCCCCCGTCTCTATTTTCCAGCTAGAAAGAAGGTCAGCCATGGGACAGATGGGTAAGGATGCAGCCTTGAATCAAGGCGTCAAGAACAGAAAACGCAGAGAAAAGCACTACTGGGAGGACTGGATCGGACGTATCTATACCTCCATCTGTGTTGTTTTGCTGCTTGTCGTTATCGTTTCGATCGTGTTTTTTGTATCTTCAAAAGGCTTGGCTACATTCTTGGAGAATGGTGTCAGCCTGAGAGAATTTTTTACCGGCACCAGATGGAGCCCGGATGAGTCCTTCGGTGCGCTGCCCTTTATTACAGGTTCCTTTGCTGTGACACTGCTGGCTGCACTCATTGCCGGACCGCTCAGCCTGTGTGCGGCTTTGTTTATGACAGAAATACTGCCTGGACGCGGCAAAAGAATCCTACAGCCGGCGGTGGAGCTTCTCTCGGGTATTCCTTCCGTCGTGTACGGGTTCATCGGTCTGACAGTAATCGTCCCTCTCATTCGGGACTATATCGGCGGACAAGGCTTTGGCATTCTTGCAGGCTGTCTGGTGCTCTCGGTCATGATTCTGCCGACGATTACGAGCATTATGGCGGATGCGCTGGCATCCCTGCGGGGCGGGCTTCGCGAGTCCTCCTTGGCGCTGGGGGCAACCCGGTGGCAAACCATTTACCGCGTGGTGATCCCTACAGTTCTCCCGGCCCTGCTGACAGGCATTGTGCTGGGGATGGCCCGTGCATTCGGAGAGGCGCTGGCTGTCCAGATGGTCATTGGTAATGCTCCGCATATTCCGAGCTCTCTGACTGAATCGGCGGCCACCCTCACCAGTACCATTACCTTGAGCATGGGGAACACAGCTATGGGGTCGGTGCACAATAACGCCTTATGGAGTATGGCGCTGGTTCTTCTCGCGATGACGTTTGTGTTTGTCATTCTGGTGAGACTGCTGGAAAGGAGAAACCGGATATGATTAAAAGAGCCAAAAGAGCGGACAGGATTGCGACCGTCGTAATCTGCTTCTTCGCGATGCTGATTGTAGCCCTGCTGGTCGGCCTGCTGGGATATATCCTTGTTCGAGGGCTTGGCCATATCAACTGGCATTTCCTGACGAGCACACCACAGATGATACGGGGCGGCGGGGGAATCGGGCCGCAGCTGTTTAATTCGGTCTTTCTCCTGATCCTGACGCTGATTATTACAGTGCCGCTGGGATGGGGTGGGGGTATTTATATGGCTGAATACGCGAAAGGGGGAAGGCTGACTCATCTCATTCGTCTCGTTGTGGAGGTGCTGTCCTCCTTCCCGTCGATCGTCATCGGGTTATTCGGTCTGCTGGTGCTTGTCAATACGTTAGGTCTGGGCTTCTCCCTGCTGGCAGGCTCGATGGCGCTTGCGGTATTCAACCTGCCGTTGATGGTACGGACCACGGAGCAGGCGTTCCGCGCCGTACCCAAGGAACAGAAGGAGGCGGGATATGCCCTCGGTTTATCCAAATGGAAAATCATTACGTCTATTCTGCTTCCCGTGGCGCTGCCAAGCTTGATTACAGGCACCATTCTCGCCTCCGGGCGCATCTTCGGTGAAGCCGCTGCCCTCATGTTCACGGCAGGCATGAGCAGTCCGCCGCTGGACTTCACGGACTGGAATCCGCTGAGCGCCAGATCGCCGATCAATCCGCTGCGGCCAGCCGAGACGCTGGCTGTCCATATCTGGAAGGTCAATAGCGAAGGGCTCGCGCCTGACGCGAAGGAAATTGCTGCAGGTGCATCGGCGGTGCTTGTCATTCTGATCCTGGGCTTTAATCTGGCGGCGCGGTGGCTGGGCAGGGCCGCTTACCGTAAATTCACAGCAGCGAAGCGCATGGACTAGAAAGGGTGAGTGGACATGTCACTAGCATTTGGAACCGAAGGCTTAAGTGTGTTCTATGGGTCGTTTCAAGCGGTGAAAGAAATCAGCCTGCAGTTTCCCGAGAAGAGCGTCACCGCACTGATTGGACCCTCCGGCTGCGGGAAATCGACCTTTCTGCGCTCCCTGAACCGGATGAACGATGCCATAGCCCAGGCACGGACAACGGGGCATATCTGGATGAATGGAAGTGACTTGAATCATCCGGACACAGATGTGATCAAGCTGCGGCAGCAGATTGGAATGGTGTGGCAGAAGCCGAATCCGTTCTATAAGTCGGTTTATAACAATATTGCCTTTGGTCCAAAGTACAGAGGCATCAGGAAGAAAAAGCAGCTGGATGAGATTGTTGAAGCCAGTCTGAGAAAGGCGGCGCTGTGGGACGAGGTAAAGGATCGGCTGCAGGAGTCTGCCCTGTCTCTCTCCGGAGGACAGCAGCAGCGTCTCTGTATTGCAAGAGCACTCTCCGTTCAGCCGCAAATTGTTCTTCTGGATGAGCCGGCCTCTGCGCTGGATCCGGTTTCTACCGGGAAGATTGAGGAGCTTATTGCTTCCCTCAAGCAAGAGCTCCGAATCGTAATTGTGACCCATAATATGCAGCAGGCAGCACGGGTGTCGGATTACACCGCCTATTTCTACCTGGGCAAGCTCATCGAGCAGGGCAAGACCGACAAGATTTTCACAAATCCGCATCACAAGCTGACGCAGGATTACATATCCGGACGCTTTGGGTAAGCCTCCTCAGGACCTTGAGAGATCAAGGTCCTTCTTCTGTATTTAATGTGAAGAGAGCCAAGACCCCCAAAAAATTGTTATGGTCGTGATAAAACATTTTGATGCTATGATATGGCGCGGTGTGTTCACTTATTGGACGTTATCCGGTATGATAAAAGAGAGTTTGCAATATTTTACGTCACACAACCGTATGGTTGGTGTCTTCATCCAGGATCATGAAAGAGTTTTCACAGCAATCCAGTATCGGGACAGCCCGATTAAAAAGGAGAGATGACGCATGACAGCTACCAAAGGATTGGAAGGCATTGTAGCTACAACTTCTTCGATCAGCTCCATTGTCGACGGTGTATTAACGTACCGTGGATACAATATTGATGATCTTGCAGAGCATGCGAGTTTTGAGGAAGTAGCTTATTTACTCTGGTTTGGGAAGCTTCCTAACGAGCAGGAGCTGCAGAAGCTGCAGAAGGATCTCAGCGATTATGCGGCGATTCCGGATGCCCTGATTGAGCAGATCAAGCTTTATCCCAAAGATACGAATACGATGGCAGCTCTTCGCTCCGCAGTATCCTCGCTGGCATTATATGATGCAGATGCAGAGGACATGAGCCAGGAAGCGAACGAGAAGAAAGCGGTTAAGCTGCAGGCGCAGCTGCCGACGATTGTCGCAGCGATTGCTAGAGTCCGCCAGGGTAAGGAGCCGGTTGCTCCGAAAGCCGGAGTTTCTGTTGCGGAGAATTTCCTGTATATGCTCAGAGGAGAGCAGCCGGAGGAAACCTCCATCAAGGCGCTTGACCAAGCGCTCGTGCTGCACGCAGACCATGAGCTTAACGCTTCGACCTTCGCTTCCCGCGTCACCGTAGCGACGCTTTCGGACATTTATTCCGGCGTAACTTCGGCGATTGGTGCCCTGAAGGGACCATTGCACGGCGGAGCTAATGAAGCTGTAATGAAGATGCTCAATGAGATCGGTACGATCGATCAGGCTGAGGGTTACATTCAGCAGAAGCTTCAGAATAAAGATAAGATTATGGGCTTTGGCCACCGTGTATACAAGAATGGCGATCCGCGCGCGAAGCATCTTCAGAAGATGTCCAAGGAGCTTGGCGATATGAAGGGCGATACATCCTTGTATGATATTTCGGTATTGGTGGAAGACACTGTTACTGGACAAAAGGGCCTGAAGCCAAACGTTGATTTCTACTCGGCATCGGTATACACCCAGCTGGGCATTGAGCATGAGCTGTTTACACCGATCTTCGCCATCAGCCGCGTATCCGGCTGGACAGCACATATTCTGGAGCAGTATGACGGCAACCGGATCATTCGTCCGCGGGCAGAATACACCGGCCTGACGGATCAGAAGTATGTTCCGCTCTCTCTTCGCTAATTTCAGCTGAATGCTGTACAATAAGGGCAGAGGAAACGCTTTGGCCGGGCTGCCGGTGCAATGCGGCATTCTTTGTGCCCTTTGCGGCGTTCTTGGCTCAAGCAATCAATCTGTAATTTAACTCAAGGAGGAAACCAATCTTATGAAACTCGAGAAATTTGCAATGCCAACAGAAGGCGAAAAAATCACGATTGATAACGGCAAGCTTCAGGTGCCCAATCAGCCTGTTATTCCTTTCATCGAAGGCGACGGCACGGGCCGTGACATCTGGAAAGCTTCCAAGCGCGTTCTGGATGCAGCTGTAGAGAAAGCCTATAACGGCTCCAAAAGCATTGCGTGGTATGAAGTATTCGCCGGTGAGAAAGCATTTAATACATACGGCGAATGGCTTCCGAACGATACGCTCGAAGCAATCCGCGAATATATCGTAGCGATCAAGGGACCTTTGACGACGCCAATCGGCGGCGGCATTCGTTCCCTGAACGTTGCACTGCGCCAAGAGCTTGACCTGTACACTTGCCTGCGTCCTGTTCGTTACTTCGATGGCGTGCCTTCTCCGGTCAAGCGTCCTGAGCTGGTAGACATGGTAATCTTCCGCGAGAACACGGAAGATATTTATGCAGGGATCGAGTACAAGGAAGGCTCCGAGGAAGTGAAGAAGGTCATTAAATTCTTCCAGGAAGAAATGGGTGTTAACAAGATCCGTTTCCCTGAAACGTCCGGAATCGGAATCAAGCCGGTATCCTCCGAGGGCTCCAAGCGTCTCGTTCGTGCAGCGGTTGAATATGCGATCCAGCATGGCCGTAAGAGCGTAACTCTGGTTCACAAGGGCAACATCATGAAGTTCACCGAAGGCGCGTTCAAGAACTGGGGCTACGAGGTCGCTGAGGCGGAGTTTGGCGACAAGGTGTTCACTTGGGCTCAATACGACGTCATCAAGGAGAAGGACGGCACTGACGCAGCGAACGCTGCCCAGAAAGCGGCTGAAGAAGCTGGCAAGATCATCGTGAAGGATGCCATCGCTGACATCGCGCTGCAGCAGGTTCTGACTCGTCCGACCGACTTTGACGTCATTGCAACCCTGAACCTGAACGGTGACTATCTGTCTGATGCTCTTGCAGCTCAGGTAGGTGGTATTGGTATTGCTCCGGGTGCGAACATTAACTATGTAACAGGACATGCTATTTTCGAAGCAACACACGGTACTGCACCTAAATATGCTGACAAAGACGTTGTAAATCCGGGTTCTGTCATCCTGTCCGGCGTAATGCTTCTGGAGCACCTGGGCTGGAATGAAGCAGCAGACCTGATCTACAAAGGCATGGAAAGTGCCATCAACAACAAAACTGTAACCTATGACTTCGCTCGCCTGATGGATGGCGCTACCGAAGTGAAATGCTCCCAGTTTGCGGACGAAATCATCAATCACATGTAATTGATGTCTACCATCTTATCCTTGCAAGGGGGACCCGCTTGTGGCAATGACGCGTAAGAAAATCACGGTGATTGGCGCCGGCTTTACCGGTGCTACAACAGCTTTAATGCTGGGACAAAAAGAACTTGGTGATGTTGTTCTGCTCGATATTCCACAATTGGAGAACCCTACTAAGGGCAAGGCTCTGGATATTCTGGAAGCCAGCCCTGTACAGGGCTTTGACAGCCGGATGACAGGGACTTCCAGCTATGAGGATGCTGCGGGCTCCGACATTGTCATCATTACAGCGGGCGTAGCCCGCAAGCCGGGGATGAGCCGGGACGATCTGGTGAACATCAATGCCGGCATTGTGAGCGCGGTGTGTGAGAATGTGAAGCAGTACGCTCCGGATTCTACGGTGATTATCCTGAGTAATCCCGTGGATGCCATGACCTATGTGGCTTATAACGCGCTCGGTTTTCCCAAGAATCGCGTCATTGGTCAGTCCGGTGTTCTGGATACAGCGCGTTACTGTACCTTTATTGCCCAGGAGCTAAACGTATCGGTAGAGGATGTGCGGGGCTTCGTGCTCGGCGGACACGGGGACGATATGGTGCCTCTGGTTCGTTACTCCAGCGTCGGCGGCATTCCGATTGATACGCTGATTTCTCCGGAGCGGATTGAAGCGATTGTTCAGCGCACCCGGGTGGGCGGCGGCGAGATCGTGAATCTGCTTGGAAACGGCAGTGCCTATTATGCGCCGGCCGCTTCACTGGTGCAGATGGCGGAAGCTATTCTCAAAGACAAGAAGCGGATTCTGCCGGTTATTGCGCTGCTGGAGGGAGAATACGGCTATGAGAATCTCTTTATGGGTGTTCCTGTCATTCTTGGCGGTAACGGCATTGAGCGGATTTTCGAGCTGGAGCTGACGCCGGAAGAGAAGGCGGCACTGGATCAGTCCGCGGACTCTGTCCGCAGTGTAACCTCGATTCTGAAGCCAAACTGACAGGATTTCAGGAGCTCCGGAACGAACAAAGCAATCCCGCTTTCTATATAGAGAGCGGGATTGCTTTTCTTTCATGGCAATGTTAAGTATAATAGGTTCGGTACATATCTTACCCCAGTACACGTTTCAACACATTCTACATTTGGAGGTCAAAAGTATGTTCGATATCTTTAATCTGCTGCACATCATTGGAACTGCAGCCCTCGGCTTCTATCTGATCCTTCCGTTCATCGTGGGAAGCACGCAGAAGCTGTCCGCCGGAGCCCAGGAGGGTGCCGTAAACACAATCCGCGTCGCTAACCGGCTGGCTCAGTATGGTCTGGTCATCCAGCTGATTACGGGCGGGTATATGATGTCTCAAGGTGAATATGCCGTCATCTGGATGATTATCGTCACCATCATTCTGCTGGCCATGTTTGCAATCGCAGGCATCATGAGCAAGCCGCTGAAGGGCGCGCTGGCTGGAATCCGTGAGAAGCGGGATGTGACCGCGGACATTGCCAAGCTCCGCACGTTCAGCCTGATTCTTGCTCTTCTGCTACTTGTTATGATTTATTTCATGGTTTACCCGATTTACAAGTAATGTACATGGAGACTGTTCCTGTCACCGCCGATTTGGTGACAGGAACAGTTTTTTTGTGTTGAAGTATCCTTAGAAAATTCCGGCCAGCGGTTTGATTTCACCGGGAGCGTGGTAATGTATGACCGGGAGACGAGGAGAGTAAGATGCCCCGCCCCTAGACATCCTACAAGGGAACACAGCATGGTGACCATAAAATGCAAACCATTACCTGAGAGGAGAATGTACAATGTCACAGGATCAGCAGCAAAAACAAACTTTACCCCCTCAGCATCAGGATCATCGCCCGGGTAAAGAATCCGAAATGAATCCTCTTCCGGAATATGAAGCAAGTGATTATAAAGCCGCGGACAAGCTGAAGGGCAAGGTCGCTTTGATTACGGGCGGTGACAGCGGGATTGGCCGTGCGGTGGCCGTAGCTTATGCTAAAGAAGGCGCAGATGTGGCCATCGTCTATTTGAGTGAGCACAGTGACGCGGAAGAAACGAAGCGTCAGGTTGAGCAGGAAGGCCGCAAATGTCTGCTGATCGCCGGAGATGTAGGCGATGATGCATTTTGCCGTGATGCTGTAGGTCAGACGGTAAGCGAGCTGGGCGGGCTGGATGTTCTGGTCAACAATGCTGCCGAGCAGCACCCGCAGAAGAAGATCGAGGACATTTCCAGAGAGCAGCTGGAAAAAACGTTCCGTACGAACATATTCGGTATGTTCTACATGACTCAGGCGGCGATGCCGCACTTGGGCAAGGGCAGTGCGATTATTAATACCGCATCCATTACGGCTTACCGGGGCAGCCCGCAGCTATTGGATTATTCCTCCACCAAGGGTGCGATCGTAGCCTTTACCCGCTCACTTTCGATGAACCTGGCAGAGCAAGGCATCCGGGTCAACGGGGTAGCGCCGGGTCCAATCTGGACACCGCTCATTCCATCGACCTTCCCGGAGGATCAGGTGGCACAATTTGGAGCGACTCAGCCGATGAAGCGTCCTGGTCAGCCGGAAGAGCTGGCACCGGCGTATGTATATCTGGCCTGCTCGGACTCTTCTTATGTCAGCGGTCAAATGATCCATATCAACGGCGGCGAAGTCATCAACGGGTAAGAAAGCATGGGATAAATCTTAGCGCTTTGGAAGCAGCCTGCTGCGTCCAAAGCGCTTTTTGCTTGGTAAAAGCACCAGATGACCTCAAAATTAAGTAAACCCTTACAACCCTCTTTTTGCTATAATAGAAGCTATGTGCAGGTGCTCTAATAGAAATGGCGGCTTCAAGGATTGCTGCCACATTGTGATGAAGAGGAGAATGGGAGAATGAAGCAGTTTGAAGAAAGTGTTTACCGTTTAATCGTTGAAACCTCTACGAATTTACCGGCAGATGTGAGGCGGGCAGTCAACCGCGGCCGGGCTGCAGAGGATGCAGCGACGCGTGCAGGGCTGGCGCTGTCCACCATTGCACAGAATATCGAAATGGCGGAGCAGGAGGTATCGCCGATCTGCCAGGATACCGGCATGCCGACCTTCGTTGTACATACGCCAGTAGGCGCCAATCAGATTGAGATGAAGAAGAGCATCTATCAGGCCGTCATCCGCGCAACCCGGGATGGAAAGCTGCGTCCGAACTCTGTGGATTCGCTGACAGGCAGCAACAGCGGGGATAATCTGGGCCCGGGAACCCCGGTCATCCATTTTGAGCAATGGGAGGAGGACGATATTGACCTTCGCCTCATTCTGAAGGGCGGCGGCTGCGAGAACAAGAACATTCAGTACAGCCTGCCCGCAGAGCTGGAGGGACTTGGCAAAGCAGGACGGGATCTGGACGGAATCCGTAAATGCATACTGCATGCGGTATATCAGGCACAGGGACAAGGCTGCAGCGCTGGGTTTATCGGCGTTGGCATCGGCGGCGACCGCACGACGGGCTACGAGCTGGCGAAGCAGCAGCTGTTCCGTCATGCAGAGGATATCAATCCTCATCCGGACCTGCAGAAGCTGGAGGAGTATGTGATGGAAACGGCGAATCAGCTGGGCATCGGCACGATGGGCTTCGGCGGTGAGGTAACACTTCTCGGCTGCAAGATCGGGGCGATGAACCGTTTGCCGGCGAGCTTTTTCGTTTCGGTTGCTTACAACTGCTGGGCGTTCCGCCGCCAGGGCGCGCTGATTGATCCGGTCACCGGTGACATTCGCAGCTGGCTGTATGAGTCCGGCAGCCATGTGGCGATGAACGCAGACACTGAGGCAGCTCCTGCAGCGCCGGCGGAAGCGCCGGAAAAAGGCCGGGAGGTTGTGCTCCAGACGCCGATCAGCGAGGAGCAGGTTCGCAGCCTGCGTGTGGGTGATGTCGTCATCATCCGCGGTGAAATGCACACCGGACGTGACGCGCTTCATAAGCACTTGATGGATCATGATGCGCCGCTTGACCTGAACGGAGCGGTTATTTATCACTGTGGTCCCGTTATGCTGAAGGACGATGAGGGCTGGCATGTCAAGGCGGCAGGACCGACAACCAGCAGCCGGGAAGAGCCGTACCAGGGGCATATTCTAAAAAAATTCGGCATTCGCGCTGTGATCGGCAAAGGCGGAATGGGCGCGAACACCTTGCAGGCGCTTCAGGAGCATGGCGCGGTCTATCTGAACGCCATCGGCGGTGCAGCGCAGTATTATGCGGAATGCATCCAGCGGGTGAATGGTGTTGATTTCATGGAATTCGGTATTCCGGAGGCTATGTGGCATTTGCAGGTTGACGGCTTTGCGGCAATTGTTACGATGGATTCTCACGGAAACAGTCTGCATGCGGATGTCAGCAGAGACTCTAAAGCCAAGCTGGAAATGTTCAAGGAGCCTGTATTTGCTTAAAGCAGCAGTTCATAACGAATTATGATATGGCCTTCGGCTCTGTGCCGAAGGCTTTTGCTTTCATAGCACGGTTGCGGACTTGGAAACAGAGGTTTATGATGGTACCAACATACAAGCAGCTTGCGACGAGGTTTGGAGGAGAAAAGTGAAACAGTTTGGGTTAGCTTTTGCAGCATGGTTTGAGAAATATACATTTATATTGATTCCCGGGGCATTGGTGGCCGGCTGGTTCCTGAGTGAACAGCTGTCCCCCTATGCGTATACCATACCTTATCTATTCGGATATATCACGCTCGTCATGGCCCTTGGCTGCGGGATCGGGCATTTGAAGGCAGTAATGAGACAGCCATTTCCCATCGTATTGACATTGCTGCTGGCTCATGCTGCTGCACCCCTTGTGGCCTATGCAATAGGTGCTTCCATCTTCGGACCTCAGTCAGATTATACAACGGGACTGATGCTGTTCTCCGTGATCCCGCTTGGTATTTCAGCAGTGCTGTGGGTAGGAACCTCGGGAGGCAACGTACCGTTTATTCTGTCTGTTGTCGTGCTTGATACGATGCTCAGCCCGATTGTGGTTCCGTTTCTAATGGAATTGCTTGCCGGCTCTACCGGCCTGCAGTGGGATACGGGGCAGCTGGTGACGGATTTGTTCAGAATGGTCGTGCTGCCTACAGCGTTGGGCGTACTCATCTATGAGCTGTCCAAGGGCAAGGCGAAGGCGTGGTCGGCCCCGGTGGCACAGCCGCTCTCCAAGCTGTTCTTCGTCTGTGTCGTCATGATTAACGCCGCAGTCATTGCGCCGCAGGCCCAAAGCATTCGGCAGGACCTGTTAAGCGTCATTCCAGCCGTATTGCTCTTGATTGTCCTGTGCTACATGCTGGGCTACTTCGGATCCTATCTTGCACCGGGCAGAACGAGAGAGCTCGGGATCTCGCTGACCTATGCTTCCGGTATGCGAAATATATCGCTTGGCATGGTGCTGGCTACCGCTTATTTTCCGCCGGCCGTGTCCGTGCCTGTTGTACTATCCATTCTATTTCAGCAGCCTGTAGCGACCGTAGTTCATGCAGTCATTCAAAGAATCAAGACTTCATCCGTAAAGGAAGGGAATCATGAAACCTTTTCGTAACCGATTGACATTGATTATTATGACGCTGATTGGCATTTCCATGCTGGGTGCCGGCTTTGCTGTGGCATCGGTATTCAAGCAATATCATATTAATTTGCTGGAGGACAATATGATCCGGGAAATTAACCTGATTCAGGGAACCTTGAATTTTCCGGACAATTCTTCAGGTAAAGAAGCCGAATATTATACAGCGAAGTCTATGCAGCTGCAGCAGCTGGCGGATGCGCGGGTAACGTTCATAGCCAGGAATGGCAGTGTCATTGGTGATTCCGAGAAGAGTCCGGAGCTGATGGATAATCATGGGGAACGTGAAGAGATTCGTCAGGCAGAGCAGAGAGGCACCGGTCGCTCCATAAGGTATAGCTCGACACTGGGGCAGGATATGATTTATGTCGCGCGTCCGGTTACGCAGGGCGGATTTGACGGCTATATTCGACTATCAATGAGTCTGGAGACGGTGGATGAAGGTGTGCGTAAGGGCTGGATGGTGATGGGAGCGGGGCTGCTCATTCTGTTCGTAGTGGCGGCCCTTGTCAGCTACCGGATTGCCGCCGGGCTGACCTCTCCACTGGAGAAGATCACCTCCGTCGCACGCAACATATCCCGGCTGGATTACGATGCACGGGTGCATCTGGAGCGTAAGGACGAGATTGGCCAGCTGGCATCCGCCATTAATGGAATGGCAGACAGCCTGCAGACACAGCTGCAGACTATCCGGGACAATGAAGGGCTGCTGCGAAGCGTCTTGAGCAATATGACCGGCGGTATTCTGATGCTGAGCGGGGACGGAACGGTGGTGCTTATTAATCCTGCGGCAGAGGGGATGCTCGGCATCAAGGCGGGCCAGATTCGCGGCCGGAGCTATACGGACCTTAGGCAGCACTATGAGCTGAACAAGGTGATTGAAGAAGGTCTGGAGCGGCGGGAGCGGTTCCAGGAAGAGCGCAGCCTGTATTTTCCCATCGAATCGGTCATTCGCTTTGACGGCGTTGTCATGACGCATGAGGACGGCACCTATCGCGGCATGCTGTTTCATTTGCAGGATGTGACTGAAATACGGAGGCTGGAGCGGATGCGGAGCGAATTTGTTGCGAATGTATCCCATGAGCTCAAAACCCCGCTTGCCGCCGTAAAGGGCTTTGCTGAAACACTCCTCGGCGGGGTGGAGGACGAGAAAACCTCCCGTTCCTTCATTCGCATTATTTACGACGAATCCGAGCGGTTAAACCGCCTGATCCGGGACATTCTGGAGCTGTCCAAGATTGAATCCAAGCGAAGCGTGATGGAATATTCGCCGATTCATCTATCTACCTTCTTCGAATCACTGTTTGAATTTATGCTGCCGCATGCCCGTGATAAACAGATTCAGATGAAAATGGATGTGCCGGACGAGCTGTTCATCGAAGGGGATGAGGACAAGCTGCGCCAGATTTTTACGAATCTGCTCTCCAACGCGGTGAACTATACACAGGAAGGCGGCAGGGTCCAGCTTTCGGTGGATGAAGTTCTTTCAGAGGAGCATGGGGAAAGGGTCATTCTGACGGTCAAGGATTCAGGCATCGGCATTCCGAAGAAGGATCTGCCGCGCATTTTCGAACGCTTTTACCGTGTGGATAAAGCCCGATCCCGGGGGTCAGGCGGTACAGGGCTTGGCCTGTCGATTGTGAAGCATCTGGTCGAGCTGCATTCCGGCACGATTAAAGTCGACAGTGAGCCGGGGCTGGGAAGCTCTTTTGTTATCGAGCTGCCGATGCTTCAGGAAGGATAACATTGAATTTTAACATGGGGATAACATTCCGTTGATACAATAAACAGGATGCTATGAAAATTGATCAATTATTGGCGTATATAAAATGAATTCATTTCAATTAAGGGCGGGATTAAGATGGCTCAAAGACTGCTTGTCATCGAGGATGAACCGACACTGTCACGATTATTATCGTACAACTTGACCCAGGAAGGCTTCCTGGTCACGGTAGAGGAGCATGGGACGGAAGGGTATGAGCGTGCCAGCCGTGAAACCTTCGATCTGATTCTGCTGGACGTGATGCTGCCGGGTATGAATGGCTTCTCGATTCTGGAGAAGCTGAGACAGCAGGGAATCACGACTCCGATCATTATACTTACTGCGAAGAATGCGGAAGAAGAAGTCGTCCAGGGCTTGAAAATGGGGGCCGATGATTATATCACGAAGCCGTTTGGCGTTTCGGAGCTGCTCGCAAGAGTGTCGGCCGTGCTTCGCCGGGTGTCGGGACAGCCGGCAGAAGAGGCGGGAGACACGGACGAGGACGGAAACGTCATCAAGCTGGGGCAGCTGGAAATTTATCCGGAGAAATACGAAGTCCGGCTGGGAGGCCACCAGATTAATCTGCGCCCCAAGGAATTTGAGGTGCTGCTGTATCTGGCCCGCAAGCCCGGAGTCGTATTAACACGGGATGATCTGATGAATGTCGTATGGGGCTTTGATTATATCGGAGGTCAGCGCACGGTTGATGTGCATGTCAGCTCTCTTCGCAAAAAACTGGAGCTGGACCCGGATTCGGTATTTATCGACTCTATTCGAGGCGTTGGATATAAGCTGGTGGTCAGGCCAAAGTAGCGTCATTCAGGCCTTTTTACAATCTGTTGATCCAAAACCGCAACAGCGTTAACATTCGGGACCTAAACTGCGTCTATAGCACCAATACCAAAGGAGTGGATCCCGCATGACGCTTCTTATGACAAAGCCTCAGGCTCAAGCTGCTGTTCCGGTACAAGCCGGAGCGTCTGCAATGACAAGTAACAACTCAGGAATGATGCAGGGGAATCAGCAAGAAGCCCAGGAGACAAGCCTTGGCTCTTGGAGGGCCGTGCCTTCTATCAGCTACAATCAGAGCTGTCTTCAGGTGATCCGTTTATTCAAGCAGAATCCGGAGGCGCCTTGTATGATTGTATGCGATGCGGACCAGATGCCGACAGGAATCGTGATGCGGGACAGCTTCTACAGATTGATGAGTGGACGGTTTGCGAGAGAAATTTATGATCAGCGGCCAGTCATTGCGATTGCGGCCAAGGTTCCTATGATTGTTGAGCAGTCTCAGCCTGTAGCTGAGATTCTCCAGCAAGCACTAATGCGCTCTGAAGCAGATTTCTATGATTGTGTTGTCGTCACTCAGAACAATCAATTGCTGGGCGTCTTGACTGTACGTGACTTGCTGCGGCTCTCCGCAGAGCTTCAGGATGAAACGGAGACCCGCCGGGAAGAAATGATACAAGACAGCCATCGCCATACACAGGATATTGGCAGCTCGCTCTCCGGTGTAAGGGCGGCTGCGGATGTGACGCTTCAGAAATGCCGTCAGATCTCGGAGTGGTCTGTCATCGGCAAGCAGAAGCTCCAGTCTGTTCACAGCTCTTACCATCATCTGCTGACAGATATGGAGAAAAGAGCGGAGCTGATGTCCCGCCTGCAGGACAATACGGCTGGTGTATCGCGGATAACGGATCAGATCGCTGATTTAGCCGGTCAAAGCAGCCTTCTGGCGCTCAACGCCTCCATTGAGGCAGCCCGGGCTGGAGAGCATGGGCGGGGCTTTCAGGTCGTCGCTTCAGAGGTTCAATCTCTGGCCAAGCAGACGCATGAGCTTTCCGGCAGCATCAACCGGATGCTGAATCAGATTTCCCAAATGGTAGCCGATACAGCAGGAGCTGCGGCCGCAGCTTTGAATGAAATTCGTTCTTGTGAAGCATACATATCAGAAGGCAGCCAATCGTTCCATCAGATGGAGCAGGCCGCCGGTGAGGTTTCTGCAGCGGGCAGTCAGGTATTTACGTTAACGGAGGATACGTCGCGGGTGCTGCAGCAGATTCAACGGGAGCTAGCTTCGATCCAGCGATCAACCCAGAGTTAAGCATTAGGGTGCATATAGCTTGGTTTTTTACATTGCGTTTACAAAGCTCTTACTTTGTAATGACAATTGATTTATATAATGGACGTCTGAGGGATTATGCATACATCTTTATTCTTCTGAATACAACATAAGGAGACATGATCATTACATGGAATCCATTATTGAAATCAAGCAATTAGACCTGTATTACGATACATTTCACGCACTAAAGCAAGTCAATCTAGATATTCCGGAAAAGGCGGTCACGGCCTTTATCGGTCCATCCGGCTGCGGTAAGTCAACCCTGCTCCGGACGCTGAACCGGATGAACGATATGGTTCTCGGAACTCGAATTGAAGGCAGCGTCAAGATTAATGGCACGGATATTTATCAAGAGGCCATGTATGTAGAGGAGCTTCGCAAGCAGGTCGGCATGGTGTTTCAGCAGCCGAATCCTTTTCCGAAATCCATATACGATAATGTCGCATACGGTCCACGCCTTCATGGTGTCCGTGATAAATCCGAGCTCGACTCCATCGTAGAGCAGAGCCTGAAGCAGGCCGCCCTGTGGGACGAGGTGAAGGATTTTCTAAAGCGCTCCGCGCTCAGCCTCTCCGGCGGACAGCAGCAGCGGCTGTGCATTGCGCGCGCATTGGCGGTCCAGCCGGACATTTTATTGATGGATGAGGCTACTTCGGCCTTGGACCCGATCTCTACACTGAAGATTGAAGAATTGGTTCAGGAGTTAAAGCATAAGTATACGATTGTTATGGTTACGCACAACATGCACCAAGCCGCCCGGATATCCGACCGCACCGTGTTTTTCCTGACCGGTGAGGTTGTAGAGGCGGAGCAGACCGAGGTTCTGTTCTCGACCCCTTCCGATTCCCGCACCGAGGATTACATCTCCGGCCGCTTCGGATAAGCGGCGGTTTCAAAACAGTGAATGGGAGGACAACATTATGATCCGGAGAATTGGTTTTGACCAGCAGCTCGAGGAGCTGAAGAATCTGCTCAAGAAAATGAGCACTCACATGGAACAAGCGCTGCAGGAGGCTGTAATCTCGCTCAAGACGATGGATGTAGAGAAAGCGAAGAAGGTCGTTGAAGAGGATGCTCGCCTCAATGCTATGGAAGAACAAATTCTGGATATCGGTTCCCGCTTGATCGTTACACAGCAGCCAGTGGCGAAGGATCTGCGACGTATTCTGGTGGCATTTCGAATTGCTAGCGATTTGGAGCGCATGGGAGATCTGGCCCGTGACGTTGCGAAGGTAACGATTCGTTTGGAGAATGAGCCGCTGATTAAGCCGCTTGTCGATATTCCAAGAATGGCGGAGATTGTCGGCGTCATGGTTTCCGAATCCATCGAATCCTATTTGGAGGAGAATACCGATCTTGCTTACAAAATGGCTTCCGATGACGATCAAGTGGACCATCTGTACAGCAGCATTTTGCAGGATCTGTTCCAATATATCCGTACCTCGCCGGAAGGCGCGAATCAAGCTATGCTGCTCGTCATGGTCGGTCGTTACATTGAACGCATCGGAGACCATGCAACCAACATTGGTGAAAGCACCGTCTACCTCGTTACAGGCAACCGCCCGGACCTGAATCAATAATAATACCGCTTTAAACCAATAAGCAGTCGATCAGAGCATCATCTGATCCGGCTGCTTTATTTTTCAATTTTGAGGGGAACCTATGGTATCATGTGGGAAGGAATTCTTAGAGGGGCAGGTGCCAGATTGTGGACAAGCTGATTGTCATTGATGGAAACAATATTATTTACCGGGCTTTCTTTGCCATGCCGCCGCTCACGAACGCCAGCGGCCAGCAGACGAATGCGGTGTATGGCTTTACGACGATGCTGCTGCGCTTGATTGAGGACTACAAGCCTTCACATATGATGGTTGCTTTTGACGCAGGTAAGGAGACGTTCCGGCATGCGGACTACCAGGAATATAAGGGAAAGCGGGAGAAAACACCGCCGGAGCTCTCCGGCCAGTTTCCGCTGCTCAAGGAGCTTCTTCAGGGACTCGGAGTCCCGCAGTTTGAGATCGCCGGCTACGAGGCCGACGATATTATCGGCACGCTCACCCGAATGGCTGATGAAGAGAAGCGAAACGTCATCGTCGTCTCCGGGGATAAGGATATGCTGCAGCTGGCGTCGGATAATGTCACGATTGCAATGGTGCGCAAGGGTGTTACGGATATTGAGTCATACGGACCGTCCGAGATTCAGGATAAGTATGGCTTGACCCCGCAGCAGATCATTGATCTCAAAGGACTGATGGGCGATGCCTCGGATAACATCCCCGGAATCCCGGGTGTTGGAGAGAAGACCGCTCTGAAGCTGCTGCATGAGTACGGATCGGTGGAGCAGGTGCTGGAGAGATCTGATGAGCTGAAGGGCAAGATGAAGGAGAAGGTTCAGACCCATGCCGACTCCGCCGTCCTCAGCAAAAAGCTGGCGACGATTCACCGGGAGGTTCCGCTGGAGCAAGTGTGGGACGATATGAAATTTGACGGATTGCATCCGGATACGGCGGGCCCGGCTCTGGCCAAGCTGGAATTCAAATCGCTACTGGAACGCTTGAACCTGAGCGGCCAGGATGCCGGGACTGCCGCGGACCCTGCACGTCCGGAAGCCGAGGTGCAGGTAAGGACTGTAACCATGGATGACATGCATGAGCTGTCTGCGGTGCTAAGTGACGTGAAGGTGCTTCATGTGGAAACCCATGGAGACAACCCGCATCATGCTGAGCTGGTCGGGCTGAGTCTTGCGACTGGAGATACACAGTATTATATCTCGCCAGCGGTTCTGCAGAGCGAAGGAGCAGAGCCGGTCCGGGAGTGGCTGGCAGACAGCAGCATTCCGAAGAACGGCTACGATCTGCACCGGGTAGATCTGGCGCTGCATGCACATGGCATACTCTTTGCGGGAGCTGCCTTTGATGTGCATCTTGCAGCGTACTTGCTGGATCCGACGGAAGGCAATCAGACGTTGAGCGGACTGGCAGCAAAGTATGGCATGTCGCATCTGGTTTCCGATGATGATGTGTTTGGCAAGGGAGCCAAGTGGAAATTACCGGATGAAGAGAAGCTGAGCGGCCATTTGGCCAGAAAGTGCGCAGCCGTCGCCCAGATTGTGCCGATGCAGGAGAAGGAGCTTAATGACAATGGCATGCTTCCTCTCTTTCACGACCTGGAAATGCCGCTGTCCCGTATTCTTGCAGATATGGAGAAGCAGGGCATTGCAGTCAACCGGGAGGAGCTGAAGTCTCTCGGGCAGGAATTTCAGCAGCAGATTGAGAAGCTTGCGGCCGAGATTTATCGTATTGCCGGCGAGGAATTCAATCTGAATTCGCCGAAGCAGCTGGGCGAGATCTTGTTCGTCAAGCTGGAGCTGCCAGTCATCAAGAAGACAAAAACGGGATATTCTACAGATGCAGAAGTGCTGGAAAAGCTGGCGCCTTACCATGATATTGTTCAGCTGATCCTTCAATACCGTACAATCGCCAAGCTGCAGTCTACTTATGTAGAAGGACTGCTCAAGGAAGTCTCAGACGAGTCCGGCAAGGTGCATACATACTACCGCCAGACGATTGCAGCAACAGGCCGCCTTAGCAGCCAGTTCCCGAATCTGCAGAACATTCCGATCCGTCTGGAGGAAGGCCGGAAGCTGCGGAAGGTATTTGTCCCGTCCGAGCCGGGCTGGTCGATTCTGGCGGCAGACTATTCCCAGATCGAGCTGCGGGTGCTGGCCCATATTTCGGACGATGAGCGTCTGAAGGAAGCCTTCGTTCAGGATCTGGATATTCACACCAAGACCGCCATGGATGTGTTTCGGGTGTCTCAGGATGAGGTGGACGGAAATATGAGGCGCTCCGCCAAGGCCGTTAATTTCGGGATTGTGTACGGGATTAGCGACTATGGATTGTCGCAGAATCTGAACATTACCCGGAAGGAGGCGGCTTCCTTTATCGATCAGTATTTTGAGGTGTTCCAGGGTGTACGCCGATACATGGATGAGATTGTGCAGCAGGCCCGCAAGGATGGGTATGTCAAAACCTTGCTGGAGCGCCGGCGCTATCTGCCGGAGATTAACGCACGAAACTTTAATCTGCGCTCGTTTGCGGAGCGGACGGCGATGAACACGCCGATTCAGGGAACCGCAGCCGATATTATCAAGCTGGCGATGGTGCATATGGATGCAGCCTTGGCAGAGCGGAAGCTCAAGAGCCGCATGCTGCTGCAGGTGCATGATGAATTGGTGTTTGAGGTGCCGCAGGAGGAGCTGGAGACGATGAAGACCCTGGTGCCGGAAGTAATGAGCCGGGCGCTGGAACTCTCTGTGCCGCTGAAGGCGGAGGTCAGCTTTGGAGACAATTGGTACGAGGCTAAATAAGACTGGGGAGAAACGGCAGTCCCGTTTCACGCTCACATCCGTTATAATAAAAGGGTGAGGTGAAGAGAGATGCCGGAATTGCCGGAAGTTGAAACCGTAAAGCGAACTCTGAATCAGCTGGTTCAGGGCAAGCATATTATAGATGTTACCGTCAGGCTGCCGAGAATTATTCAGCGGCCTGATGATGCGGAGGCGTTTGCCTTCATGCTCAAGGGCCACACCATTCAAAAGGTAGAGCGCCGCGGCAAGTTTTTGAGAATTATGCTGGATGGTCTGGTGCTGGTCTCACATCTCCGGATGGAGGGCAGGTACGGGCTGTATCGGAAGGAAGAGCCGATTGAGCTGCATACACATGTCGTTTTTCACTTTGATGATGGCACAGAGCTGCGCTACAAGGATGTACGTCAATTTGGAACGATGCATATTTTCGCGGCTGGCGAGGAATTTAATCATCCTCCACTGCTTAAGCTGGGGTATGAGCCGCTGGACGATACATTTACGCTGGGCGCCTTCAAGGATATGCTCGTGACCAAAAAAACCAAGATCAAGGTCGTGCTGCTCAACCAGGCTTATGTTGTAGGTCTGGGCAACATTTATGTGGACGAAGCTCTGCACCGGGCGGGAATCCACCCGGAGCGGGCCGCGAATCAGCTGAGCGATCAGGAAACGGAAGCTCTGCACCGCTCCATCATTTCGACGCTGTCCGAGGCGGTTGAAGCTGGCGGCTCCTCCATTAAATCCTACGTAAACGGACAGGGAGAGGCGGGGCGCTTTCAGCATAGCCTGCGGGTGTATGGACGCAAGAATGAGCCCTGCGACCAGTGCGGTCAAGCGATTGTGAAGACGGTAGTAGGCGGCCGGGGTACGCATTTTTGCCCGGACTGCCAGTCCTTGAAGCAGCATATAGATGTATAAATGAGGCAGGCACCCATCTCCTCCCGATCTCATATATTGTGAGATATTCAGTCCCCGCTGCTGCAAGCATGAAGCAGGTGCCGCCAATGTGATGGCGGCGCACGCTCGGGGCTTGAGGAGGTCATATGGGTGCTACAGCTATTGTTGACACCGGTGCTGCTGGCCCTGGCACTGAGCCTGGATGGCTTTGGGGCCGGCATTACATACGGGATTCGGAGAATGCGGCTCCCGCTGCTGTCGGTGATCATTATTTCCTTATGCTCGGGTCTGGTGCTATGTATCTCCATGCAGGCAGGTACACTGCTGCAGAGCATCATATCGAGGCAGGCAGCTGCCGTTTCGGGAGCGGGAATCTTGATTCTGCTGGGGTGCTGGTCACTGCTGCAGCAATGGCGCGGCAGGCATGAATCTGATCTGGATGACGCCTCTCGAAGTGAGTCCGTATCGTTATCGGAAGCAGCACTGCCGGTGACAAAGACCGGGACCTCGGGACGTTCAGAGCCATCCTCTCAGAGCCTGTCGGCCGAGAAGGTGTTTACCCTGGAAATCAGGAAGCTGGGCCTGGTCATTCAGATCCGCAAAAGTCCCTCCCGCGCGGACTTGGATCAATCCGGCAGTATTTCTTCCATGGAAGCGATGTGGCTGGGTATTGCCTTGTCCCTGGATGCTTTCGGCGCGGGGCTGGGCGCTGCCATGATGGGGATCTCGCCTTGGCTGACGTCTGTCATATCCGCGTTGTTCTGCGGGGCGTTTCTGATGCTGGGAATGAAGGTCGGCTTCAAAGCAGCTTCTGGCCAAAGAATGCAGCTGCTGTCGTTGGTGCCGGCTATGTTATTGATTGTCATGGGGATTATGAAGCTGTTATGAGGTGAAAAAATGAATATCGGGTTAACCGGAGGAATTGCAACCGGCAAAAGCACCGTGTCCTCTATGTTCGTCCGGAAGGGAGCCCTGCTGGTGGATGCCGACGCCATTGCCCGGGAGGTCATGCTCCCGGGACATCCGGTGCTGGCTGAGGTGGCGGCACATTTCGGCCCGGACATATTAGGATCGGATGGTCAATTAAACCGCGAGCGGTTAGGGGAAATTGTATTCAATCAGCCGCAGGAGCGGCAGGCGCTGAACGACATTACACATCCGGCGATCCGCCGAGAGATCCGGGACCGGATTCAAGTCTACGAGCAGCAGCATCCTGATTCGCTCGTCATTGTGGACATTCCGCTGCTGTTTGAATCGGGCCTGCAAGCCCAGTATGATCAAACGCTGCTCGTGTACGTGCCGGCGAAGCTTCAGCTAGAACGCTTGATGCAGCGTAATGGACTGACACGAGAGCAGGCAGCAGCGCGGATTCAAAGCCAGATGGACATTGAAGAGAAGAAGAGCCTGGCTGATTATGTGATCGACAACAGCGGCACGCTGGACAAGACCCTTTATCAGGTGGAAAAGCTGTGGAACAGGATCGCCCGGCTATGATCTGGCTGCGAAAGAAAAGGGTGCTGCTGCCCGTTCTGATTACATTTATCGCTGTACTGTTTCTAAGCAGTCACTGGATGACCTGGATTTATCCGATTTATTACAAGAATGAAATTCGCAAGCATGCTGAATATTATGAGGTGGACCCCTTCCTGGTGGCCTCCATTATTCGAGTGGAGACGAACTACAAGCCGGGGAAGGAATCCAAAAGAGGGGCGCTGGGCCTTATGCAGCTGATGCCGGATACCGCTAACTGGGCCATGGAAATGGCCAAGCTGCCTGCGATCACGCTGGATCGGGTGAAGCACGAGGCGGATGCCAATATCCAGCTCGGCACCTGGTACATCCAGAAGCTGCACCAAGAGATGGACGGTAATCCGGTGGCGGCCATTGCAGCGTACAACGCAGGTCCCGGCAATGTGAGAAGCTGGCTTCGAAAAGGTTTGTGGGACGGCAGCTATGACAATGTGAAGGATATACCGATTGGAGAGACGCGGCATTATGTGCAGCGGGTGGTGTACTATTACGATCAGTATCGTGACGTGTACGATTCTTTTTAAGCTTGCATCCATGTCAAAAAAGAGTGCCGGACAAGCTATTCAGCCTGTCTGACACTCTTTCGGGATGAAGAATTGATTATTGACCGGAGTATTGTCCAGCCAATTGCTGCTCGGCCAGGGTTACCAGACGCTTGGTAATGTATCCCCCGATCGAACCGTTCTCGTAGGAAGTCATGTTACCTTGGTATCCGTCTTGTGGAATGCTGATGCCCAGCTCCTGAGCTACCTCGTACTTCATTTGCTCAAGCGCACCGTTAGCACGAGCGACGACCAGGTTGTTGCTGTTTCTGCTGCCTTGTCCCATGTGATGTTCACCTCCTTGAGTTGGTAAAAGTATTATGTCTCCGAATGAGCATCTTCATCACAAATTTTTACGTGCATTTTATGGAAATCTTTAATATAGCTTCAAGAAGCACTTAAACAAAGGAAGTGATAATCAATGAAATGCCCATATTGCAGCTTCGCCGGTACCAAGGTGCTGGATTCCCGTCCCGCGAACGAGAATAAGTCGATTCGCCGCCGCCGGGAGTGTGAGCAATGCAGCCGCCGGTTTACCACCTTTGAAATGGTGGAGGAAACGCCGCTCATGGTTATCAAAAAGGATGGCAGCCGCGAGGAGTTCAGCCGTGAGAAGGTGCTGCGAGGCTTGATTCGTGCCTGTGAGAAGCGGCCGGTGTCTGCGGATCAGCTGGATCAGCTGGTGTCCGAGGTGGAGAAATCGCTGCGCAATACCGCCGCGGCCGAAGTCGAAAGCCGGGAGATCGGGGAGCTGCTTATGGAGCAGCTGTATCCTGTGGACGAGGTGGCCTACGTACGCTTCGCTTCTGTTTACCGGCAGTTCAAGGATATCAACATGTTTATGAAGGAACTGAAAACTCTGCTGTCTAAGGATCATATCGCAGATCGTTCTTGAGATATATGTAAAAAGCCCTCCTGCGGAGGGCTTTTTACGATCACCAGGGGCTGGTGCTAAATGGATTGAAGATACTCCACAATGGTCAATAGACCGAGGTCGAAGTTCTCTAAATTAAAGTGCTCATTCGGCGCATGCAGATTTTCATCCGGAAGACCAAAGCCCATCATAACGGCAGGCGCGTTCAGTGTGCTGGAAAGCTTCTCCACAATCGGAATGGAGCCGCCGTCTTTGGTGAACAGCGCGCGGGTGCCATAGACCGCTCCAAAAGCATCGGCTGCTTTTTGCAGCATCGGGTGGGAGGGATCGACATTGAAGGCGAACGCTTTCTCCTTCGGCTTGTAGGTCAGCTTTGCGCCGGCAGGCGTGTGTGCCTTCAAGTGCTTCTCGATGGCATCCAGCACAGCCTGCGGATCCTGGTCTGCAACCAGGCGGCAGGTGATCTTCGCATGCGCTTCTTTAGGGATAACGGTCTTACTGCCTTCTCCCTGAAATCCGCCATACACCCCGTTCAATTCCAGAGTCGGCCGGGCACCTACACGTTCCACGAAGGAGAAGCCTTCTTCACCGTATAGGGAGTCCAGTGCCAGAGATTCCTTTAGCTGCTCTTCATCGAATTCCTGCTTGGCAAATTCCTCCCGCATTTCTGCTGACAGCTCCTGAACTCCATCATAGAAGCCCTCTACGCTGACGCGGCCCTGCTTGTCATGGAGAGAAGAGAGCAGCTCTACCATGGCATGGAGTGCGTTCGGTACGCCGCCTCCGTATGTACCGGAGTGTAGATCCGTGTTGGCGGTCTCTAAAGTAAGCTCCAGCGAGCACAATCCGCGCAGGCCGGTGGAAATCGCCGGCTTGCCGGGGGCTAAGAGGGAGGTATCCGAGATCAGGATGGCGTCGGCTGCGAGCTTGTCCTTGTGCTGCTCGAGGTACAAAGGCAGGTTAGGGCTCGATACTTCCTCTTCGCCTTCGATGCAGAATTTGACATTAACGGGCAGGCTCTGCTCCTGCTTCAGAATCGCCTCCACGGCCTTGACGTGAAGAAACAGCTGTCCTTTGTCGTCCGTAGCCCCGCGCGCATACAGCTTGCCGTTTCGTACATCCGGCTCAAATGGCGGCGTCTCCCACAAATGAAGCGGATCCACCGGCTGTACATCATAGTGACCGTAAATGAGCACAGTCGGCTTGCCTTCTGCATGCAAATAATCTGCCGTAATGATCGGATGCCCGGCGGTGGAATGAATCTCCACATGCTCCAGGCCAGCGGCCTTCAATTTATGAGCGAGCCAGTCAGCCGCCTTCGCGACATCCCCTTTATGCTCTGACAAAGCCGATATGCTTGGAATAGCCAGCCATTCCTTCAATTCATTCAAGTGCTCTTCCCGATGCTGTTCGAAATACGCTTTATAGTCTGCGTTCATGTCGTAGTCCTCCTCAGGTCAATAATGACGGCCATGTGGTCATGGCCGTCTTGTCTATTTTACCTTTTTTTAAGGGAAATGCGAAATGGGGGAGGAGGATGTAAACACTCAGAAAAATAAGACTTGCATAAAAGAAAGGGGCATGATATATTATTGGAGTGTTCTTTTTGAAGGAGATCTTCATTAAGGACATGAAAAATGAAAACTTACATATTTTGGGGCCTTAGCTCAGCTGGGAGAGCGCATCGCTGGCAGCGATGAGGTCAGGGGTTCGATCCCCCTAGGCTCCATACACGGAAAACCCTTGAGAAATCAGGGGTTTTTCTTATTTTAGTGCTACTAGAATGATCTGAGATTATCCTATTCTTGCTCCATGATCACGTCCGTGATCACCAAAAGTTTCTCCTTCAATAGTGATCACCGATGCTCACATTTCATGCAAAGAAAAAGGGGTTTGTCCGCATGAACGATGTTCGTCATACGAGCAAAACCCATTATTGAGAGCTATTAGCCTGATTGAATAACATGTTACCATACTTCTGCGCTGTTTCTTTGTGTACGCTCGGCAGAACGTGGCTGTAGATGTCCAAAGTGATTCGAACATCAGAATGTCCGAGTATTTCTTTCACCACCTTCGGATTGATTTCCCCCTGTAGCATAAGAGTGGCTACAGTGTGTCTGAGATCATGGAATCTGATCTTGGGAACTTCTGCTTTCTTGATCAGATTGTAGAAAGTGCGCAGGAGATTGCGTGGCAGGATTGGTGTTCCGAAGCCTGTACAGATTACCAAGTCATTGTTCTGATAAATCGGTCGAATGGCGAGCATTTCCTTCATAACGATGCGCTTATGCTTCTGTAGTGTCTCCAATACTCGACCATCTAGAGAGATTGTTCTTGTACTGGTTCTGGTCTTCGTCTGAACTGTTAATTCTTTACCGTCATGACTCAATGTTTGTCTTACGTTAAGCGTTTCGTTCTCAAAGTCGATATCTTTCCATCTGAGACCGAGAATTTCGCTTTGACGCATTCCAGTCGTAAGAGCCAGGAGAAAAGCGGGATATAGTCGATGCTCTTTCGCAACTTTCAAGAGCTGATTTGCTTCCTGAACGTCCCACACTGACATTTCCTTCTTATCAACCTTCGGTGTTTCAGCATCCTTCACTGGATTGGAGGAAACGTATTTGCGCTTTACAGCAGCCTCGAACGCACTTTTTAGGATTTTATGAATATCCAGAACGGTGCGCGGCGATAACTCCGATTCCTTCGCCAGATCAATGTAGAACTTCTCAATTTGGGCTGTCGTGATCTTAACGAGTTCAAACCGCCCCAGTCTTGGCACGATATGCTTGTTCACATGCCCCGTGTAGACCTCCAGCGTATGCTTCCGTAGCTTAAGCGATTTACTTTGAAGCCATTCAGGGAAGAAGTCCGCGAGAGTCCGTTTCGTTGGTTTTACGTATGTGTTCTCATCGATCTGAGTAGCCACCTTGCGCATTTCACGCTTGGCTTCAGCTTCCGTCTTGAATCCTCGCTTGAATATCTGCTTGCGTTTGCCTTTCTCATCCTTGCCAGCCTCAACAACAAAATACCAAGTACCGCGTTTTTCATCCTTTTTTACGTTCATCTAGATCATCCTCTCGTTTATATTGTGATTATTTTCACAAGAATTTCTTTGATGGATCGCCACGTATGCTCACAGGCCGCATTTCGAATCACCTCCTTTCAAGATTCTGCTGTTACTGACCATTCATCCAATTAAAGAAAATATCACGAGTTACTCGAATCGACTTTCCTATACGAATGACATGGAATTGTCCTGAATTGACGAGCTCATATGCTTGGCGGCGGCCAATCCCAAGGATTTGTTGAATATCTGCGACTTGCAAAACATCTGGATAAGATTGATTCATTTGAATCACACTCCTTCTTTGGTTTTAGTAACACGCTTACGCTTTGGCTTCGTATCTTTCACTTCATTAAATTTGTCATTACCTGCTATATTGGCTTTCGCTATATCAGGATGCTTCTCGATGACAACGCCTTTCCTACCGAGTCCTGATGAGCTAGGGGCTTCAATCATACGAATGTATCCATGATCGGCTAACACGCTCAATGTGCTGTCGAGGTTGTAAGCTGTAGCAAACTTGCCTTTGGTTTTTTTCCACAACTCCTGCTTCTTGATTAAATCCTCTTTGTCTGCAAAAATAATACTTAACAGATACTTGGCATCATCCAAACGTGCGTCAGACTTCATCACTCCGAATGCCGTCCTCGCCTGATTGACAAAGTATTCGCTGTGCTGAATAAGTCTGTTTCAGGTTCTTCTGATATCTCTGCTGGTAGTTGCTCAAGTGAATCGGTAGTCTGTAGATGTTCCGCTATATGAAGCAGTGACAGGACTCACAGCATTTGACCAGGGAATCGTTCTGCCCACGAACGCATGGAATGATGTGTGAATTCATCCGATCCGTTCAATCGGTATTCATGCTTCTCAGCAAAAGCAATCCAAGCCTTTTCGGCAGCTTCCTCAAGGTATAAACTGGAGGGGGCTTCTACCCTGTGGTTCATTAGAATTTGTATCTTACGGCTGTAGAACTCCAACTGTCCCCGATCAATGGGGATTGGAACAACCTTCCGAATGCCTAAAGGTTGCGGGGCAGCATATAGAAATCGTCCAAGGAATCCGCGTTCCAATAGACGAGCTGGCAAGCCCTGTAATAAGCCTGGTTGTACGAAGAGACCGATGGTTAGTATTGGTTCATAGAGCGTCTCAGATGGTCGGCCAACGCGATGTACTGTCATGTAGTCACCAGTGAAGCTCTTCAAGTAAATATCTAATGCGGGGAGGTTACTGTATCGGCCATTCAAGTTGTCGAATAATCCACCTTCCGACGATAACATTGCCATTTGCTCGTTATTGTCCTTCATTAGACCAATTAGCTTCTCTGGTGTAACATCGTCGGTGAGGTATGTCGGCGGCTTCAACTGATCATCAGCAATTCCTTCATGTTTCCGACGATACTCCTTCTGAGCTTCCTGCTGATACTTGATTAGCGGTTCGGCAAGCAAGTTGTATACGGCACTTTTCCGTTCGCCTGATCGCATTGATACCAGTGTGTAGAGATTAGTCTTTTCGGTGTGTGCGCTATTACGGAACGGCTTAATTACGAACTTCTTTGCAGCCGCAGCTGACAGAACTGACAATAGTGTAATTCCAGATGCATCGATCGGTGTTTGCGTTGAATCAGCGACCATTTCAATCAGATGTCGAAACCGTTCTGGCAGGATGGATGCAGGAAACGGCTCAAGATTTGGCGAATCAAAAGGTACGATGTCTTTCCATTCTTCTTTTAGGAATTCGCTGATCTTCACTGCCAAGGTATTAAGTTTTGTTGTCATAGGATGATGCCTCCATATTCGTATTGGTTTTCGGAATGTTGGCTCCATTCGACCTCACTCCATTGCGTGTTGCTTGCTCTGGAGATGACTATAAAGCAGTTTTTCGGCATGTTCAATAGCCCGAAACCCTTGTGTGGTCAAGCTTTTGCTCGACCGCACAAACCAATTGTTCGGCCGTTATAATCCCAAGACGGCTGCAATTGGTATCTAACAAGCCATGGTGTTCTGCGATTACTGACCTCCGCTCTTTTTTGTTCTAATTGGAATACAGTGCTACTGATGAAAGGTCTGGAAATTCTCAGCCCTCAGACATATGATTGAATACGCAGTAATTAGAAATACTGTCTCTCGTTTCAGGGGGCAAGTTCGGCAGAAGAAGTCGACTTAAAGAGTCTAATAAAGACCTTAGAGAATAAGACGGGTAAAGAAACCAAAATAGGCGATTTCGAGAATGTGACGGTAACCCATCTAACTACGTGCAGTGAATCTTCGTTGGTGAATCCTGAGCCTCTTTATAACCTTCATGATTTGCTTCCACGCGATTCAGAGCTATCAATGAAGCTACGGGAGTCAGGTATTACGTTCAGCAAGACAAAGAACAGTATCAATACTTACTTGGATGGGGAATTAATCAATTGGGAGGGCATGATTCCAAGAAGTAATGAGGAACCATGTATCAGGATGATTATGCGAAGATTGCAGCCAAACCGCTATTTTCCTGAGGCCGATAAGTGTATCAACGGTTTTCTTTTTGGCGGTGATATAGCGATGTACGTCATATCGCAGTGATGCCTGAGTTTGCAGAGAATATTCTAAGAGTATTAGGTAAGCAGAATGCTATTAATGATTGGAGAGCCAAAGTTAAGCCATGCGTCATCACTTTCCAGGTTCCAGTAAGCAGGATCATATTCGATGGCTCAAACAAACTAAACAAGCGGCAAACGCAGTTATGTTTGGTTCGTCATGCATTCTACTATTTAAGTCAGATAAGGCAAAATGAGTGGGACCAATGGTATAATCCTATTATCCGACTACTTGATGACCTTAATGTGGAAACTAATCAGATCCTATCAGTCTCCCCAGTGAGATTCTAGGTGCGTGACATTTGATTGCAATTGGCTTGAACTACATATTATAGAGTGAGGGGCGCTAAATGTTAAAGAATCTCAGCATAACTAATTTTCGATGCTATCGTAAGCACACAGTACCATTCAAAAGTATATCAGTAATTGTCGGCAAGAATAACGCTGGCAAGTCAACTATAGTTGAGGCATTAAGACTAATTTCATTAGTACTCCATAGATATCCGAATCTTGCTTATGTTGAACCACCAGTTTGGACAGGACTGCCTAAGGCCACTCGAGGTGTCAGCCCATCATTAAAGGGCATGGATTTCAATTCGGATAGTCTTTTTTATAGATACGGTACTCCACCTGCAATTTTAAAAGCAACCTTCGATAAAGGTGAAACAGTAGAAGTGTTGTTGGGTCCTAATGCTGAGGTATTCGCGATTCTGAACGATTCTAATGGTAAACCACTTAGAAATAAGGCTCATGCTGGTCGTACTCAAATGCCGCTAGTAAACATCTTACCTCAGGTTGCACCTTTACTACGAGAAGAGAAGGTGCTGAGAAGAGATTATGTTCTAGGTGCTGCTACTTCCCCACTCGCTCCATTACATTTTAGAAATCAATTGCTATTTCAAAGCGAGTATCATGATCGATTTGTCGCCTTATCAGAATCGACCTGGAATGGGTTCCGTATTCGTTCTTTGGAGGGCAATTCATTTGCTCATGGTGAACCTGTTACTCTCCTTGTCCAAGATGATGACTTTGTAGCTGAAGTTGGTTGGATGGGCCATGGTTTGCAGATGTGGCTCCAAACTATGTGGTTTCTTGCTAGGACTCCTGAGCAGTCCACGATCATTCTAGACGAACCTGATATTTACATGCACGCGGATCTCCAGCGAAAGCTAATAAAGTTGATAGCTGGAACGTACAAACAAGTTATTGTTGCAACTCATTCTGTAGAAATTATGGCTGAAGTGGATCCTGAAAATATCTTGGTAGTTGACAGGTCCCAACCAAAATCGAAATTCGCTAATAAGCTTCCAGCAGTTCAAAGGCTTATAGATAATATTGGGGGGATTCACAACATTCAGCTGGCAAGATTATGGTCATCTCGTAAGTGTCTTTTGGTAGAGGGCAAGGATATTTCTCTTCTAAAGCATATGCATCATACGATATTTCCCGAAAGTCATGAGGCGATAGATATGATTCCAAACCTCTCAATAGGTGGATGGGGCGGTTGGAATTATGCGATTGGATCTTCAATGTTATTACATAATTCATCTAACGAATCAATTAGAGTGTTTTGCTTGTTAGACAGGGATTATCATACTGAATCAGAAGTAAAAGCTAGGCTTGAGGAAAGTAAAAGGAGAAAAGTAGAGCTGCATATTTGGATAAAAAAGGAGATCGAGAACTATCTTTTAGTGCCAGAAGCCATTGCTAGGATAATAAACATATCGCGTAGAAAGCAAGGTGCACGAGTTACAAAAGAAATAGTTATAGACAAAATTATGGAAATCACCGAAACTCTGAAAGATGACACGATTGATGCGATAGCAACGGAATATCTTGAAGAGGGTAAAGTTAAAAAGGCTAACACGACCGCAAGAGATATTGTTAGCAGACATTGGGATTCATATGAAAAGAGAATATCTTTACTTTCTGGGAAGGCAATACTATCACTATTGTCTACATGGACTCAACAAGAATTCAATTTTTCTTTTAGTCCTATTCGTATTGCTAGAGCTTTAAGAAAAGAGGAGATACCAGACGAAATGGTGAAGGTTCTTACATCAATAGAACAAAATATTCAGTTAAATGGAGAAGACTTAGAACACTTAGCATGAAGAAAGACTTTCGGATATAAAACAAGGATACAACGAATTCTCACTGCAGCATTAGATGCATATCTTGTTTGGTCGGTTTTTGGTTGGCAACCACAGGGAACTGACCAATACCTTGGGATACCACAGGTTAATCCCCATCAGCCTACCTGCCGAAATCTCTTGTATATCAGGACATCAGGACATATCCGTAACTACTCGGATACGCAAGGAAACAAACCGAAAACTTATGGACCTCTGCCCGTTTGGGTCCCTTTTAATCTCTTGCAGTGCAAGGGATTGCGGCATCTATGCGAGATGATAAGCTGCAAACAAAAAAGTAAGGTCGACATACAAGCGGTATCTCCTAAAGCATGCTCCCTACTGAGGTAATAGCAACAAGTACGCCTTTAGCTGAGGCAGAAGAATCTCTAGCGGAAGATGAAGAATACGAACTGAAGGATTTTGAAGGGCATTGGACGTCTGAATAGCACGACTTTTTATATTGCTCTTACTGACAGCAGCAATGGTATCATTACGTTTAATGAACAAGTGGAAATGAATTCTGTTCCGTTCGAGTACAAGAAGACAGACTATAACAGGGTAATGATGCTTGTCGGCACTGAGCAAATGCCAATAAGCATAAGGTTAGAGGATGTAACTCGCTCGGTTATGCTGATGACAAGGATATGATTACTTGGAAAGGCAGGATGAGACTCAGAAGTCAGGGGATTCTGCAATGGATCTTATAAGCGGATTTAAAGGTAAATGGTTTGACTCTAGTCAATCTTACTGCTTTAAGCCTAAGCTAACCGAATTAGGCGAGGGAGCGTTTGATTACTATCAAGAACAAGAGCCATAACAGGATTCATTCCGTATCACCTACTGGATACGAATGACATCACGATTGATATTGATGGTTCGGGGCAAGTCTTCCTTAGTTTGAATGAAGACATGAACGAGATGATATATGAATCTAAAACATTGCAGATGAGCTTGAATAGACAATAAGCGCCCACCGAGGCGCTTTTTGGCTTCATAGCAGGTATTTCTTCTTGGTTTGTCGAATTAGTAGGACAAAAGTTGTATTTCATGAGAGCGATATCTAGTCAGCTTTCAGCTTCAGTTTCTACCGACACCTATGTCAGACAGGTATGATTATTAGAGGAGAATAAAAATGGAAACTAATTTTACATTCTTAGACAGTAACTTCCCTGTACTTGCTCAAATAGGTGCAACCGCTGAAGAATATCTTTATTCAGATCCCAATTCTTGCTTGATCAAGCTAGGTTTACTGGGCGAAACAGTCGTCAATTTCATGATGCAATTCGATGGTATTCAACCCCCAAGCTATGATAATACTCATGCAAATCGTATTAAGCTATTGAAGGGGCAAGGGTTGCTGCCACGTGAAATTGATGATATCTTATACAGCTTGCGAATGGCTCGAAATAAAGCTGTTCATGCCAACTACGATTCACTTGAACAATGTAAAGTTCTCATGGGCATGGCACATGAGTTGAGCATTTGGTTCATGCAAACGTATGGAGACTGGCAGTATAATCCCGTACGGTTTGTGTTGCCTCTTGAAAAGTTTCAAGCTAAGGTTGATTACGAAGCGATTCTTCGTGAGAAAGAAGCAAAGATCGAAGAACTGACCAAGCTTGCTGAACAATCAAAAGCAACCCCATCGATCTCCATCGAGGAACGTACCTCTAGAGGAAGTCGCGCAGCCCAGCAACTTCAACTATCCGAGGCGCAGACGAGGTATATTATCGACGAGCAGCTACGCAAAGTGGGATGGGAAGCAGATACAGTTCATCTGCGGTATTCGAAAGGAACGCGTCCACAAAAAGGCCATAATCTTGCGATTGCTGAATGGCCGACACGCAATTCCAGCGGAAAAACTGGTTATTCTGATTACGCTTTATTCGTTGGGCTTCAGATGGTCGGCATTATTGAAGCGAAGCGACAGTACACCGATATTCCATCCGTAATTGATAACCAGTGTAAGGAATATGCACAAGCTATAAGTGAAGAGCATGCCCCTTATCAAGTGGGAACTTGGAGTCAGTATAAAGTACCTTTTGTATTTGCAACGAATGGTCGGAAGTACTTGAAGCAACTTGAGACAAAATCAGGGATCTGGTTCCTCGATGTGCGTAAACAATCCAATATCTCCAAAGCCCTTCAAGGCTGGATGAGTCCAGATGGCATTATGGAGTTATTGAATAAAGATACGGATACAGCCGATCAAGCCCTGGCTGCTACACCTTATGATTTGCTGCGTGACCCAGATGGCCTCAACCTTCGCGAATACCAGATTGAAGCGATTGAAGCCGCTGAACAAGCCATTATCAATGGACAGGACAAAGTACTTCTATCGATGGCTACGGGAACAGGTAAGACGCGAACGATTTTGGGCATGTTGTATCGTTTCTTGAAAACCAGCCGTTTCCAACGTATCTTGTTCCTTGTTGACCGTACTTCGCTTGGTGAACAGGCGCAAGATGTGTTCAAGGAAGTCAAAATCGAAGAGCTCATGACACTAGATAACATCTACAACATCAAGGAGCTCAGCGACAAAGACATTGATAGAGAGACCAAGGTGCATGTCGCCACGGTACAGAGTTTGGTCAAGCGCGTACTCTACAATGAAGGAGAAACCATTCCTGCTGTTTCTGACTATGACCTTATTATTGTAGATGAAGCGCACCGCGGCTATATCTTAGACAAAGACATGAGCGACGACGAGCTGCTATATCGCAATCAGGAAGATTACATGAGCAAATACAGCGCTGTTATCGACTACTTTAATGCGGTCAAAATTGGTTTAACGGCTACTCCTGCCATTCAAACGACACAGATTTTTGGTCAGCCTGTGTTCAATTATACATATCGTCGTGCTGTTGTCGAAGGCTTCCTTGTCGATCATGATGCACCGCACACGATTGTTACCAAGCTTAGCAAAGAAGGAATCACCTACCAGAAAGGTGAAGTTGTCCCGATTTACGATCCTGTAACGGGAGAAATTACAAATAGTGGCGAGTTGGAAGATGAGTTGAAATTCGATGTAGAGAAGTTTAACCGCCAGGTCATCACAGAGAACTTCAACCGTACTGTTTTGACTGAAATTGCTGAGGATATCAATCCAGAGGGCGACGCGAAGACACTAATCTTTGCCGTTGACGAAAGCCATGCCGATGTCATCGTGAAACTGCTCAAAGAGGTTTACGAACCATTCGGTGTAGACAACGATGCTATCACGAAGATAACAGGCAGCATCGGCGGTGGGAATCCAAAGAAAGTAATAGAAGCTATTAAACGCTTCAAGAATGAACGATATCCCAATATCGTCGTTACAGTTGATCTTTTAACGACTGGCATTGATGTGCCAAAGATTACTACTCTAGTCTTCATGCGTAGGGTCAAGTCACGTATTCTCTTTGAACAGATGATGGGACGTGCCACCCGTCTCTGTCCTGAGATCGGTAAGACGCATTTTGAAATCTACGATCCAGTTGGCGTATATGAGTCGCTTGAGGACGTGAATACGATGAAACAGGTCGTGATCCAGCCTTCTACATCTTTTGATGATTTGCTGGATGGACTTGATGCTCTGCCGACCGAAAAGCAGTTGCAAAATCAAATTGATCTCATCGTGGCCAAGCTGCAGCGCAAGAAGCGGAACATGACGCAAGATGCTTTGGCTCATTTTAGAGACATCGCGCAAGGTGCTTCGCCTGATCAGTTCATCGAGAAAGTCAAACAAATGCCAGTGGAAGAGGCTAAATCCTACGTACTTGAGCATCGAAAAGTCTTTGGTATTATGAATGAAGGCGGCATAGGTAAGTCCAGAGCTGTGGTGATTTCGGATAAAGAGGATAAACTCGAATCACATGAACGCGGCTATGGCAAAGGCTTAAAGCCGAAAGATTACTTGGATGAGTTCAAAGCATTCATAACGAATAACATGAACAAAATCGCCGCGCTTCAAGTGGTTTGTACAAAACCTAGTGCTCTTACGCGGGAAAGCTTACAAAGCCTGCGAATGGAACTGGATCGCGAAGGGTTTTCAGAACAGCAGCTGAATTCTGCCTGGAAGCAGCTGTCTAATGAGGACATTACAGCGGATATCATTAGCTTTATTCGCAAGGAAGCGCTTGGATCTGCACTCGTTAGCCGATCAGAACGCACAAAACATGCCATTACCAAGCTGAAACAGAAGCACTCCTTTAGTAAGATGGAGCTGGATTGGCTTGGGCGAATTGAAACGGTATTGTTGCACGAACCGTTATTGGATCGTGGTCTATTTAATACGGGCGCATTCAAGAATCAAGGCGGCTATAATCGCATGAATAAGATTTTCCGTGAGCAACTCGATACCATTATTACAGAATTGAATCAGTACTTATTTGAAGACGGGGGACAATCAGCGTGAAAAACCAAGAGATCGTATCTAAACTATGGAACCTATGTAATGTTCTCCGAGATGACGGCATTACGTATCATCAGTATGTAACGGAGCTTACCTATACCGAAGCAATCTAAAGACAGAACATTATACTGATCGTAAAGAGGTTCGAATAGTTCAGTTAAGCAACATCGGTGAAAGTGGATGGAGAGAAGACAATACAAGGTATACAACCTTCGAACATGCGGAAACCATTTCACGAAGCTTAGTAAAGCCAGGTGATATTGTCATTGCTAAAATGATGCCAGCTGGGAGGGCCATTATTGTCCCAAATGATGAAAAGGCGTATGTTCTTTCATCTGATGCAGTAAAGTTAGTACCTAAGAAATCAATAAATACAAAATACCTGCTATATGGTATAAATAGCAACACCTTCAGAAATCAAATTACTGCAGAGACGCAAGGAATTACTAGGGCGAGAACGAGTATTGGAAAACTTAAGACATATGCATTTCCACTTCCGCCTATGCCTGAACAACAACGCATCGTTGACCGTATTGAACGCCTGTTTGTTAAGCTTGATCAGGCAAAGGAATTGGCACAAAATGCTTTAGATAGCTTTGAAACACGTAAAGCCGCTATCCTATACAAAGCTTTTACAGGGGAGCTCACTGCGAAGTGGCGTGAAGAGCAAGGTTTGAGAATGGACAGTTGGCAAACGAAGAAGTTGAGAGATTGTGGAAAATGGTATGGTGGTGGGACACCGAGCAAATCTGTAAGTTCATACTGGGAGAACGGCACAATAATGTGGGTAACACCAAAGGATATGAAAGAAAAATACATTATAGATACGATTGACCATATTACCGACGTTGCTGTAGTCGAATCTTCTACGCAATTGATCAAGCAACCGTCTCTTCTCTTCGTAATGAGAAGCGGTATATTAAGAAGAATCTTACCAATATCAATCGCAAAAGATAAAATCACTGTAAACCAAGATTTGAAAGCATTGATTCCCGAAGGAATTGAACTGGAATATTTATATTGGTTTTGTATTTCTCATGAAAGTGATATCAGAGAGAACTGCTCAAAAAGTGGTACCACAGTAGAAAGCATTGAAACGACTGCGCTGTACAAGTATGATGTTTTAATTCCTTCTAAAGAAGAGCAAATCGAGATCATTTCTACGATTAACAGACTTCTTGAACAAGAAGAAAAGGCAAAAGCATTATGTAATATTATTGAGACTGTTGAAACAATGAAGAAAGCCATACTCGCTCGTGCTTTTCGTGGTGAGTTAGGTTCAAATGATCCTGCTGAGGCAAGTGCTATAGAACTGCTTAAAGCAGCGTATTTATAGGAGAGAGCGGCAATGTTATCTTGGATAAAAAGGCTATTTAATAAGAAAGTGAACGATGGATTAGAGGATGAACTTAAGACACTTCTACATGACATTATGCAAACAGACATACGAATTTCACAACATAATGCAACTGGCATGTCCATGCTGGTTGCAACTTATAAAGACTTAAGATTTATCATTAGAACTGATGAAAGTGGATCACATATGCATACACCACATTTTCATGTTGAATCAGGTGGTAGAGCTGCAAGTTATAGGTTAAAAGATTGTAGTAATCTAGCAGGAAGATTTCCACAGCACATAGAGACATTAATTCGTGAATTCTGGTACAAAAGAAGAAGAAAGCTCTGGAAGAGATGGAGAAGTTCAAGACCAACTAATATCTATTGTACTATTTAGCCCTGTGATGACTTATGGTGAATATTTAGACATCGATGAGGGGCGAACAAAAGCCAATTATGGCGTGCTTTATAAGGGATATCATAATTGTCGCTAAGACTGTAGATGCGATATTATAGAGCCGCGATAGACAGTTGTGATCACATCTATGATCACGAACCTTGGTTTATCGTCGGAAATCCAAGGATACAGCAAATCAAACCGAGGTCCGAAAACCCTTACTACAGCAGGCTTTCGAACAATTCGGTTCATAACAGGAAACAGAGCATACCACACTGGCAGCGATGAGGTCAGGGGTTCAATCCCCCTAGGCTCCATATGAAATAAAGCCGCTAAACACAAGGGATTCCGAGTGCTTGGCGGTTTTTTCTATGCCCGAAACAGCAATGATTAAAGATCGGAACTTTCGAGTGTTTTGAGATTACACAAGAGCATCATGTTTCTTGATAACAGAGAAATCGCCTTGTCCTCTTTTTTAATACCGAAACTTGTCGAATGCAATCTGGATAGCGTATAATAACAATTGACAAACATTATACATACATCATACAAATCAGAACGGGAGCGATGCAGATGTCATCTACAAAAATTTTGGACCAGAACCACAGAATTATCGAGATTGTGTGGGAACAACAAGCACAGCCCGAGGATTTTGATCATATTACATCTCAGATTGAACGATTTGCGCTGCAGCTGGGTGGGACCTTTGACGTACTAGTCGATATGCGAAAGGTGAAGGCATTCATGCCGGAGTCTCAGGCAAAGCTGGTGGAGCACCAGAAGGAGCTGCTGAAATTCGGCATGCAGCGGGCTGCAGTCATCGTGGACGGGGTCATCACCAAGATGCAGCTGAACCGCTCTGCCAGGCAGTCTCAGCACAGCACGGAGTCGCATTGGAACAGCTATGAAGAAGCGCTGTCGTTTCTCAAAGAATCAAGCCCTGCCCTACATTCCTGATTGGCGTGTATATGATTCCAAATCTTGATCCATAGTAAGGCAGGATGTCTTTTTACAAGCCTTTAGAACGAAAAGTACATCCTGACTTTACAAAAATATAATTAATAATTTATATTCCCTTTACAATGTGCTAAATTAAGTATGGTATGTAACCACACAACTAGAGGGGGATCTATTTTGGATTGGCAGGAGATTTTGTTTAAATTTGTTGGAGGGCTGGGTATTTTCCTCTTCGGCATTAAATATATGTCGGATGGACTCCAAAAGTCGGCAGGCGACAAAATGCGCGGCATTCTGGAGCGGTACACCTCTAATCCGATTCTCGGCGTGCTGGTCGGTATTTTCGTCACGATCCTGATCCAGACGTCAACCGGTACGACCGTTATGGCGATCGGCCTCGTGAATGCGGGCTTGATGACGATGAGACAAGCCATCGGGGTCGTCATGGGTGCCAATATCGGTACCACGCTGACTGCCTTCATCGTCGGGGTCAAGATTGAAGAGTACGCTCTCCCGATTATCGCGGTGGGTGCTTTCTTCCTGTTCTTCATCAGCAAAAAAAGCTATCAGTATATCGGACAGGTTATTTTCGGCTTCGGTACACTGTTTCTGGGTCTTTCGACGATGGGCGGCGGATTGAAGCCCCTGCGTGAGCTGGAGGCTTTTACGGGCTTTATGGTCGATCTGGCCGATCAGCCGATCCTGGGCGTTCTGGTAGGCACCGTGTTCACGATGATTGTCCAGAGCTCCAGTGCGACCATCGGGATTTTGCAGACCATTGCAGACGAGGGCATGGTCAGCCTGCGCGGCGCGCTGCCAATTCTGTTCGGGGATAACATCGGAACGACGATTACAGCGGTGCTGGCTTCGATCGGCGCTTCGGTGGCTGCCAAACGGACAGCGCTTGTGCACGTCATTTTTAACGTGATCGGTACGATTATCTTTACGCTGCTGCTGGTTCCGGTGGAGAAGCTCGTCCTGTGGTTGGGCGAGGATGTGAACATCCGGATGCAGATTGCGTACGCGCATGGCTTGTTTAACTTTACGAATACACTGATCTTCCTGCCGTTGATTCCTGTGCTGGCGTGGCTCGTGACGAAGAGCATTCCGGGCAAGATGGAGGAAATTCAATTCAAGGCGATCTATCTGGACGACCGGTTGCTGGCAACCCCGGCAATGGCACTCGGACAAGCTCAGCACGAAATTGTGCGCATGGGACGCTATGCACATGAGTCTTTCAAGGATGCGACCGGGTTCTTCTTTAGCAAGGACAATAAATTGGCGGAGGCTTCCTTCCAGAAGGAGGAGCTGGTCAATGAGCTGAACCGCAAGATTACAGACTATATTATGAAAATCCATCAGATTGGCTTGTCGCCAGGTGAATCCGAGAGCGCTACGGGATGGTTCCAGACCGTAAGTGATCTGGAGCGGATTGGCGATCATGCCGAGAATGTAGTGGAGCTTGCGGAGTTCCGGTTCAGCAACAAGCTGGATCTATCTGCGGATGCAGAGAACGAGCTTCGAACCATGATGGAGGTAGCGGATCAGGCAGTATCCCAGGCACTGACGGCGCTGGAGCATCATGATGTAGATGCGGCGAATGAGGTACTGGTCCTGGAAGGCCGGCTGGATGAGCTGGAGGCTGAATACCGCCAGAATCATATCAAGCGCCTGAATCAGAACCTGTGCTCCGGTGGAACCGGCACGATTTATCTGGATCTCCTGACCAACCTGGAGCGGATTGGCGACCACAGCAAGAACATTGCTCAGTTTGTTCTGAGTAAATAATGCAGTTCGATTTTAATCTGCCGGCAGGGCCTGAAGGTCCCTGCCGTTTTTTTTTCGCTGTCTGACATTGCTTCCTGGTGGACAGCATGAACGAGATGAAGCCGATGCTGGATCAGGTGCTCTACAAGCTGCTGGAGGCTGTATGCGAAGCTGAACGATGTCGTTCAGCAGCTGAACGGACTGCAGGATATGCAGAGAATGCCGGCTAAGGCTGTTCAGTGCATTGGAGAAGCCTTCGGGTTGCAGCAGTTATCGCTGTTTATAGAGGATGATTTGCGGTTGTCGCTCCGCGCCAGCTACGTGAAGGGACACGTCAGGGAGGAAGAGCGCAGCTTGAGTCAGGATGAAGCAGGCCCCGTTTCTCGCTACATAGACCTAGGTATAGTCCTAAGACCTTTGGGGATAGATGCAAGCCATAAATCAGCCTTTTAGCCGATGCATGGACAGCCATTCCTGATTAGAATAAAGTTTAAAGTTGCTTACTAAAAGTTAATACGAATAGAGAAGGCGGAGGGAATTCCATGAGTACTGTATTATTTGTTAAAGCCAATGACCGCGGAGATGCAGCGGTGAGTGTGAAGCTGTACGAAGCATTTCTGGAGAGCTACAAAGCGACCCATAGCGAGGATGAGATCATCGAGCTGGACCTGTTTCAGGAAGAGCTGCCATATTTGAATTCCGACATGATCAACGGAAACTATAAAGCAGCCCAGGGCATGGAGCTGACACCGGGTGAGCAGGCAGCCGTCGCTGTATCCGATAAATATATTAATCAATTTTTGGCTGCAGACAAGGTGGTCTTCGGTTTTCCGCTGTGGAACCTGAGTATTCCTGCGGTACTGCACACCTATATGGACTACATTACACAAGCGGGCAAGACCTTCAAATATACCGAGACTGGTCCGGTCGGCCTGATCCCGGACAAGAAGGTGGCACTGATCAATGCCCGTGGTGGTATGTACTCCGAGGGTCCGGCTGCGGCCAGTGAAATGTCTTTGAATTATATGCGGAACATGCTGTCCTTTTTCGGAGTTCATAACTTTGAGTTTATCATCGTCGAAGGCCACAACCAAATGCGGGATCAGGCAGAAGCCCTGGTTGCTGATGGCGTAGCGCGTGCGAAGAAGGCAGCTGCAAGCTTCTAATCTGAAAAACACGCTGGAGTATAAATAACCGCCTGTCCCCTTTAAGGGGCGGCGGTTATTTAGATTCTGTCTTGGAATTAACGGCGGGCTCCGGTTACAATAGAGACAGCATGAAGGGGGGAACGAAGCTTGGATTTTTTTGGTGAGGCTTGGCAATACATACTTGTGTTTCTTATGGGGGCGGTACCCTGGATCGAGATTGCTGCAGTAATCCCGCTCGGCATTTTAGCCGGCTTGAATCCGGTGTTGACCGGGACGATGGCTTTTCTTGGGAATTTGGCCACGGTGTATGGGTTGGTGGTGTTCTTCGACAAAATCCGGCAGTGGAGAGCGGCAAAGAAAGAGGCTCTGGGTAAGCCAAACAAGAAAAGTGATCGAGCGATTGCACTCTGGAACAAGTACGGCCTGCCGGGCTTGTCCTTGCTGGGTCCGCTGCTGATCGGCTCGCATATTGCGATATTCATCGCGATTGTGTTCGGGGCCAAGAAGCACCTGGCATTAATATGGATGACGATAAGCCTGGCGCTGTGGAGTCTTGTATTTACGCTGGCATCCATGTACGGGGTTGACTGGTTCCAGTCGTTTCGTGGATAAGATCACAGCTGTTTTCGATAAATACATGGCAAGACAGTCCTTTCAAAGAGAGGGCTGTCTTTTTATATGGAAGCCAAACCTATCCTTGACAGAAGCTATACGGGCGGCTAAACTGCAAATAAATGATGACTTAAACGTTTAAGTCGACTTGGACCCCAGTATAATGAGAGTGGAGTGTGTCTTATGCCCATCATCACGTTGAAAGACATGTACTCATCAAGCCTTCATAACAGCCGGGATATTTTTGTATATCTGCCTCCTTCTTATGAGAAGGAGGACGACCGCCATTACCCTGTCTTGTATGTCCATGACGGACAGCATATGTTTGCCGGGGATGAGCGTGGAGATTCCTGGGATCTACACCTCACGGCGGAGGAGTTGATCTCTCAAGGAGTCATGGAGGAGATCATCATCGTTGCGGTATCCTCAGTGACCCATCAGCGTGTGTCGGAGTATTTTCATGATAACCCGGGCGTCAAGGACATCTTCCATGCTGAGTGCAAGGGAGAGGCCTATGAGGAGTTTCTGATCTCTGAAGTCATGCCGCGGATCGACCGGGATTTCCGCACACGCACGGGACCGGAGCATACCGCCCTGCTGGGGTCTTCCGCAGGAGCGCTCGTCTCTTATCACATTGGCTTTCACCGGCCGGATTCATTCGGAAAGATCGGACTGATGTCTCCGTTTCTCGTGCACACCCTCGTAAATGAACAGGGAGAGGCTGGCGGGAAGCCCCCTGTCAGCCAAATGAATATGTATCGCCGATATGAGGAGAAGCCGCCGGTGTCGGTCTGGCTAGATATCGGGGGAGTGGAGGGAACGTTCATGGTGAGTCAGGTTCGTCAGTTCGCTGATGAGCTGATTGAGCTTGGCTTTCAGCCCGGGAAGGATCTGATGTTTCTGGTGGATGAGGCGGCGGCACACACCCAGAGTGCATGGCGGCAGCGTGCAGCTTGCCCGCTGCTCTATTTCTTTGGTGACCTGGGACAGCCGATTACGCTGGAGCTTCCGGGACGGAAGGAGATTGTCCTTGAGGAGAAAGGCTTTCATCTTCATCCGAAGGCACAGTATACCAGTGGATTTCAGATGACGCTGCTGCATGCGCGATACCAGGCCGAGCCGCCGGAGATGCTGGAGGTAAAGAGCGACGGGGCGGTCATCCCGCTTCAGCAGGGAGCAGCGCAGGTACGGATCCACTATGGCGGCATTACGGAGTCCTTTTCGGTTGAGATTGCTGCTGGGCACACTGAGCTCGTCGAAGTGGAAGTGACCGTGACCGTGCCGACTTCTACCATAAGGGATGATTCCATTCACTGCGGTTTTGAAATTCCGCGAGCTGAAGAGGGGCTTTATTATGGCCGCTATTTGCTGCCGCGGGACCTTTATTTTCAGGTGAAAATTTCGAAAGGCTTTGGCGTTCATGAAAAGGCGGACAGCTACCGGGAATTCAATACGTGTGAGCCCAGACGCCTTCATTTTCAAGTAGAGGAGTGGGAGCATGAGCAAAGCAGCATTTTTGGATCATCGGCTGGAGATTATTCCTGACTTTGAATCGTCTGTCCTGGGACATTCGCGGAGCATCCGCGTGTATCTTCCCCCAAGCTATTGCGAAGAGGAGGAACTTCGGTATCCGGTGCTATATATGCATGACGGACAGGGCTTGTTCGATCCCAATCCGATGTCCGGCACTTCCTGGCACATGCATGAAACGACAGACCGCCTTATTGCCGAGGGGCGGCTGCAGGAAATTCTGATCGTCGGGATCGATAACCGGGGAGAGGCCCGGAGTCACGAATACAGCTTTCCGCTGCAGGATGGGAGGATTCCGGGGGCCCCGGATATTCACTGTGAGGGCGAGCGCTACGAGCAGTTCCTGATTCAGGAGCTGAAGCCTTTTATAGACGCCAGGTATCGCACGCTTTCGGACAGAGACAATACCGCGCTCATGGGCTCTTCTATGGGAGGGTTGGTCACCTACCATCTGGGCTTTCGCAATCCGGATGTATTTTCCAAGCTGGGCATTCTATCACCGTATTTTTACCGCCTGGAGCTGAATACGCTGGAGGAGACGCGCTTCTACAATCGCTATGAGCACCGGCCAAACGTGAACATATGGATGGATATCGGAGGCATTGAGGATAACATTCTGGTTCGGCATGTACGTTCCGTCGCTGATGAGCTGGTGGAGCTCGGTTTTCAGCAGGATCACGATCTGGTGTACCGGGAGTGGCCGTATGCCGCCCATACAGAGCAGGATTGGGCTGAGCGGGTGCATTTGCCGTTGCTTTATCTATTTGGTACGCCGGCTTGTGAGAGTGAGGGTGAGCCTCCATGGGCTCGTACGGGCCTGCCAAAGCGGGATAAACGATACAGCCATGACGCCCGGGAGCGGGTGCAGGTTGAACTGTCGATTAAGGTTCCGCCAGGAACGCCGGCGAAGGATATGATATGGATCGGGAAGCTGGCGGTTCCTCGAATCTCGGCCGGCGTATTCGGCGGCACATTCAAGCTGCCCAAGGGTATGGGAGTCCGCTTCCGGATTCACACCGATCTGGGGTATCATGAAGCAGGACCTGCAGGAGAAGAGCTGCCCTTCCGCCGTATTACATGGGACCATGATATGAGGCTGGAATGCAGCGTGAAAGGATGGCGTCCGTAGAGGTGCATGCTTACCAATGAGAAAATTTACAATGAAGGATATTGCCCGGGAAGCCGGGGTGTCGGTTGCTACAGTTAGTTATATCCTCAATAAAGCCCCGGGGCAAAGTATATCAGAAGAAACGAGGCAGCGGGTGCAGGAAATTGCTTCGCGGCTTCATTATGTTCCCAGCCTTACAGCCAGGTCGCTGGTGAAGGGTAAATCAGGCATGCTCGCTCTGCTCTACAGCCGCAGCGACAATGACAGCCAGTGGAAGCAGTTATATTATGGAGCGCTGTGCGAGCGGATGGAAGCCCTGTGCAAGGCAGAAGGATATCATTTGCTCGTGATGGGTGTAGACGCCGATCAGCCGAAGCTTGATATTATCCAGCAGCGTGAGATTGACGGCGTGCTGCTGGTCGATGTGAAAAAAGAGGTCTTTCCAGACATCTCGGTTCACTTTCATCGCGGTGTCCCCGTCGTTCTGCTTGACAGCATCATCGAGGACCCTTTGTTCCACAAGGTGGTTCTGGATTACCCTGCTGCCTTTCAACGGTGGAGAGAGCAGGTCGGAGAGGCAGCAGGAGGTGGCTTCCTGATTATGGGTACACGGGTGAATGAAGAGCTGAACCAGGAGATGATTTCTGCTTCTGGCTTTCAGCGAGATCATATTTTTGTGCTGGATACCGAGAATGAGAAGGAGCTGCCACGCTTTCTGGAGCGGTTTCAAGGTCATCAAGGCGTCGTAATCAACGAATTTGCGGCACTGCCTCTGCTGGGCTTGAGCCGGGAGCTGCAATTGGAGCTAACGGTCCTGTGCACAAGCGGCTATCCGCAGCTGCTTCCGCCTGAAGTGAAGACCCTGCAGATGGAGACGGGTCAGCCTCATCTTGCGGCTGCTCTGGAACTGATCAAGCATTACATCCAGAGCGGGAGTATGGCGGAGGAGACGGTCACGGACGGACACGCGGAAAAGCAGCCCTTCAAGCAATATATAACGATTTCTTTGACTTAAAGTAAGGAGCCGAAGCCGACGCGCTTCGGCTTGCTTTAGCGCTTGAGCTTAAACGATTAAGTCGGAAAGGGGGAACTCATATGCAAGCTGAGTGGAAACAGCCGGGAGCAGAAAACGCCGTGCGGTCGTCTGCAAGCAGTGCATCACTATGGCATAACCGGCCCTTTTTGCTGCTTCTGTCCGGCTATTCTCTGAGTGTGTTTGGCAATGGATTTCAGTCGATTGCGCTGAGTCTGTGGATTCTGGAAACGACAGGCAGTGCCAGGATGATGTCATTGGTGATGGGCATCTACATGCTAAGCTCGCTTTTATTCGGGGCGGTAGCAGGAACCGTGTCGGACCGGAGTAACCGGATTCGGCTGATGACAGCAGCAGATCTGCTGCGAGCCTTGTGCACGGCAGGCATTGCCCTGGTGATCGGGCTGGCGCCGCAGCTTACCTTTGCGGTATTGATTCTTGTTGGAATGACAGCGATATCCGGGCTTTTTCATTCTCCCTCGATGCAGACCTCTCTCGTTCGGTTTGCCGGGCAGGACCAGATCCAGCGCTCTACGAGCCTGGTCAACATTATGGAGAACATTGCGCGTGTCAGCGGCCTGGCACTGGGTGGTGTTGTCATTACGTGGTTCGGAGGCGTGGCTGCGATCTGGGTGGACAGCTTTACCTTCCTTTTGTCAGCCATCCTGATCTCACAGGCAGGAGCCTATATCGCAGCAAGGGAGCGTCAGGGCATAAGGGCGGGAGAGGGAGAGGAGCTTGCTGCTCCGCCAGACCCGGTACAGGAGTCCTTGAACTGTAAGAGCCATCCACCGCGCAAAAAGCTGCTCAGCGAGATGTGGAGCGGTCTTCAATTCATGAAAAACGATGCTGCCGCGCGGTCTGTCATGATTTTGTCTCCGTCCCTGATGCTGTTCTTTACCTCCTGTCTCATGCTCATTCAGGTTGTAGCCGTTAAAGTGTGGAAGGTGAATCCAGCGGGCTTTGGCCTGATTGAAGCCGCCTTTCCGGTAGGCTACCTGACGGGATCTTTTCTCATTCTGACGCTGGATCAACGGCTTCGCCGGCGCGGCTGGCTGATCTTTGCGGGCATTTTCTCACTGGGTCCCGTGTTCGTGCTGATGACCTTTAGCCGCAGTCTGGTCATTTCCGTGCTCCTCATCTTTGCGGCGGGGTTCATGTTTGCCTTTGCAACGCTGCTGGTGCAAATCCTGCTTCGCCTGCGGGTTCAGCCGGATATGCTCGGTCGTGCCTTTGGCATTCTGGGCTCCCTGACCAGTGTCCTGCCGCCAGCGGGGCTGGTCCTGTCTGCCTTTGCAGCCGATCTTTACGGCCCGGCTCCAACACTGCTGATCATCGGACTGCTGCTGTCGGTTCTTGGTATATTAAGCTTCGCCGGGTTGAAGCCGATCAGAGATTTCGATTAAGGACAGGGACGGCTTCTCACTCTGGGAACGTTTGCAGCGCTGCTCATAGATTTGATAGGATAGAAAGCGTTAACAGTATGGCAAACTATCCTCATAAGGAGTGAGAGGCTCAGGATGAAATACAGAAGATTAGGGCGTACAGAGCTTAAAGTATCCGTTGTGGGCGTAGGCACCTGGCAGTTTGGCGGCGATTGGGGAAAAGATTTCAGCCAAAAGGATGTGGATGGCATTCTGGGCTGTGCAAAGGACCTGGGAATCAATCTGATTGACACGGCGGAGTGCTACGGTCCGCATCATATGTCAGAAAAGTTCATTGGTGATTTTTTGAAGCGAGACCGCCGGGAGGATTGGGTTATTGCTTCCAAATTCGGTCATCGGTGGCATGACCACTGGGAAAATGCATGGAGTGTGGATGAGATCCGTACCCAGCTTGAGGAATCCTTGCGAGCGTTGAACACGGACTACATTGATTTGTACCAATTCCATTCCGGTTCGGATGAGGTATTTAATCATGATGACCTGTGGACGATGCTGGATAAGCAGGTTCAAGCCGGGAGCATTCGCAATTTGGGCATTTCGATCGGCAGCAACCAAAATGTGTACCAGACGGATAAGGCTACCGATGTGAACGCAAAAGCGATTCAAGTGATTTATAATCGCATTGATCAAGCGCCGGAGCAGGAAGTGTTCCCATCCTGTCAGCGGCAAGACCTGGGTGTACTGGCAAGGGTTCCGCTGGCGAGCGGATATTTAAGCGGCAAATACAAGCCGGGAGCGGTCTTTACAGACAATGTGCGCAAGAATCATGAACGGGAAGAGATGGATAAGAAGCTGCGTCTCGTGGAGCAGATCCAGCGCTCTGAAGTGCCGGATGGCGTGGGGATGGCAGAATGGGCTCTGGCATGGTGTTTGCAGCACTCCGCAGTCAGCTGCGTAATACCGGGATGTAAGAGCATTGAGCAGGTGAAGTCGAACGCGAGAGCCGTGGAGATAGGCATGGTGAAGGAAGACCACCCGGCTGCTTGGAAGTAAAGGCTTGAGATCTAACAACAACAGCCGTTCAAGGGATATCCCCTGAACGGCTGTTTCCAGTACACTAGACCTCGCTCCAAATCCGCTTGACGTTGTGAAGGGCAATTCGGGTGCCTTTGGTGCACTCCTCCATGCCTTCGTATTCAATGGACAAGAAGCCATCGTAGCCGGAAGATTTAATGCTGCGAATGATTTCAACCATATCCAGATCCCCCTGACCGGCGATGGCACCGCGGAGATAGCGGCCGCCTGCGCTCTTGAACCAGCCTTCTCCGGGATTGCGGTGAGCAGGACGGACGTAGAAATCCTTTATGTGCACCATAGAAGCATAGGGCAGATTGTTTTTCACGGCAGTCAGTGGATCTTCATCCACACAGACAAAATTGCCGACATCCAGCGTGGTCTTGAAATTGTCCCGATTTACGGCATGGATCACACTTTGCACGCGGTCGCTGGCCTGGACGTAATAGCCGTGATTCTCCAGGCTGGTCGTAATACCGTATTCTCTGGCATGGTCTGCAATCCGTTGACAGGCTGCAGCGATCCGCTCCAGGTCCTGATTAAAATTCCTTATTGATGTGTCCTGACGGGAAGCCACGTCATGGCGCATCAGCTTTGCTCCCAGGCGGTGAACGCGATCCACCTCGGAGATGACCCGGGCAATTTCTGCTTCATATTGATCTTCCGTATCGTTCAAGAAATTAGCGCCGATCGCATAGTTCGAAATTTCAATACCTGCAGACTTCGCCTTGCTGATCAGCTGCTCCTCGAGCTCCGGCTGCTCCTCAAAGCTGAAGCCGAGTCCCGGTACGATCTCAATATGCTCTCCGCCATTCTCGGCTACCCAGTCTATCGCCTCCAGAATATTCATATGTCCGGCATTCATGGCCTGAAACAGGCTGTACGAGCTAACTCCCAGTTTCATGCGGTATTCTCCTCTCTGCCATTTAAGGGTTAATTCTTGAAGGATTTAATAAAGGCTACGGCCTTTTGGATATCCATCTCCGGATTGTCGCCGACTTCCCGTTCAATGGTCAGATAGCCTTTATAGCCAATCTCATCAAGCGCAGCGAAGTAAGCCTTGAAGTCCACCTTGCCTTCCCCTAACGGGAGCTCCTTAAAAGAGGCCCCGGAGACAGCCATATCCGCGATTTTTCCGTGGTCCATAGCATTGTAGCCCAGGAAGCCGTAGACATCGCGGGGGTCCATGTGACGCAGCCGCACACCGTCCTTGACATGCGTATGCACGACATAGTCCTTCAGCAGCTTCACACCTTCCACAGGATCGTCACCGGTAACCATGACCATATTGGCCGGATCGAAATTAACCGAGACGCCGTTCGTAGTGAGATGATCGAGGAAGCTTTTCAGATGCGCTGCGGGCTCCGGTCCAGTCTCAATCGCAAAGTAGGCATTCATGCTCTTGGCGTAGATGCCAAGCTCATCACAGGACCGCTGCATAGCATCATAGATCCGGTCGTTCTGATCCTCCGGCACGATGCCAATATGTGTGGTGACGACGTTTGTGCCCAGCTCCACAGCCAGATCCAGAATCTGCTTCGATTTCTCGATCTTCTCCGGATTGGCTGCAGCATCCTGAAAGCCATGCCCGGCGAGATCGCCGCAGAGTGCAGAAATTTCAAGGCCAAGCCCGTCAATGTATTCGCGCAGCTCGCGGCGTTTCGCAGGACTCAGGTTGGCAGGATCCATCTCGCCCGAAACGGCATAGATCTGTACACCGTCAGCGCCAGCCTGCTTGGCCTTAACAAGTCCCTCGCGCACCCCGACTCCAAAGCTGTCTACAATGACTCCGATTTTATTATTTAGCAGCATCCAAGTCACACTCCTTATCTTATAAAGTGGTTAAACATCATATTAAAAATGAATTTCACGGCCCTCGGCAGCCGATTGATACACGGCATTCAGGATCTTGATCATTTCCACGCCGTCCTCTACCGGACTATTGGTTTGAATCAGGCCGAGACAGCTATCGACAAAATGGGAAATTTCCTGGTCAAATGCTCCTTGAAATTCGAAGCCCGGATGTGTAAGCTGCGGCTCTACATTAATAATCGTATTGTGACGCTCCGTTACAATAGAGAGCTTCGGCTCAATCTCGGCGCCGCCCTTGTCTCCATAAATATTGATCTGCGCAGAGTTATCCCGCGCGTGCAGGGTAAAGCTGACATCGACCAGCAAAGAGGCCCCGTTCTCAAAACGGATAAGGGCATTCGCCATATCCTCTACGTTGTTTAAGGCGGCGTCATAATCAGCGGCTTTGTAAAAATCCAGGTTCTGAATATGAGCTCGGTTGCCAAGGCGGTTATACGTGTTGCCGCTGACCGATTTCACCTTTGGCTTGCCCATCAAATACCAGCACAGGTCGATACAGTGAACGCCGATATCAATCAAAGGCCCTCCGCCGGAGCGCTCCTGATCGGCGAACCAGCCGCCGGGGTTGCCGAGGCGGCGAATCAGGCTCGCTTTGGCAAAATAAATTTCTCCAAGCTCGTCTTCATCAATAAACTTCTTCAGGACATGAATGCTGGAGGCATGGCGGCGAACATAGCCGACCTGCAGCGTTTTGCCGGATTCTCGTACCGCCTCCTGCACCTGCAGCGCTTCCTCGACCGTCTTGCACAGCGGCTTCTCACACAGCACATGCTTGCCCGCTTGAAGGGCGGCAATACTAATCTCTGCATGTGAATTGTTCCAGGTACAAATACTGACGGCATCTACCTCGGAATTTGCGAGCAGTTCCTTATAATGACTATACACGTTCGGGATGTCATATTTCTCTGCCTTTTCACGCGCTCTGGGTTCATTCAGGTCGCATACGGCGGCAAGCCTGACCTTCGGGTTGGCACTGTAAGCCTTTAAATGCGATTCAGAGATGGATCCGCTTCCGATCAAACCGATGTTCAAGGTACTCATAATAACCTAACATCCTTTCCATATTTCATGCTTGCTCTTGGGGCACCCGTATAGAGGGGCGCAATCAAATATGTTATATTTATTCAAGCACCTATAAGTTAGCACGTTTGTATGAGGGGGAGAATGTGCAGGATGACAATAACCATGGATTATATGATCAGTTCATATCCTATTCGTCTGTTTAACCCCAAGCTGGATGCGAGCAAGCAGAAGATCAAGTCTCTGACCCTGGTGAACGCCGGACATCTTCCAAAGAGAAGGCCCCAGCGCCTGAACGCGCAATTCTCGTATTGGGCATTTGTCATGATTACCGGCGGCTCCGGCTTTTATCAGGTCGATGAGGGGGAGCAGCAGGCGATTGAAGCGGGAAGCTGGTTCTGCCTGTACCCGGGCGCAGTATTCAATTACGGGCCTTGGGAGGGCGGAGATTGGGATGAATATTACTTTACGGTAGAAGGCTCCCGCATTACAGAATGGCTGGAGCAGTGGCTGCAGGACCCCGGGAAGGTCAAGGCCACTGTATTTGATGATTCTTTAATGCACCGGATGGAGCTGATCTTCAAGCTGATGGACAGCGGAGCGCCAAGCAATATGGACCGCGCAGTGCTTATGCTGGAAAGCTTTTTGTACGATTTAGCCTGTTATTCCGACGGTGGAGAGGACAGTACCCGGGAAAGCTTTGCGCTCAAGGTTATTCAAGACATCTCGCAATCTCTCCATGTAAGGCAGGAAGCGGCAGAGATGGCGTCAAGGCATCATATTTCAGTATCCACGCTTCGAAGAATAGTACAGGAGTATACGGGCTATCCGCTGAACGAATTTCTGCACCGCCTCCGGATTTCGGAAGCACGCAGCATTTTACTGAATACCGAGCTGACGGTGAAGGAGACTGGGGAAGCGTTAGGATATAAAGATACCTTTTATTTCTCCCGGGTCTTCAAGAAAATGACCGGCGTTTCGCCGCGCAGCTATCGTAACCGGGTAGGGCCGTGAAGGGTCTTTAAAGTTTTTTGAAAAAGTGCTTGCAATCTTGCTGAAGCGAGAGTATACTCTTAATTACGGTGATTGAAACGGAACTGGTTCGGAAAGAACAAGACAACCGAGAATTCACTAGACATCTTCGAGGCTTCGAAGATATATGCTTGCGGTCGTGGCGGAATTGGCAGACGCGCACGGTTCAGGTCCGTGTGGGCTAACCCCCGTGGAGGTTCGAGTCCTCTCGACCGCATCCTATGAATAAGAGCTGATCCCTTGGGGATCAGCTCTTTTCTTAATATTCAGGGTTAGAGTGGGTGCGGTGCGTGCAATCAGGCCGCGGCTAGCGGCCTGATTGCATAATCCACAGTTTATGTTGTTACTGCACCGTCGAAAATGTGATATTTAATGACCTCTTGACCCCGAATCGTCTTGAAAATGCCGTTATTGAAGTCCGTGTACACGCTCTGATAAAAGGTTCCTTCAATCGCATCCGCTGCACTCGTCTCAAATTGCAGCACATAGCTATCGCCATCCCGAACGAGATATGCCTTTGTGCCCGGCTCATAATCATCCTCATGCTGCTGCTCCACCTGTCGCTTGACCGAGACAACATGAATATCCACCAGCTCAATGCTGCGGAGAATCTCGTTCATGATCGAGTCCTCGGTTAACTCCTCCCATTTCGTACGGACAGACTGACCCAGGACAATCTGGGTAATCTTTCTTTCTCTCGCCGTCTCAATGATCACCTCTGCGGCATCCCGCGAGGGACGCTTTGAAATCAGAAACTCCGCTTGCAGCTGCTGTGCGAGCGATGTCCACAAGGCCATGTTCCGATCTCTTTCTTCGTGATACGTATCTTCATCCTGGACGCCTACCGTCAAGATTGTCAGTGGCGCCTGAAAGGCCTGCGCGAGCTTGGCTCCGCGGCGGATCAGACGCTCTGAGCTCGGCCCGTAGCTGACACAGACCAGAATACTTTCACTGGCAAATGTATCTTCGGCCGGGCTTTGATTCGTATTCAATCCTGCTCCACCTCCTGTTTTGTGCATTATGTACACATTGTAACAAAAAAGAAGCCGCAGGGAGAAATTCACCTGCGGCGTTCTGCAGTTCACGGAGAGGTCTTGCTGCCAGCACGCCAGCGTATTGCCGTCACCAGGCCGCTCAGCATGCCAAGCAAGCCTCCCAAAATTACACTCCATATCAGATCATAGGAATGCCAGCCCATTAGAAAGCCGATCCCGCTTCCAAGCGTCGTGCCTCCCAGTAGTCCCAGCGCCGTGCCGATATCCTTATCCATCTTATCCCTCCGTTTATCCAAGGCTATGGAGATGGTATTCCCTGCAAGAACAGGGACCATTCTAAAGATCCAGGATCTTAAAGAATGGTCCCTATTTTTGCCGTTACGGCTGAGCTTTGGTTCGAAGATCTCCTTGAAGTGCGCAGTCGGCAAACAGTACCGAGCGCGGGATGCGAAAAAAGGCTTCTGCTTTCTCTTGAAACGCTGGAGAAGGCAGGGTTCCCTGATGCAGCCATTTACGGAATGTGCCGGGATGTACGCCGATCCAGCGGCTGACATCACTGACCGAGAGGTCATGCACCATGCACAGGCCAGTCAAAATCCGATTGCTGACGGGTGAACGGGTCAACGTCCGTTTCATGAAGCGCGAAGGCTCCGGCTGACAGATCAAGGGTGACTTTTCCAGTAATTCTTCGCGAAACAAAATATGACGGGGATAACCGAGATAGCTGCAAGCCTTCTCCAGATTGGTTTTGCCGGGCACACGCCCCTCATAGACCCAGGCACTGACGCTGCGTGAAGAAACGCCGAGCTCCTCTGCCAGCTGGGAGAGCTTGATATCATTGGCCATCAGGATGGCAAGCAGGACACGGTTACGGATCTGACACCGGGTAGGTCTGCGGAATCGCTTTACGCGCACGCCTTTACCCAGGTATTTACGGTTGATCAGGGACCACGCCTCGATGGAGTGTTTTTCTTGCTGTGGTTGTGTAGGCATAATTCCTCCGACTTTTTTTACCACAATACTACATTATTCGACAACCAACTTTCAATAGGCTGTTTCTATCATTTGTTTCCAGCTTGCTGTGAAGTTATACTGTATGCTCTTTAAAAAGGCGGTGCAGTGTACGGTTTACACCTGTAAAACGTGTCTAAACGGCACAAGCCGTTCATTTCTTTTTTGAGCCGGGCAGGGTATGATAGAACAGAAAGAGTACCTATCATCCTGTGACGGAGGAATGACTTTTGATTAAACACATCGTATTTTTCAAGCTGAAAGAACCGACTGCAGAGAACATTGAGCGCACAGTCCAGGTGCTCAAAAATATGGACGGACAAATTCCCCAGCTCCGCTCGCTGGAGGCAGGGGCAGACGTTGTGCGCTCGGAGCGCTCTTACGACCTGGCCTTGATCGTGGAAGTGGATTCCCTGGAGGAGCTTCAGGCGTATCAGGTGCACCCCGCTCATCAGGAAGTGATTCAATATATTAACGAAGTGAAGGATCATACCCTCGCTGTCGATTTCGAAGTTTAGGCGGTGATGGCTTGTATTACGTAAACCAGGATCAAATTGAACGTCGTCTGAATGCGATACCTCATATTGCAGAAGGTATGAGGGAGGCTGCTGCTGCCTGGAAGCCGACAGTGGCCTGCGGGTTTATTCAGGAGCGTGCGCTCCATTTGGCGATCGAGGTCGTTACCGATGTCGGCAGCTATCTGATTGACGGCTTTATTATGCGCGATGCCAGCAGCTATGAGGACATTATGGATATCATCCACGAAGAGAAGGTCATGTCCAAGCCCGTCTATGATGCCTTCATCGAGCTTGTCCGGCTGCGCCGGCCGCTGGTTCAGGAGTATTATGACTGGGACCGCTTTGCGCTGCACCCATTGACAGAGAGTCTGCCTGGCCTGCTGGAGACCTTTGCATCTGAAGTCAGGGGATATTTAGAGCGGGAGCTGTAGCGTCCACAGGAAGCGTCATAGAGCCTTTTACACGATGAATCGTGTGGAGGGCTTTTTTTTCGTGCAAACAGTGTCAGGCCAGGCCCTGGCTGCTTATAATGCAGCATGCGACTAGGCATTCGCCCGGTCAGCCGGAAGGAAGGGGAGAGGCAGGTATGCAGGAGTGGGGCATTGTGGCCGCGGCAGCAGGGATCTGGATCATTGCCGCAGCGGCGATTACCATAGGGTTTCTGATCCGGAACATGCTGCTTCGAGCGGAAGCTGTGCTAAGAACCATGGAAGAGCAGTACGCAGCGCTATCAGAGCAGACGTCACAGGTTATGGAACAGGCATCTCGTTCGCTGGGGCACGTAGAGCGGCAGCTGGCTGCAGCAGAATCCATGGTTGTCCAGGTGAAAGGTGCGGTCCATTCCGCTTCAGAAGCGGTAATTGGTGTGTCCAGAGTCAGCCAGAAGGCTGCCCAGTCTGCCGCTCAGCACTTGGAGCAGGCTCGACTGGACAATGAGAAGCAGCTCGGAGAGCTGTTTCGCTGGCTGGACATCGGGGTTTCGTTCTGGCATGCATGGCATCGACGGTCTCCCCGGACCGGCGGCGGGCAGGCTGAGTAAAGATCAAAGGAGAGATGCACAATGAACGAAAAAAGCAAAGGTTTGCTGTGGGGAGCACTTATCGGAAGCATTGCCGGGTCTGTAACGGCCCTGCTGCTGACACCGAAATCTGGCCGGGAGCTTAGAGAGAGCCTTGCCGACGGCGCGCGCCTTGCTGGAGATAAAGTGCAGGAAACCGCTGAAAAGCTGGGCGAACAGGGCATTTCCTGGATTGGCGTGATGACAGACCGGGCTCAGGGGATGATCTCCGAGCTGCAGGACTGGAGCCAGAAGCAGCAATCCTGGCTGGCTGACGGTGCAGAAGCCCGGATTTCCTCTTTTCGGGAACAGGAAGAGGATGAAGAGCTTCAAGGAGAACAGCAGCACCGTTAAACCATGGTCGTAGCGTCTTATAGCATAAACGCCCTGCTTGGGCTTGGCTTGAAGCCAAAACCGAGCAGGGCGTTTGTTGTCTTGTTCTAATAAGGCCTTTCCTGATAACGGAACATCGGAGATTTCAGCTCATTCTTATAAGCAGCGTGGAAGATGTGAGTGGATGCAGGAGACATGGGAGGGATCAGCCAGGTCCAATCTCCGGTCACGGATCTTCCCGCATCCTGCTCCCGTTCCTCGAAGCGCCGGAACTGTGAAGCGGCAGTGTGATGATCTACAATGCTGACACCGCTACGCTTGAACGAGTACAACACGGCTGTATTGAGCTCCAGCAGCGCCCGGTCGATCCACAGGGAGCTGTCTCTGGACGTATCCAGACCCAGATGGGCGGCGACGGCGGGCAGCTTATTGTACCGGAATGTGTCGGCCAGGTTTCTTGACCCGATCTCGGTGCCCATGTACCAGCCGTTAAAAGGTGCTGACGGATAGCGAATGCCGCCAATCTCTAAGCTCATATCGGAGATGATAGGCACAGCATACCATTTCAGTCCCAGGCGCTGAAAGTCCGGCACCTCGGGATGGTCAAGCTCCACCTCCAGCACAGCATCAGGAGGGAGAGGAAACCATTCCGGGACGGCATTCCCCTTCTGAATAACCAGAGGAAGGACATCGTAGTCACTTCCCTGTCCTCTCCACCCCAGTGCGCGGCACTGGGACGTGAAGTCCAGGGAGGCCGGGTCACCGGCCATCCTGCCGTCTTGCTCGTAGCCGGCATACCGGATCAGTTGATGGTTCCAGATGCGGAGGCTTTCATCTCCGTCCGTTTCGGGAGCAAGGATCGTAATCGTCGGGATAATTTTGCCGCCATTGGTGGCGGTGTAAATATGATCCACCAAGTGCTCTGCCGCCTGGGCCGGCGTAGAGGCAGCCCGGGCGTCCCTGACCCGAAGGCTGTCCCAGAACAGCCTGCCAATGCAGCGGTTACTGTTACGCCAGGCCAGCTTGGCACCATGTGTTAATTCTTCCTCGGTATGTGTATATGTACCGCTCTGCCGGATTTCCAGCTCGATCGCGCGGATTCGGGTTTCTGCCTCTGCAGGAGCTTTGCCGAGCTCGGCAAAGCTTGTCCTGATAAAGCGCTCGGCCTCGTGCAGCAAGCTCGTTGTGACTGACATCTATGCATCACCTGTCTCTCTTGTTTCAGTGTTCAGGGCTGTAGTTTAAGTATATGCCAAAAGCGAGGCAGAAGATAAGACAAAATTAGCGATTATGTTAACGTTAGTGCTCTCCGGAATGACTGCAGCCACAGCTAGCGGAAAGTTGAAGGCAGGCAGGAAATGGGGTAAGATTTAGGTACGTTTCGGACAGAAACGACATATGGTAGCACTGTAAGTATATGAAATTATCAATTGCTAAAGAAGGAAGCGGTGTGTTCGTGCAGCAAGCCATTGCAATACTAGATTCGGGTGTCGGCGGTCTGACCGTTGCCAAGGAAGTGATGAGACAGCTCCCGCGGGAGAAGGTCATCTACTTCGGCGATACCGCCCGCGCACCCTACGGACCCCGTACCCCGGAAGAAGTCCGTCAATTCACGGAGCAGATCGTAGATTACCTGCTTCAATATGATCCTAAAATGATCGTTATCGCCTGTAATACAGCGACAGCAGCAGCCCTGGATTACATTTCCGCAAAAGTGCAGATTCCCGTGATCGGGGTCATTCATCCTGGCGCCCGGGCCGCCATCAGTGCGACCAAGACAGGACATGTCGGTGTCATTGGTACAGCCGGAACGATCGGCAGCGGAGCGTACACGGCTGCACTGAAGCAGCTTTCGCCCTACGTGCAGGTTCAGAGTCAGGCTTGTCCAACCCTGGTCCCGCTTGTGGAGCAGGGGCTGTTTCGAGCGGAGGGATCGCTGCAGGTGGTGCGTGAAGCGTTAAGCACTCTTCATCCTGATGAAATGGACTGCCTCATTCTGGGCTGTACCCATTATCCATTTCTCATAGACACCATTCAGCAGGTGATGGGCGATGGCGTCAAGCTGATCAGCTCAGCGGATGAAACGGCGAGGGAAATCAGCACGATCCTTTATGATAAGGGTCAGCTGGCGAGCAGTGAGGAAACGCCGGTGCATCAGTTCTTTTGTACAGGGGATGCAGAGATGTTTCAGAGCATTGCTGCCGAATGGCTCGGAGAGCATATCCGGCGGACGCCGGTCGTTTGGCAGATTACGAAGCTATAATACGCTGTTATTGATTCTGAAAGGGCCGGCTCCTGAAGCCGGCTTTTTTTGCTGTTCCGGGGACTAGGGCTGTTAGGTGGACACATGTGGTACAACCGTACCGGCATACACTTGGAGCAGAGGATGCATGACTACACTGCGGCTGTGAGGGCCGCTTGGAAGGAGCATTTCAATGCGCCAGTATGTTGTAAAACCCGGAGATACCGTGCTCAGAATCGCTGCCCGGTACGAGCTCGCCAAAGAGCAGCTGATGACCGCGAATCCATGGATTTCCCGTCAGCCGTACATCAAGCCGGGACAAATTATGTTTTTGCCATCTTCATTTCGAAAGAGATATATGGTGATGGATGGCGATACGCCCGAGAGTGTAGCGGCTTCTTTTCAATGTGAGGTTTGTGATTTGGAGGCCATTAATCCCGGTCTTTCGTTATATCGCTTTACGCCCGGGAAGACAATCGCCCTGCCTCCGGTTTCGGGCGGACCGCTTGTACAGCTGCAGGGAGAGTATGGTCCTCGCGAGTGCGCCGAGGATCTGCTCAGGCTGACTTCTCGTTATTCATGTATGACGGTTGAGCAGATTGGTGCGAGTGTGCTGGGAACGCCTATTCAAGCACTCCGGCTGGGAAGCGGCAATCGTGCGCTGCATGTACATGGGGCACTGCACGGAAATGAATGGATCACAGCGCCCTGTCTGCTCCGGTTTGCAGAGCAGTATGCCTCCGCTTGGACCCGCGGCAGCAGCTTGCTGGGCCATGATGTAACAGAGTGGTTCAGGCAATATACGCTCTGGCTCGTGCCGATGGTCAATCCCGATGGCGTAGAGCTCGTGCAGCAGGGTGTCAGCGGCCTGGGGTCTGCAGCCGGTCAGCTGCTGGAGTGGAACGGCGGGCGCGAAAATTTCCGCAAATGGAAAGCGAATATCCGCGGCGTTGATCTGGGTGATCAGTTCCCGGCCCATTGGGAGCAGGAGGTCGAGCGGCGAGGGAAATCAGGCCCTGCACCGCAGGATTATCCGGGGCCTGCACCGCTGAGTGAGCCGGAGGCGCGGGGTCTTTATGAGCATACCTTGAGCATTCAGCCGGAAAGAGTCATTTCCTGGCACAGCCAGGGTCAGGAGATTTACTGGAATTATCGAAGCTGTGAGCCGGAATACAGTGAGCAATGGGCCCACAGGCTGGCTCAGGCAGCCGGCTATCGGGCTGTGAAGCTGTCGGGCAGCGATGCCGGCTACAAGGATTGGTTTATTCAGCATTACCGCAAGCCCGGCTTCACCGTCGAGCTGGGAAGAGGAATCAATCCGCTTCCGCTGGAGGATTTCGAGGACCTTGCCTTTGAAACGACGGCCATTATGGCTGCATTTATGTCATTAGCCTGAGCTGAATGTGAAACGGACCGCTGCTGCCATACGTAACGATCAGGGAGATGTGTTCTCAACCGGGCCCTCAGATCTGGCAGCGCGGTCTTGTTCTTCATAAGACGCAATATCGGGTAACATAGAATTAAAGGAGGAGAACGAGATGAAATGGAGAAAGCTTCTGTCGCTGCGCCGCTGGTCGCATGTTTTGAAGCGGATTATGGAATATCTGGTTTCTCCGCAGGTCGCCTTAAAGGACAAGCTGCTCTTTGTGATACCGGCTGCCCTGTATTGGGTGCTTCCCGATCTGCTGCCGTTTATACCGATTGATGATATTGGCGTTACGATGCTGCTCGCAAACTGGTTTGTCGGAAGAGTGGATCGCAAGTATCCACAGCTGAACCACAGTTCAGATCCACAGCAGCGCCGGGTTCGTTAAGAAAGCACAGCTTGTCAAAATGCGCGGCGGGGCATACAATTAAATATTGAAATTGCTGAATGCTGAACTGATTGTAAAGGATATGAACAACATGCCTAACGATATTAGAGTGTGCGAGAAATGCAAAGGCACCTCACTCAAGACGATTATTCCAAAATTGAAAAAGCTTGCCCCTGATGCGGACATCAAGGTCGGCTGTAAATCCTACTGCGGACCGTGCAAGAAGCGCGCTTTTGTGTATGTGAACGGCCGGTATATCAGCGCTCCCACGGAGGATGAGGTGCTGGCGAAAGCGAAGCCGTTTATCAAGCAGTCTTCCTGAGTCCGGTGTCGATCGGAAACAGCATGTTCATTTTATCGCTCCTGCATAGTTCTGCGTCTTGATATCCATGCTAAATAGGCAGCAGGCTATTCCAGATTCTGAAGGGAGACGGTATTATGACTAACAGCCATGACTCCAGCCTTCACGCCAACAACCCGGCAAACAGTGCGCTGGACTCGGTAGAGAAGCTTCACCGCTCCGTTTCCTCCGCCCTGTCGCATCCGACAGAAGCACTGGTGCAGCAGGCTGAGAATTCACTTGCTCATACAGAGCAGGCGGTACGCCAGGCTCATAGCCATGCCAATCCGGGGATGGTGGAGCTGGCAGAGGAGCTGCTGGGCGAAGAGAAAGCCCGGCTGTCCAAGCTGTCCTCAAGGAAGTAAGCTTAGCCAATGCCAATAAGGGGCCGGCCTCATAAAGAGGTGGCCCCTTATCTTGCTTTTCCTGCTGCTTTGACTTCTGTTAAGACTCCTGACCCGGACGCGGCGGCAGCGGACCCAGGAATTGATAATACTGACACTCGATGCGTCCATTGAACAGCTTGCGCCGTTTGTCGGCCTTGCGGCCCAAATAATGCTCGAACTGCTTGGCCGGGCTCAGTGCAAAAAATGACCATGTCGGCAGCTGCTGCAGCAGGTTGCCAAACTGTCTAAGCAGGCGTTCGACCTCCTCCTTCTCGCTCAGGCGCTCGCCATAAGGAGGGTTCGTAATGATGCAGCCGAAATCACCCTGAGGCAGAGCCTTGGAGGCCGGCAGCACATCCAGCTTGATTTCCTTCGCGAGGCCTGCGCTTTTGGCAGCGGCCTTAGCGACCTCAATGGCTTTCGGATCAATGTCACTGCCGCCTAATTGCAGCGGAATGTCATCTGTCACGGCATCAAAGGCTTCCTCACGCGCTTCTTCCCAGTTCCGGCTGCCAATCTTGTCCCACTGCTCGGATGGGAAGCTGCGGCGCAGGCCGGGTGCGATGTTCCAGGCCATCATGGCTGCTTCGATCAGGATCGTTCCTGAGCCGCAGCAAGGATCATAGAGAGGGCGATGCGGACCCCAGCGGCTAAGCTGGATCAGTGCGGAAGCCATCGTCTCCTTCAGCGGTGCTTCAGTCACGAGCTTGCGGTAGCCGCGTTTATGAAGGGCGGGTCCGGTTGTATCCAGGGTCAGAAGTGCGCGGTCCTTCAAGAGCGATACCTCGATACGGTAAAGCGGGCCGTCCTCCGGGAACCATTCCGTGTGGTGGGACAGCTTCAGCTTCTCTACGATCGCTTTCTTGACGATGCCCTGGCAAGCCGGGACGCTGCTAAGCTGGGATTTATGCGAACGCCCTTCTACAGGGAACTCTCCGTCTGCCGGAATCCATTCTTCCCAAGGCAGCGCCTTGGTGCCTTCAAACAGCTCATCAAAGGTCGTGGCCTGAAACTCTCCCATCTTTACAAGAATCCGGTCCGAGGTCCGGAGCCAGTAATTGCAACGGCATATATCAATCAGATCACCGGCGAAAACGACTCTGCCGTTCTCTACCTCCATATCGGTATATCCAAGGTCTTTCAGCTCCCGGGCTACAATGGCCTCCAGGCCCATGGGCGCGGTAGCGATTAATTGCAATTGAGGCATGAACACATTCAACTCCATATGCGGTATAGTTCGGCGTCACGCGCCGCCGGCTGAGGTGCTTGGTGCAGCCGGATTTATTTTTTTAGTATGGCAATAGTATAGGCGATTGTACAAGGCAAGACAATTATCATATCATTATGTGCATGAACTGCAGCATCGGCATTGGCCAGCTGCTGCAGAGGTGGAGGGACTTATTGTGAGATCTCAGGAAGAGTACGTCAATCAGCTGTTTACCGAGGATGAGGAGCTTCGGTCTGTTCGGGACAGCATTGCAGAGGCCGGCATGAAGGATATTTCTGTAGCTCCTGCATACGGAAGGCTGCTAACCCTGCTGGTTCAGGCTTCTGGCGCGCGAAAAGTGCTGGAAATCGGTGCCTTTGGCGGATACAGCGGGATCTGTCTTTGCCGGGGACTAGGGTCAGGCGGCCGCCTGACCTCATTGGAGCTGAATGAGGAATTCGCGGCACAGGCGTCTTCACGGCTGACTCAAGCGGGCTTCGGCGGCATGTTTCAGTTCCGTACAGGTCTTGCGGCAGACAGCCTGTCTCAGCTGAAGGAAGAAGGGCGCAGGTTCGATTTCTTCTTTATTGACGCAGATAAAGGCAACTACCCCTTGTATCTGGAATATGCACTGGAGCTCGCGAATCCGGGTGCCCTGATTGCAGGAGATAACTGCTTTTTGAGGGGACGCACCCTGGACCCGGAGAAGAATGGTCCATCGGTGCAGGCCGTGCGCCAATTTAACGAAAGGATGGCCAGCGATCCGCGGCTGACCAGCACGATGCTGCCTTCATATGATGGACTCGTGCTGGCCAGGGTGAACGAGAAATAGGTTATCCAGGACAAGCGGCCAGCCTTAGAAATTCAGGCTGCCAGTCATGAGTAAAGAGAAGGGCCCCGCACGTTCTCGTGCAGGGCCCTTCTCTTTTATTGAGGCTTCACCTTACCGCTGCCGGAATACAGCCGGAGGCGTACCCAAATCATATTGATCAGCAGCAGGCTGCCCGATACGATGAACAAGCCCTCAATGCCGATCAATCCGGCCATAAAGCCGCCCGCAATCGCACCCAGCATATTGCCTAGCGCCAGCGCGCTGGTGTTAAATCCGAACGCCCGGCTTTCCATGCCGTCGGGGGTATAGGAGCGGATGAGTGCATTCACGCTAGGCAGCAGCCCGCCCAGGAAGATGCCCATCATGAAGCGGACGGCGACCAGCTGCCATACATCCGTCACGAACGCCTGCGGAATTAATGTTAAGCCGGCGCCGATGAGGGCGAAGGTGAGCACGCGATGGGCTCCGATGCGGTCGCTGAGGCGTCCGAGCAGCGGAGAGGCGATCATATTAGAGAGCCCCGTCACCGCGATAACCATGCCGGCCCAGATGGCAATATCTTCGGTTTGGCCGTGCAGCTGCTGGACATACAGCGGAAGCAGCGACATGGGGCTGAGCATAGCGAACTGCAGCAGAAAGGTCACGGTGAATAGTGACGGCAGCTCCCGCGTGTGGCTCAGCTCCTTCAGGCCGGCAAGGACCGAGGCCTGAGGGGCAGCCATGGCTTCCGCACGGTCAAACTTCTCTCTCACCAGGAAGAGGGCGAGCAGGGATGCGCAGAAGATCAGGGCCCCGGTAATAAAGAAAATCGGCCGGAAGCCCACCCAATCCGCCATCAGACCGCCGATCAGGGGACCGAGGATGGTTCCCGCTACCTGCCCTGACTGCATGATCCCCATGGCAAAGCCCATCCGGCTCTTCGGCGTGGTGCCGGAGACGAGCGAGATGGCTGCCGGATTGAAGCCGGAAATGGTACCGTTCAGCAGACGGAGCACGAGCAAATGCCAAGGATGGGTCGCAAAGCCCATGCAGGCAATCACGAGCGCCATGCCGAAGCCCGAGCGGAGCAGCATCAGCTTTCTCCCGTATTTGTCTGCGGCTTTCCCCCAGATCGGCTGGAAAATAAACGACGTCAAAAAGTTCGCAGCAAAAATAAAACCGGCCCAAATCCCGATCTCCCGCTCATTGGTCATGCCAAGATCCTGAGCGAGGTACAGGGTAAGGAACGGGGTAATCATCGTCATTCCCGCATTAACCAGAAACTGTCCGAACCAAAGCACAATGAGGTTAACCTTCCACGATTTCAATGTGCTCTTCACTTCCTTTCTAGGCTGTCCGTTCAGGATTAGCGATGTAGTGAAATATATACGAAAAAAATGCCGTTCTTCCAGTATAACACATTCCGGATTCCACTGCCGTCAGCACGTGTCACAGGATTGTCATCTGATCTTCATGTGAAGGCTGCGGCAGATAGTTGTTACGACCTTCTAAAAAGGGCATAATAGCTTATACAGGAAACTTTTCTTATTGAGAATTTGGAGGCCTAATCATGACTTACAATGATCAGTTTATCCGAGCTTGCCGAAAGCAGGAAATGAACCAGGTTCCGGTGTGGTACATGCGGCAGGCAGGACGTTATGATCCGGAATACCGCAAGATCAAGGAGAAATACTCGCTGCTTGAAATTTGCAGACAGCCCGAGCTGGCGGCTGAGGTCACATTGATGCCGGTACGGAAGCTGGGTGTGGATGCCGCTATACTCTATTCGGACATCATGAATCCGGTTGCCTCCATTGGGATTGATTTTGATATTGTGAAGAACATCGGTCCGGTCATTGAGAATCCGATCTCCACGGCAGCGGACGTGGCCCGCCTGACCCCGATCGACGTAGAAGGGGATCTTGGACATGTTCTGGAGACGATTCGTATCCTGGACCGTGAGCTGCAGGTGCCGCTCATTACGTTTGCTGGTGCGCCCTTTACCATTGCGAGCTATCTGATTGAGGGACGCCCTTCCCGCAACTACATAAAGACGAAGGAAATGATGTATAGCGAGCCGAAGGTCTGGTTCTCGCTGATGGACAAGCTGGGCGATATGGTTATTGCTTATTTGCGTGCCCATACCGAGAATGGCGGCAAGGCATTCCAGCTGTTTGACAGCTGGGTGGGGGCCCTCTCTCCGAAGGATTTTGAAGTGTATGTGCTGCCGACCATTACCCGCATTTTTGCGGAGCTGCAGGATCTGGATGTGCCCAAAATTTATTTCCCGGGTGTCAGCTCCGGGGAGCTGCTCCCTTCGCTGCACGGCCTGCAGGCTGACGTGATCGGTCTGGATTGGAGAGTTTCGATTCAAGAAGGCCGCCGTCGCCTGAACCATGGGTTTGCGGTACAGGGCAACCTGGACCCGACCGTGTTGACTGCTCCGATGGATGTAATCCAGCAGTACGCCAAAGAGATTATCGATCAGGGCATACAGGAGCCGGGCTTTGTGTTCAATCTCGGCCATGGTCTTTTCCCGGAGGCTTCTCTCGATAAGCTGCGGGAGCTGACGGATTATATCCACGAGTATTCCCGCGAAGCATTGAAGAGTATTTAAGCAGGTTAACAAATAAGCAGAGGTGAATAATATGAAAATCGGTGTATTGGTGATGTCTTATGGGACCCCGCAGAGCCTGGAGGATGTGGAGGCGTACTATACTCATATCCGCCGGGGAAACAAGCCGTCGGAGGAGCAGCTGAAGGAGCTGACCGACCGCTATGAAGCCATCGTTGGCGGCGTCTTCCCGCTGCGCGAGAATACAGACCGTCAGGTTTCCAGTCTGCAGGAGACGCTGAACCGCCATGCCCAGGAGGCAGGCGTGGAGTTTGTGTGCTATCAGGGCTTGAAGCATGCAGCGCCTTTTATTGAGGACGGCGTCGATCAGATGGTCCAAGACGGCATACAGAAAGCCATCGGCATTGTGCTGGCCCCTCATTTTTCTACAATGAGTGTAGGCACTTATATTAAAAGAGCCCGTGCAAAAGCAGAGGAAGCCGGCATTGACATGCAGTTTGTGGAGAGCTACCATCTTCACCCGCTGCTTCTTGAGGCGCTGGCTGAGCGGGTCGGAGCGGTGCTGGATCAATTTCAGGAAGCGGGAGCGCTTCGCGATCATGTGAGGGTTCTCTTCAGTGCGCACAGCCTGCCAGAGCGTATTTTGTCGATGGGAGATCCTTATCAGGAGCAGCTGCTGGAAACCTCCAAGGCTGTGGCTGAGAAAGCAGGCGTCAGTCAGTGGCAGTTTACGTGGCAGAGCGCCGGACGTACACACGAGCCTTGGCTGGGTCCGGATATTTTGGATACACTGCAGGAGCTGAAGCATGAGCAGGTTGAGGATGTGCTGGTTGCGCCGATCGGCTTCGTGTCCGATCATCTGGAAGTGCTGTATGACCTGGACATTGAGGCCAAAGCCATTGCCAAAGAAATGGACATGCGTTTGATGCGCACACCTTCACTGAACAGTGATCCGAAGTATATGGAAACCTTGGCTGATTGTGTGCTTACAAAGTGGAAGCAAGGTTAATAAATAGATAGCGGCACGCATGAATGAGCCCTCCGGCCAGCCGGGGGGTTCTACTTTTACACCATTTGTTGATATAATATGAAAAGTTTGAGCTCGTGCCAAAGAAGAGTATCGAGAAAAAGGGGTGACAAGATGTACCCGTCAAGAACAGAGAGAAAGAAAGCGAAGGATCAGGAGAAGCAAACCCGCTATGTCCGTTTTTGGACGGTTGTTAACATTGGACTTATTGCTGTAGCTGCAGGTCTGCTGGTTTACTATGCCAATCATCAGGAGGTCCTGCCATGAATAATTTCTGCGTGGCTCATAGAGGGTTCTCAGGCAAGGCCCCGGAGAACACCCGGGCAGCCTTCAAGCTTGCCATGTCTGTGCCTTACGTAAAATGGCTGGAGATTGACGTACAGCTGACCCGGGACGGGGTTCCTGTGGTCATTCATGACTTCAGCGTCGATCGCACGACGACGGGCAAAGGCAAGGTCAAGGATTTGACCTGGCGGGAAATCCGGACGATGGATGCTGGGATCTGGAAGGGGAGTCAGTTTGAAGGTGAGCAGGTCCCGTCCCTGGACGAGGTGCTGCAGATGGTCAAGGGCCGTCTCAAGGTGAATATCGAGCTGAAGACCAGTGGTGATATGTACCCTGGACTGGAGGAGAAGGTGCTGGAAAGAGTGCGGGCCCATCAAATGCTGTCCGAGGTCGTCATTACCTCCTTCGAGCCCAAGGCGCTGCTGCGGGCTAAAGAGCTGGAGCCGGAGGTGAAGGTAGGCCTGATCATTGATGCGCATCCAAGGGACCTATTATCCCGTCTCAAGAAGCTGGGCTGCTCGTTTCTATCCATTGGTTACTCCCACCTGGATGCTTCTTTTGCTTCAGAGCTGCTGAAGAATGGAATTACGCCGATGGCCTGGACGGTAGATGACCGGCGCAGCATGGCTGCTTTGGCCAGAATGAATCCAGAGATTATGATATGCACGAACCGGCCGGACATGTGGGGTCAGCTGTTCTCTAACGGCTTTGCGCCACGCATTCCGTTTTGGGATAAATGGAAAGGATGGTTTCGATGACAGCTTTCATCAATAACGTGTATTGTGTAGGAAGAAATTATAAATTGCATGCGGAGGAGCTAGGGAATGCCGTACCGGAGGAGCCGATGATTTTTCTGAAGCCGAACCACGCGGTTGCAGCCTTGAATGGAGAGTCTTTGGCTTTGCCGCAGGGTCAGGGTACGATCCATTTTGAGGGTGAGATTGTCATCCGGGCTGCCCGTGATTATACACCTGGCATGTCTGTGAATGAGCTTGTTGATCATATGGCGCTTGGCATTGATTTTACACTGCGCGACGTTCAGAGTGTGATCAAGGCAAAGGGACACCCGTGGACGGCAGCAAAAGGCTTTAAGAACTCTGCGCCGCTGTCTGCCTGGCTTCCTTTCCCGGGAAATAAAGAGGTGGAGCAAACTCCCTTTACAGTGATGAAGAACGGCACTCAGGTACAGCGGGGTCAGGCTTCAGACATGATATTTTCATTGCAGCAGATTGTTGATTATATTGGGCAGCACTGCGGCTTGTCTGAAGGCGATATTGTATTTACGGGCACTCCAGAAGGTGTCGGGCCTGCAGAGCAAGGAGATACATTCGAGCTGATCTGGGGAGAGCAGTCTCTGGGCTCCTGTGAGATCGGTTAAAGGATGAAACGGAGGTATCGTCATTGGATTGGCTGATCGGTGCTATAGGGGCCTTTGCAGGAGCCGGCGCGGCTTATTATAAACGCTCGCTTTCTTTATCAGGCGCGGCAGCAGCGATGGTGATGGGGACGGTATACTATGGAGCAGGGAACCTGTTTTGGTTTGGTACTCTGCTTCTTTTTTTCGTGACCTCTACGGCCTTATCCAAATACAAGCAGCCGCGAAAGAAGGACATGGAAGAAGCGTATGCCAAGAACGGGCGCAGAGATGCCGGACAGGTGCTCGCAAACGGCGGCGCCGGCATGGTGCTATGCCTGCTGTATGCCTGGACTGCTCATGACGCTTTTATTTTTGTATTTATCGGGGTTATGGCTGCTGTAAATGCAGATACCTGGGCCACAGAGCTGGGTAGCCTGAGCCGGAGACCGCCGCGCAGCATTCTGAATGGCCGTGTGCTGGTTCCGGGCGCCTCCGGAGGGGTATCCTGGCTGGGCTCTTTGGCCGCGGCCGCGGGAGGGCTTACCCTGGGTCTGGGTGCCTGGCTGCTGGGGGTGCCTGCCGGACTTGAGCTTAACTTCTGGAGCTGTGCTGCGGCGGGGCTTGCCGGGGGACTGGCGGGAGCGTTCAGTGATTCCTTGCTGGGAGCTTCTTTGCAGGGAATGCAGCAATGTACCGTCTGCGGGAGAAGTGTAGAAGCGCGTCAGCATTGCGGCAGACCGACAAAGCAGGGACAAGGACTTCGGTGGATGACTAATGATGCCGTGAACCTGATCAGCTCCTGCATTGGCGGAATCACGGGATGGTTGATAGCAGCGATGCTGTAGCTTAGCTATAGGCGGCGCTCCCCCTGCTAGAATGAAGGGACCCCTTCAGCTTCATGAGGGAATGCTGGGGTGTTACAATGAATGGGATCTAAAATACGGGAACAAGTAGGGAATGAAATCATGAATATTATGACAGTCGAGCAGCTCACCAAGAGCTACGGAGATAAAATATTGTTTCAGGATGCGTCTTTCGGGATGGATGCCCAGGACAAAATCGGCATCATTGGCGTCAACGGAACCGGTAAATCAACATTTCTGCGTGTTATTGCAGGATTAGAGCCGCCGGATTCCGGCAAGATCTCGATCGGCAATCGTGTCCACATCCAGTATCTCGCCCAGAATCCGGCCTTTGATCCTCACCACACCGTGCTGCAGCATATTTTTTCCGGTGAATTGCCAGAAATGAAGGTGGTCCGGGATTACACCTCGCTGCTGGAGCTGCTGGAGCTACAGCCAGGCAATACAGAGCTGCAGGAGCAGCTGCTGAAGCTGAATCAGCGAATGGATGAGCTTCAGGCCTGGCAGCTTGAAAGTGATGCCAAGGCGGTTCTCTCCAGACTGGGGATTACGAGCTATGATGCACCCATGGAATCCTTGTCCGGCGGTCAGCGTAAAAGGGTCGCGCTCGCAGCCGTCTTGATTCAGCCCTCAGACCTGCTGATTCTGGATGAGCCTACAAACCATATTGATAATGAATCGGTTGCCTGGCTGGAGCAGTATTTGCAGAAGCGGCGCGGCGCGCTGCTGATGATTACCCATGACCGCTACTTTCTCGATAGAGTCGCAAATGTCATGCTGGAGCTGGATCACGGCCGATTGTTCCGCTATGAGGCCAATTATTCCCGTTTTCTGGAGCTGAAGGCTGATCGCGAGGAGAGAGAGGCCGCGGCAGAGCAGAAGCGGAAGAATCTGTTCCGCAATGAGCTGGCCTGGATTCGCCGCGGTGCTAAAGCAAGAACGACGAAGCAGAAGGCGAGGATTGAGCGCTTTGAAGCCTTGAAGGAGCAGGAACCGGTGTCCAGCACCAATGAAATGGATGTTTCTGTGGCATCGACCCGGCTGGGACGCAAAATTCTCGAGCTTCATCATCTCCACCAAAAAGCCGGCAGCAAGCCGCTGATCACGGATATGAGCTATATTGCGGTGCCGGAGGACCGAATTGGTATTGTCGGTCCGAACGGAAGCGGGAAATCAACCCTGCTGAACCTGATTGCCGGCAAGCTGCAGCCTGATTCCGGGGAGGTCATCATCGGCCAGACGGTGAAGCTGGGTTACTTCACGCAGGAGCATCAGGATATGGACCCTAATCAACGGGTGATCGAGTATATTAAAGACGAGGCAGAGGTTGTGCGCACGGCTGATGGCTCCAGCATTAGTGCAGCCCAAATGCTGGAACGCTTTTTGTTTCCGCCGGCTGCGCAGTGGACGCCGATTGCCAAGCTCTCTGGCGGCGAGAAGAGACGGCTGTATTTGCTGAGAGTGCTGATGGGTGCACCTAACGTGCTGCTGCTGGACGAGCCGACCAATGACCTTGATATCCAGACCCTGTCGGTGCTGGAGCAGTACCTGGACGAATTTCCGGGTGTTGTTATCGTAGTATCCCATGACCGCTTCTTCCTTGACCGAACTGTGGACAAGATTATGGCCTTTGAAGGGGAGGGGCAGGTTCGTGTTCATGTCGGCTCCTACAGTGAATACGCGGAATGGCTGGCCAAGCACGGTGCTGGTGATGAAGCAGGATCAGGTCGTTCCTCGGACAAGGCGGGGAGTACACCCGCTGCTCCGGTAAGCGATAACCGGAAAGAAGCGAGAAAAGAGAAGCCAAAGTTTACCTATAGTGAGCAGAAGGAGTACGAGCAGATTGACGAACAGATTGAAGCAGCGGAGAATCGGGCTGTTTCGATCCAGCAGGACATGGAGGCCTCAGCCAGCGATTCCGCTCGCCTGCAGGAGCTGATGAAGGAGCTGCAAGGCAATGAGCAGGAGCTGGAGCGGCTGATGGAGCGTTGGACGTATCTTAATGAGCTGGCGGAGCGGATTGAGCAGAGCAAGGCGTAAGCTTGCAGCTGCCTGGAGGAGATAACCTCGATTTCCTGACAAGATAGTATAAGACGGAGAATGCCCGGTGTGGCATGTGGACAGCCTAGCAGGCAGGGGATCTACAAGCTTACATGAAGCTGCACCGGGATATGTCTTGTTATGAATTGGGCATTTGAGTTGAATTTTCAAAGAGCCATGTGGAGAGTGAATTGAAGACCTCTGTTTCTTGCTCAACTATTTTGTACATTTTCCTCTCATCTCTTAACAGATAACCTTTTTGATTCATATCCAAAGAATAATTATTCAATTCTCCATTACGATCACGATAAAAAATGATGAATGCAAACGTAGCACCACCATCATTTCTTATGTTTCTGCTGACAAACGATCTGGGCGATCTCGTATACGACACGGAGTCTAGAATGCTCATCCATGGATTGATTTTTTCAGTTTTGTTGTCCTCGAATTTGATCTCATAAGAGGTAATGTTAGTGTTATGAAAGTAATTAAAATAGATTTTTTCGATTTGAGTAGAATGGGGAATGACGCTTTTAGAAGATAACCGAACCGAAAAATAGATAACCGTCAAAGCAACAATTAACAACAACATGGCAAATACCAATATTATTTTCTTTTTCAACCTCATGAACCTCATCATTCCTCTCAGTCAAACCGTTTCCCTCTACCCATCCAATTCATTTGGACTCCTTCCTGTAATATAAACACTTCATTGACTTGAAAGGTTACCAACAACTTGTGTTTATTTGTGATCATCTCTAGAAAAGGTCATAAAAAAGGGGGCTCTGGTTCGTCCTTCCGAGTTACAAACACCTTGAACACGAAGGGAAGCAAAGTCAATACGATGGCGTTTGGAACCGTCATATTGACTTTGCTCGGTAATGCGTAGAGTTAAACAGCGGTTATGTTAAGGAGGTATGATTTGCTGCTGCCTTGGGCGTTACATAATATAAGCTGCCAGCAGCTTGACGGTATTCAATACAGCCTGCTTGTGCGTACGCTCCATAGCATGGGAGGCGTGGACGCCGGGGCCGATGAGGGCGGCGCGAATATTGCTCCCAGCAGACAGCGCTGCTGAGGCATCTGAGCCGTAATATGGATAGACATCGACGGCATAGGGAATGCCCTCGCGCTCCGCAAGCTCTATCAGGCGGCTCGTCATATCGTAGTCATAAGGGCCGCTGGAATCCTTCGCGCAGATGGATACATCGGTTTCCTTGCAGCTCAGATCATCGCCGATACAGCCCATATCCACAGCGATGAGCTCGTTAATCTCATCAGGAATGCTGGCCGCGCCATGCCCGACCTCTTCATAATTAGAGATCAGAATCTGGAGATGATACTGCGGCGTCCATTGCTCACGCTTCATGGACTCCAGCAGTCCGAACAGGGCGGCGACGCTCGCCTTGTCGTCCAGATGACGAGACTTGATGTAGCCGCTTGGAGTGGCTTCAGGCCTTGCATCAAAGGAGATATAGTCACCGACGGCAATGCCCAGCTTTTTCACATCCTCTGCGCTTTGAACACATTCGTCAATCCGTACTTCCATATTCTGCTCTTCACGGTCAAAGGTCCGGGCATCGCTGTACACATGTACTGATGGCTTCGTACTCATAATGGTTCCGGTATATGTCTGTCCGCTGCGGGTATGGATGATGCAGTATTCGTTCTCAATGCTGTTCATCATAAATCCGCCGATCCGCGTCAGCCGCAGAGTTCCTTCCGGCTTGATGGCCCTGACCATAGCGCCCAGTGTATCCACATGCCCGCTCAATCCAACGGTACGGCTGCCATCCTTGCCAGGTATAGAGAGGATAACTCCGCCTTTCTCATTCCGGGTGCAGGCTACGCCAAGGGACGCTGCTTCCTGCTCAATCTCCTTCATAATGCCGCCTGTAAATCCGGTCGGGCTCGGGGTATTCAACAGCTTCATCAGCAGCTCCAAAATATATTTCTCATTCGGTTGTATCTTCACGTGATCTTAACTCCTTCTAGCTCGAATAATATGCAGGCTAAAATACGGCCTGAGCGTGCTCCTTGACCCTAGCAGCAGCCTGCCTTCATGATGAGGGCAGATTACAGCTTATCCTTGCCAAGCTCATCCGATGGTGCGGACAGGTCATCAGTGTTTGATTCATAGTCCTTCTGAGTCGCTGACTCCTGAGCGACAGAAGATTCACCGGTAAGATTTGTGGTATTTAAATCACCATATAGCTCCTGATACTGTACCAGCTTGGCAGATAAGGCTTTGACTTCTCGTTGCAGCCGGTATTGGCGATAGATGCCATAGGAGCCAACGATAATCCCTCCCAGCAGGGTGCAGCCGATAATTAATAGAATCAGCGGCATAGATACGGTGCTGAACAGCAGATTGACCGAGACCGGATCGACATTAATGACAGCAAAAACAGCAGTAAGAAGTGCAAATAGCAGGCCAAGAATCAGGGACCACTGCATTTTCATGATGCTTCCTCCTTCATATGAGTATAAATCCCTTGCCGCAAAGACAAGGGATTTACTTAAACGCTATAAACAGGGTGTGATGTTATTTCGTAAGCTGCTCCATTTGCGTAATGACGTCCTCAAAGACGCTCATGGCTTCGCGGATCGGCTCTGGCGAAGACATATCCACGCCTGCTTTTTTCAAAATCTGAATGGAGAAGTCACTGCCGCCGCTCTTCAGGAAGGACAGATACCGGTCTACAGCAGGCTGACCCTCTTCCAGAATCTGCTTCGAGAAGCTCGTAGCCGCGGAGAAGCCCGTTGCATACTTATACACGTAGAAGCTGTTGTAAAAGTGTGGGATCCGGGCCCACTCCATGCTAATGTCCTTATCCACCACCATATCCTTGCCATGGTATTTCACATTCAGCTCGTAGTAAATGTCGCTCAAGTCCTGAGGAGTCAGAGAATCTCCCTGCTCGGCGCGCTCATGTACGATTTTCTCGAACTCGGCAAACATCGTCTGACGGAATACCGTCGTCCGGAATTGATCGGCATAGTACGTGAGCAGGTACATTTTTTCCTTCGGATCTGTAGATTTCTTGAGCAAATAATCCATCAGCAGAGCCTCGTTCGTCGTGGAGGCCACCTCAGCCAGGAAAATGGTGTACTGTGCATCCCGGTATTTCAATGCATTGTCCGAGTAGAAGGAGTGCAGCGCATGACCCATCTCATGAGCCAGCGTGAACATGCTGTTCAGGTTGTTCTTGTGATTCAGCAGCACATAAGGATGTGTGCCGTAGGCTCCCCAGCTGTAGGCTCCCGTACGCTTATTCTCATTCTCGTACACGTCGATCCAGCCGTTATCATAGCCCTCCTGCAGAAACCCGAGGTATTCAGCTCCAAGAGGCTGAAGGCCGTCCTTGACCTGCTGCTTCGCTTCCTCATAGGTGATGTCCAGCTTGTATTCATCCACGAGCGGGGCGAACAGATCGTACATATGCAGCTCATCTACCCCGAGAAGCTTCTTGCGAAGCTGCATGTAGCGGTGCAGCAACGGCAGGCTCTCGTGAATGGTATCGATCAGGTTCGTGTACACTTCCTTCGGAATATTGTCTCCGTACAGCGACATCTCCAATACGGATGGATACTTGCGTACCCGCGAGTAAAAAATATTCTTGTTTACGTTCGCATTCAGCGTGGCGGCAATGGTATTCTTCTGTTTGCTGTACGTTTCATAGACCGCCTTGAAGGCAGCTTCGCGGACCTGACGGTTCGGATTCTCAAGGAACTGGATGTAGCTGCCGTGAGTCAGCTCGACTTCCTTGCCGTTCTCATCCTTGATTTTCGGGAATTTCATATCTGCATTATTCAGCATACCGAAAATGGTCTGCGGAGCAGAAGAGAGGTTGCCGACCTGGGCGAGCAGGGCTTCTTCGGTTTTGGACAGAATATGGGCTTTCTCTCTCTTCATCTCTGTCAGGGTGAAGGTATACTCCGACAGCAGCGGGTTCTTGATCAGCTCATCGAGCTGGCTGTCTGTCATCGCCAAAATCTCCGGAGTTATGAAGGAGAGGGCCTCGCCCACCTCAACACTCAGCTTTTTGGCTTTCTGGGTCAACGCCTGGTATGTAGGGTCTGCGGTATCCTCATCATGATGCATATGGGCGTATACAAAAAGCCGCTCGGTGTGCTGTCCGATCTCATCCTCCAGCTCAAAGCACTGCTTGATGGCTTCAGCCTCGTTCAGCTTTCCTTGATACTGCTTGCTGCTCTCCGTCAGTCTGCGGACCTCCTCATAGGTCTGATCCCAGGCCTTCTGGTCTGCAAACATATCCTCCAGCTTCCATTTATGCTCGGCAGGTACTTCCGTGCGCTTTGGCAAAGTTTCCATTGAAATCCTCCTAATCGGGTTATCGTTGAATGGCATCCGGGCTGCCTGAACAGAAGCGCCGGGATGGGGGCTTGACAGCGGCAATAAGGACAACACCAGCGTCAGGCACAGTGCTCTGGTGTACTTCATTGGCAGTAACCTCCTCGATAGAAACAGCATCGAGCGATAGTATGCCTTGCCGCGCCTGCTTTCATCCGGGTCTCAGATCAAGAAGCACCCAGTGTGAAAAAGCTGTATACAATAATATAAAAGGCAAACAGAATCATGAAGATGGCGGTAATCGCCATGCCTTTGCGCAGCTGCGCAGGAATCCGGTCTCTGTTCATGATCATAATCAGGCCAAGACTGAAGGCCAGAATAATGAAAATGACGGCATTGGAGTAATCCATCGGCCTAGACCTGCTTGAAGCTCTGGATCAGCTCATTCCACTCATCCTCGCGCCCCTTGAAATCCTCTTGAGGGAATCGGTTATGCGCCCACTGCATCAGCGCCGGACGGCTCATGAACGTATGCGTTTCTTCGCCCCACTGATCCGAGATTTCACGGAGCACGAGATAGCGGCCCTGCACCTCGACCGTCATCATGTTCCACTTGTCTCTTTTGTATATTTCGTGTTTTTTAATCATATGCATTCTCCGTTTTTTGGGCTTTTGGGTAAATGATAACGCACCCGCTGTGCTAAAAGCAAATCATGAGCATCATATTTTTGCGTCAGAGCCATGAACGGATTGCATTGTTTTCGAACATGGGATATAATATGGATATTCGCCATAGATGGCGGTATTTTTAGGAGGTTGTTCATTTGAAAGGTACAGTTAAATGGTTTAACGCAGAAAAGGGTTACGGTTTTATTCAATACGAAGGCGGCGAGGACGTATTCGTACATTTCTCCGCTATTCAAGGCGACGGCTTCAAGACTCTTGACGAAGGTCAAGAAGTTGAATTCGACATCACTGAAGGTAACCGCGGTCCTCAAGCAGCTAACGTAATCAAGCTGTAAGCTAACTCCGTGTAACGGGGATCTTATAAAGCAAGAACCATTACAGTAATGAAGATGAAGGCACAGCTCCTCGGGGCTGTGTTTTTTTCTTGTTCTTTTTTTGACGTCCCCCCATCTTTGTCCTCTTCATACAACCTCGTCAAGAACTCATTTGTACAATAGGAATGATCATATTATAATAGGTTTGATTTGGATGAATATAAAAAAAACACAAGCATGTGGAGGCCGGGTTCATTGAATGATCAAGAGCTAAGCCGTAAAGCTCCGCGCAGTCCCATCGGCCTGATGAGCCGGGTGTACCGATTTATTCTGCCCGAGGTTTCTGCCGAACTGGGGAAGTGGCGGCGGGACGCCGAGCAAATACCTGATGACGAGCTAAGAAGCCAGGCGCTGGCAAGTATTGATACGAAGCGGTTTCACTGTCAGGGCGGCGCAGTCTATGCTGCGGCGAATTTGCCGGAGAAGCATATTCTGATTCCGCTGATTGTCGCTTATCAAACGATCAGTGATTATTTGGATAATTTATGCGATCGAAGCACCTCCCTGGATCCCAAGGATTTCCGGCAGCTTCACCAGTCGATGCTGGATGCCGTAACCCCGGACAAGGCCCTGGAGGACTACTATGCTTATCGCTCTGAGAAAGAGGACGGCGGCTACCTGACCCGTCTGGTCATGACCTGCCGGGAGGCGATCAGCCAGCTGCAGGGATACGAAGCAGCCCGACCATACATAAGGGATTTAGCTTCGTTGTACACGGATCTTCAGGTTCACAAGCACATTCATCCAGAGCAGCGTGAGGCGGCTTTGCTGGAGTGGTGGTCCATTCATGCCCACCGGACACCGCACCTGCGCTGGAACGAATTTGCCGCGGCGACAGGATCAACGCTGGGAGTATTTATGCTGTTCCTGGCGGCGTCAGATCCGTTTTTGGATGATCAGGATGCATCTAGCATTCATGCGGCATACTTTCCTAATGTATGCAGTCTCCACATCATGCTGGATTATCTGATTGATCAGGATGAGGACCGGATCGGCGGCGATCTGAATTTCTGCAATTACTATGATGACGCCGAGGCCATGCTGAGCAGGCTAACCTCCATTGTAGAATGGGCGCGCAAGGATGTGGCAGCCATTCCTTCGGCTGGATTTCACCGGATGATCATTGAGGGGCTTCTGGCATTATATTTATCCGATCCTAAAGTCAGTGAGCAGCAATTGGTTCGCAGTGTGTCCAAACGGCTGATGAAGCGGAGTCCGATGACCCGGATTTTCTTTCTGGTAAACAGCCGATGGATTCGCAGGCATAAAAATGATTGACCCACAAGGAGGAATAAACATGTCAGAAGTTAAAAAAATCGCAGTCTTGACCAGTGGCGGTGACTCTCAGGGGATGAACGCCGCACTGCGCGCCGTCGTCCGGAGCGGCCTGTACCATGGCCTGGAGGTGTACGGCATCCAGCGGGGATATCAGGGACTGCTAAACAATGAGATTAACAAAATGGATCTTCGCAGTGTAGGAGACATCATTCAGCGCGGAGGAACTGTGCTTCAATCCGCCCGCTGCCCGGAGTTTATGAAGCTGGAAGGGCAGCAGCGCGGTGCAGAAATTTTGAACCAGCACGGCATTGACGGCCTGGTCGTTATTGGCGGTGACGGCTCGTATCAGGGAGCGAACAAGCTGAGCAAGCTTGGGATCAAGACGATGGGACTGCCGGGCACAATTGATAATGATATTTCCTTTACCGATTATACGATCGGCTTCGACACTGCGGTAGGCGTCGTGGTGGATGCGGTGAACAAGCTTCGGGACACCATGTCATCGCACGCGCGCTCATCCATCGTTGAAGTGATGGGGCGCCATTGCGGAGATATTGCGCTGCATGCGGGCCTGGCTTCCGGAGCGGAAACCATTCTCGTGCCGGAAGTACCGTATGATATGGGCGAAATTGCGGATCGGATGAAGGAGAACTTTGAGAAGGGCAAACGTCACAGTATTGTGATCGTCGCTGAGGGCGTCGGACGCGGCGAAGATGTAGCTCACGCCTTGAAGGAGCGCCATGCCTCGATCGACGCGCGGGTAACGGTCCTTGGACACATCCAGCGCGGCGGTGCCCCGACGCCGTTTGACCGCAATCTTGCAAGCCGTCTCGGTGATTTCGCCGTGCGCAGCTTGATCCAGGGAGAATCCGACAAGGGCTGTGGCATCATTAACGGGGAGCTGGTGCTGACCGATATTGATAAGGTCGTGAACACGAAGAAGGATTTTGATATGGATATGTACGAGCTGGCACTGCGCTTGTCCCAGTAGGTATGAACCTGATGAAGCTCTGCGGAATCATTCCGCAGAGCTTTTTGACCAAGTATATGAAGCTGCGCATGCAAGCAGGGAAGCAGAGAGAGGAGCATAAAGCATGTATTTGTATCGTATGGAAGTCCTTTGTGACCAAGGAAGCTTTGTTGTAATCACGGCAGCAGAGAATGAGGAGAATGCATTTCTTGCGGTGGACGAGCATCTGGAGCGGCATTTCCTGACGGTGCCTGACATTCAGGAGGTTACGATGGTGGAGAAAAAGCGCATTACGCCGGGGGCGGCGTATGTGATTGAAGCGAAAGGCTAGGCTTAGATCCTGGTGCAGCAAGGGGACTCGAATGGATCATCCATTTGAGGGAGGCCCTCCATATAAATAAAGAAGCTGTCCCTCTAGATCTAATGATCTTCAAGGACAGCTATTTGTTTGTTTACAATGCTCTAGCTTCTGGCTGCAGGGTCATATCGGCGCTGCACCTTAATGAGCCGCAGCAGCAGCAATACTGCGCCTACCGCGAGACCGGTGATAAGCCCGATCCAGTAACCGAACGCGCCCAAGGAAGTATAGGAAGCCATCACATAACCGACAGGCAGCCCAATCACCCAATAAGAAAGAAAGGCAAGCATAAACGCCACATTGACATCCTTATAGCCCCGCAGCGCGCCCTGAGTTGGGGTAGCAATCGCATCTGAAATTTGGAAAAACACAGCGAACAGCAAAAATTGCGAGATCAACTGAACGACGGCGGGTTCGTTGGAGTACAGGCCTGCTACCTGCTTGCCCGCCGTGAACAAAATCACAGCAGCGAGAAGAGAGAGGAGCAGGGCGAAGCCGATGCCGAGCTTGGCATACAGCCTTGCGTCCTTCATGCGCCCAGAGCCTGCTTCAAAGCCGACCAGAATCGTAAGACTCAAGCAGATGCTGAGGGGAAGCATGTACAGCGTCGTCGCAAAATTGAGCGCTGCCTGATGGGCAGCAATGGTTGTCGTGTCATAGCTGCTCATCAGCAGCGTGACCGCCGCAAATACGGCAGTTTCAAAGAAGATGGAGAAACCGATCGGAACGCCGATCTTGGTCAGCTCCTTCCATGCCTTCAATGACACGCCGCGCAGCCTCCGGAAGATCATAAAATCGGAGAACGGATGCATCCAGTGAATGATCGCCACGGCAATGATAAATACCACCCAATAGGTAATGGCAGAAGAAACCCCCGCTCCAACTCCTCCTAAACGTGGAAAACCTGCAAGTCCGAAGATAAACAAGGCATTCAGGCCGACGTTCACCGGCAATGAAATCAGTGTAATGGCCATTGAGATCCGAGTCTGGCCCAGCGCATCCAGAAAGCTGCGCAGCACGGTATAAGCAAATAACGGGATGATGCCGGCCGAAATGGCGGTCAAATAACCCCCAGCAACCTCTTTTACCGCAGGCTCCAGAGGCATGTGCTCCAGAATAACCGGAACGCAAGCATAACCAATGCCCAGCACGAGAAGTGCGAGGAGGACCGAGAACCATAGCGCCTGAAGCACTTGATACGCCACCTTGCTTTCCTGGCGGGCTCCCATCAGCTGGGATACGATCGGGGTAATGCCGATCAGAATTCCGCTAAGGCCGGTCTGGACCGGGATCCAGAGGCTCGTTGCAATCGCAACGCCGGCCAGATCGCTGGAGCCAAATTTACCGGACATATTAGAGTCAAAAAAAGCCATTGCCGATAAGGACAGCTGTGTAACAAGAATGGGCAGCAGAATGACGAGAAACTGCTTGAATTTCTGCCCTAAAGAATGGGTTTGCTTCATGGTATTTGGCCTTCTTTTCTATTGTTCTATCCATGGACAATATAAAAACCCGGCCACAGGGCCGGGTGCTCATGGTTCAGTAGGATGCATGATGGCGGCTTACTTGTATTCAACTCCCTTAGTGTACCTGTTGGAGGCGTTCCAAAGCAAGTATTCGTCGACCTTCATCTCTTTCAGGGCGCGAATCTGTTCCTCGACTTCCTTCTTGCCGTACTTGGCATAGTTTCCGCTTCCCAGCCAGCTTGCTGTGAAATCCTGAATCCATGGCCGGATAATCGGCTTGTAGGAGCCAAGTGGATCCAGCTTCTCGTGCGTATCCTCCATCGAGCCCTTAATCGTCTGATAAGGGGCCTTGTCCGGGGTCTTGGAGCCAAACCAGCCGGTCGTGTAATGACTTGGATACACCATAGGGCTGATGACGTCCACATGCTTGGATATTTTGACAAAGTCCTGTCCAATGCCCTCCGCAGCCGGTACAGAAGCAGCATATCCAAAAATATCAACCGAAACGCGAATGCCCAGCGGCTCCAGCTCCTTGCGGGCATACTTCACGAATTCTGCAACGATATCCACGCGCGACTGCTCGCTCTTGGTGTACTTGAGGGAATCGGCACGCTTCTCAAAGCCCTCCGGGAAGCGGACGTAGTCAAACTGAATTTCTTTGAAGCCCAGCTTGGCTGCTTCTTTGGCGATTTCTACATTGTAATCCCAAACCTCCTTGCGGTAAGGATTGACGAACATATCGCCGCTGCCATTCTGCCACACACTGCCGTCACTCTTCACGAAGGAAAGCTCCGGATTCTTCTTCGCCAGAATGGTGTCTTTAAATACAACGACCCGGGCGATTGGATAAATTTCATGCTTGTCCAGGCGTTCCATCAGCTGGCCCATGTCCTTGATAAAAGGCTGAGGCTTTCCCATTTCCTGAAGCTTGGCGTTCTCCGTCTTGTACGTTATGTATCCCTCGTCATCCTTAATGTCAATGACCATCGCATTCAGCTCGGTGTCATCCACCAGCTTGACCAGCTCTTCCATGCGGGAGCCGCCTGCGCTGTATGCTGTGACGTAAATTCCCTTCACAACCGGCGCTTCGTCCTGCTGCGGATCGGATTTCACAGCGTTACCACTGCCTGCTGCCGGCTGCTTTGCGACCGTGCTCATGGAGGTCTGCAGCAGGCTGGTCACCTCGCCGTCCGGCTGGCCGTACATCCCCATGCCGCCTGCAGTCCAGATGAGTAAAGCCAAGATGATGTTCATAATTACCTCTCTCCCTTGTGTCCTTGCACAATAATAAATATTATATACAACCTGTGTCTGACAAAAAGAACGGAATTGTTACAACAAAACAACCGATATGTCATTTGACACCCTCAAACACAGATACCTCACTTTTTTAAACGAAATTGAAGGGCTTCAAACGCTAACCTACCAATAGATGGATATGCATCTAAAAAAAGGAATACAAAAAAATGCCGCCATCCATTAAGAAGCAGGAGGGCGGCATTTCTGGTTCTCTCCCGAAGCATGTATGCTGCGGGCCGATATCGTTAATGAAGCAGAGCTTGATTCTGTTGCTCACAAATGCTGTACTGAATAATTTCAAGAGCGTCTTCTTCTTCAAGAATCCTTAAGCCGTCGCGGAGGACAATCCGGAAATTGAGCTCACTCTGGTTAAAAAAGGGCATCATCTCCGGAAACCATTTCAAGACGATTTCTGACAATTTGACCGTTTCCATTTCCACAAAAATCACCCTTTCCTTCCTTTTTGTGAGGCCAGGCAGGATCTTCTTAGTAAACGGAAAAGCAAATGCGGCTGTAATCTTGGAAGAGCAGCCTATCCATATTGTAGGAGCTGCGCACTCGTATTATACCACAAAGTCTAATTCTTTTAACAACTTCATGATTAACCCCGGCGAAATTGTCCCATCACCCCAACGGTTTCTACAATGTTCACAAAGGCCTCCGGATCAGTTTCTTTAATAATAATTTTGAGCTCCGCCAGCTCGTAGCGGGTGGTGACAGTCATGAGCATGTCTTTTTCCTTATGGCTGAAGGCACCCTGAGTCTTGATCCGCGTCACCCCGCGCGGCCTTTGCAGCAGCTTCGAGAGCAGCTCCTCCGTCCGGTCTGTGACGATGAAGACGGTGACTTTGATGTTATTGATGTAAATGAAGTCAATCACGCGTCCAGTGACGTACATCGACAGCATGGAGGCGAGCGCAAGATTCCAGTCATTCTCCAAGTAAGCGACAGCCAGAATTACCAGCGTGTTCATGCCGACGAGCACGCTGCCCACTGGGAAGTCCCGGTATCGGGTCACGATGGAGCCGATGACATCAAAGCCGCCCGTAGAGCCGCCTGCCCGGAAAGACACACCTGCACCGAAGCCGACGAGCAGACCGCCGAACACGGAGGACAGCAGCATATCAGAGGCAACGGACTGCACGGGTATGAATTCCAGCAGTACCGTAACAATGGCAACAGACAGCATGCTGAGTCCGACAAAACGTTTGCCGAGCTTGATCCAGCCTGCAATCAGGATAGGAATGTTGATCACAAAATACATCACGCTGATATTCAGCGGAGAGAAGTAGCCGATCAGCATGGCTACCCCGGATACGCCTCCGCTGAGCAGGTGGTGGGGGATCAGAAACAGGTTAAAGCCGCAGGCAATAACGACAGCCCCGGTAATGATGGATATGTATGTCCAAAGGGCTTTGATCATAAGTACTCACCTCGGTAGTTAGTATGACATTATGGATGCGGCTGGTATTCCTTCATCAATGTGTGATATACTGTATTGGATATTCTTGAGTAGATGATTACTAAGAAAACTTTGCACGCTTATCAGGATGATTATACATTAGCCGACCTTGTATTTCGGCAGTAATAAATTATGGTCAACCCTCATGCAGAAAATCCTGCGGGCCGGGAAAGCCTAAACAAGTCACCGCTACTTAAGAATACAGAGAAGAAAGTGGGATGTCCACTAGATAGAAGGAGTATGAACCTATTGAAAACATTTGCAGATTTTGGTCTGGAGCCCCGCGTGCTTCAGGCAATTACCGAGCTTGGCTTTGAAGAAGCCACTCCGATTCAATCCCAGTCGATTCCGATTGCTTTGGCCGGACGGGATATGATTGGTCAAGCACAGACCGGTACCGGAAAGACCGCAGCATTCGGATTGCCCCTCATTTCCAAGATTCAGCGTGAAGAGGAGCGTATTGTCGCTCTCGTTATGACACCAACCCGTGAGCTGGCGATCCAGGTTGCTGAAGAAATTGGAAAGCTGTCCCGCTTCAAGGGAATTCGCAGCCTGCCAATCTACGGAGGCCAGGATATCGGCCGTCAGATCCGTGCACTGAAGAAGAAGCCGCAGATTATTATCGGAACGCCGGGTCGTTTGCTGGATCATATTAATCGTAAGACCATTCGCCTGGATGATGTTCAGACCGTTGTCCTGGACGAAGCGGATGAAATGCTGGACATGGGCTTCATGGATGACATCCAGTCCATCCTGAAGCTGGTGCCGGAGGAGCGTCAGACGCTGCTGTTCTCGGCGACCATGCCTCCGAATATCCACAAGCTGGCTCAGCAATTCCTGAAGGACCCTGAGCATGTATCGGTTATTCCGAAGCATGTTAGCGCACCTCTGATTGATCAAGCTTACATTGAAGTTCCTGAGCGCCAGAAGTTCGAAGCACTAAGCCGCCTGATCGATATGGAGTCCCCGGATCTCGCGATCGTATTCGGACGCACGAAGCGCCGGGTTGATGAGCTGGCTGAAGCGCTGCAGAAGCGCGGTTACTCTGCTGATGGACTGCACGGTGATCTGTCACAGCATCAGCGTGACACGGTTATGCGCAAATTCCGCGACGGAAGCATTGACGTCCTGGTAGCTACCGACGTTGCAGCGCGTGGACTGGATGTTTCCGGCGTATCGCACGTTGTCAACTTTGACCTTCCGCAGGATCCGGAAAGCTATGTACACCGTATTGGACGTACGGGCCGTGCCGGCAAAGAGGGAACAGCGTGGTCTTTTGTAACGCCGCGTGAAATTGATCATCTCCGTTTCATCGAGCGTGTAACCCGTCACCGCATCCCTCGCAAGCCGCTGCCAACGATGGCTGAGGCGATTGAAGGCAAACAGCGTGTAACGGCAGAGCGTGTGCTTGAAATGGTGGAAAATGGTGAATTGAACGAATACAAGGGTCTGGCGATTCAGCTCCTGGAGCAGTATGATTCTGTTCAGCTCCTGGCATCGGCTATGAAGCTGTTGACAGGCGATGACAAGAAGGAAGCTGATGTTCAGCTGACTCCGGAAGATCCGATCCGCGTGAAGCGCCGGAAGCCGGACATTCGCAGTGGCCGCAAGCCTAGCGGCGGTTACAACCGCGATCGCCAAGGCAGCGGAGGCGGATACAACCGTGATCGTCAGGGTCAGGGCGGAAGCGGCGGCCGTGGAGGCTACAACCGCGGTGGCAGCAGCAGCGGCGGATATAGCCGTGATGGCGGCTCTTCCTCTTCCCGTGAGGGTGGATACAACCGGGACCGCAGCAGCGACCGGGATCGCAAGCCACGCTCGTATAACAATGACCGCAGACCGAGCTCGAGCAGCAACGACTACAATAGCTAAGTCGAATGAATAACATAAAGACGGAGCTGCGCCATTACGGCGTCAGCTCCGTCTTTATATTCTTGCCGTCTTAGATGTAGAATGCGCGAGTGATGATAACGAGCAGGATAAACAGAACCAGAACAATACCAACCGTTGAGCCGTAGCCATAGCCGCAAGCGCCGGCACCAGCGTAACCTCCGGATACACAAGACATGAAGATTCAACTCCTTTGAAGGTGGTGTTAGTTTACATCCATATCATATGGAGCAAAGCGTTACCGGGTATGGACGAAAGCCCGGTCTTTCCAATTTAGGCTCTGGTCACAGAGACATAAAATAAGGTATATTAGTAGGTACATGCATGAGACAGTGAGGAGGAAATGGTTTTGGAAATGAAGGGACCCATGGGGGGCTTATACAGAATAACCGAATGGATCACCCGTATCGCGTTTACGAACATCCTGTGGGTGTTATGCTCTTTACCGTTTTTGTTTTTTCTGGTGACTAAATTTATGATGATGGTGCAGGTGCCGGACGCTGTAAACGAGCAGATCCTGGCCAACTGGATTATGGGCATTCTAGCGCCGTTCGTCTTGTTCCCGGCAACTGCTGCCATGTTTACCGTAGTCAGAAAGTGGGTTATGGGCGATCCCGACGTCCCCGTGTTTAAGACCTTCTTCAGAGGCTATAAGGAGAATTATAAGCAGGCAATGATTGGCGGTTTCGTGTACACTCTGTTATTTGTGATCATGTACATTGACTACACCGTATACATGACTCAGATGGGAGACGGCTTTCAGCTTGTAGGCATTGTCATGCTCGTGCTGCTACTGGTGCTGTTCGTATCCTTGTTCAATTTCTTCTCCATGGCGGTCCATTATGAAATGAAGTCGACCCAGCTGCTGAAGAATGCGGTGCTGCTAACCCTGATTCGTCCATTCCGCGTCTTCTCGACACTGGTGGGAAGCGCTCTCTTGATCTTTATCGGCATACGGGTTCCTGTGCTGTTCGTATTCTTCTTGTTCTGCATCATGGCAGTGTTTGCGTTCTTTAACTTCTATGGAACCTATATGAAGATGCAGGAGCAGGCTGAGCGGATGAAGCAGCAGGAAGAAGAGGAATCTGCCGAGCGAGCCCTCCTGGAAAGTATGGAGCATGTAAAATCGGACGAGAAATCGAAAGATTCCCGTTAACATAAGGTTTACTTTTTCGCAAAAAACCCCTATAATGATTTTACATCCTGCGATGTACGTTTCGGTACTTACGTTGTTTTGAACCAATGACGATGTCTAGGGAGATCGACATTGAATCGCGGCTGAAATGCCCTGTCTATATGACTAGGGGAATTCATAACCGATTTTGAGATCACCCACCTGCTATAGCAGGTTCGAAGACAATGTTACCGGACGGCATAGGCGGGTGTTCCTATGATTAAATTTTTGGCGCCTCTTCCTTTTATTGACATAAAGGGCAGGGGCGCTTTTTCATGAATGTATATATACAGAAGAAAAGACGCAGCGGCCTAGCAATAAAGGTTTGCTGAGAGGCTAAACAATGGTAAACTAGAGAGTGAAAAGGGAACGGTCATTTATAAAGGAGGAACGGTCTTTGTCATTCAAACGAGTTCTAGTGGGTATCGTGCGCAGTTATGACGGCACAAGCGACCGTGCTAAAGACCCGAAACTAAAGACACGATATTATAATCTTTCTAAAGAAAAATGCTTTGAGGAAGTAGCCTCGAACCTAAAGAAAATTCCCGGCTACAAGGTTCTGCATGAAGTCCCTTCGGTAGGGGAGATTATTCTCGAGAAAAGAACCAAGACCGGTCGTACTCTGGATATTACCGTGTCCGTACTTGGGATCAATCCCGTCCGCTCCGCCGTGGATATGTATTCGGCTTCCCGGGGCTCCCTGGGTGATTTGGGGGCTAATTATCGAGTGATTCTACAATTGTTCTCTGTACTGGACAAAAGATTGTCCAAGCACAGAATTGATGCATAGCACAGCAAAAAGCGGGAGAGCTGCTCTCCCGCTTTTTTACAGGTGTTATGTAACCTGGTAATGACTGCTTCTAGCGCAGCGACTTGACGGCTTCCATGGCAGCGTCATAGTTCGGGTGCTCTGTCATTTCAGCCAAATACTCGACATAGGCAAGCTTGTCATTCTGGTCCACCACGAAGATGGAACGCATGTCCAGCTGGAATTCCTGAATGAGCACACCATACGCTTGTCCGAAGGAACGTGTCTTATAGTCAGACAGGGTGATCACTTGCTCTACACCGGCTGCACCACACCAGCGGGCTTGGGCGAATGGAAGGTCAGCACTGATCGTCAGGATGACAACGTCTTCACCGAGCGAAGCGGCTTCCTCATTGAAACGGCGCGTTTGAGCGTCACAGACACCGGTATCCAGTGATGGCACTACGCTGATCAGTTTGATTTTGCCGGCGTAATCCTTGAGGCTGACCTCCTCCAGCAGATTTTTGCTTACTGTGAAATCAGGTGCCTGATCGCCTACCTTCAGCTCGGGGCCTATTAAAGTAATAGGATTGCCTTTAAATGTCGCAGCATCTTTACGTTCTTGAGCCATGTACAACTCCTCCTTGGAAATTCAAAGTTTGGTGATTGGTTTCATGGTACATTATAATCTTTTTAAAATAAGGATGTCCACCCGGGGTCCTGATGCACATCCAGGAAGGAGGATTCCATGATCTTTATTCGATACGAAAGCTATAAGAGCTATCTCCGGTATTACCCGTTTACCTCACTGCTGCTGCTAGCCAATCTGGTCATGTTTCTGATCGTAACCTTTGATGGCGGCTCGAATAATGTCTACGCGCAGCTGAAGTACGGTGCACTGGCTGTGGTAGAACCTTTCAAGAGTGAGTGGTGGCGCTATTTCGCTTCCATGTTTCTTCATGGAGGCTTGGAGCACCTGTTTTTTAACAGCTTTGCGCTGCTTGTCATTGCGCCGCCGCTGGAGCGGATCCTCGGGAGTATCCGTTATGCCGTGCTTTATCTGCTCAGCGGTGTAATGGGGAACGTGCTTAGCGTGGCTTACTATGTACAGAGCTCATCAGACGTGATCTGGCTGGTCGGTGCCTCCGGTGCCATTTACGGCGTGTACGGGGGTCTTCTGTATATTGCCTTGTTCCAGCAGAACAAGATGGATGAGAGCTCCAAGAAGACGCTATACACGCTGCTTATCATGGGCGCGGTGTTCTCGTTCATGCCGGGCATCGGCTGGATGGCTCATTTTGGCGGTGCCATTACCGGCTTCTTCATCTATGGATTGATGCTCCGGCTGTTTAAAGGGTCACGAATGTAACAGATTAATTACAGGAAAAAGCATGGGCTTTATGGAATGCAGAATGGAGCGAGAAATAGCGTGGAATTAAGACAGTTGCAATACTTTGTCAAGGTTGCGCAGAAAGAGCATGTTACCCAGGCCGCAGAGGAGCTGCATGTGGCCCAGTCCGCCGTGAGCCGCCAAATCCATCAGCTGGAGGAGGAGCTCGGAATCAATCTGTTCATGCAGAAGGGGCGTAATCTTCAGCTGACGCCAGTAGGTCAGCTGTTCTGCAAGCGGGTAGAGGGAATTATGAAGGATCTAGATCGGGCGGTGGCAGAAATCCATGAATTTCTGGACCCGGAGCAGGGGGAGATTCGAATTGGATTTCCTCACAGCCTGGGCATTCACCTGATCCCTTCCATCGTTGCGGAATTCAAGCAGAGATATCCGAATGTCAGATTCAGGTTTAAGCAAGGGATGTATCCAACGCTAATTCGGGATGTGCTGTCAGCCGAGGTTGACCTGGCTTTCGTATCTCCATTTCCGGATCGGGAAGATCATATCCAGGGAGATGTGATGCTGACCGAGGAGCTGTTTGCGATTCTTCCGCCGAATCATCCGCTGGCCGGAGAAGAAGAGATCAAGCTGGAGCAGCTGAAGGAAGAACGCTTTATCCTGTTCAGCAAGGGCTACTCGCTGCGGCCGATTGTATGGCATGCCTGTCTGGAGGCTGGCTTTACGCCGAAGATTGCTTTTGAGGGAGAAGAGACAGATACGATTCGTGGACTTGTAGCAGCAGGGATGGGCGTCAGTCTGCTTCCGGAAATGGCGTTATTTCAGACCAACCCTCTTCAGCCGGCGAGAGTTCGCATCTCAGAGCCGAAGGTTACCCGCTCGATCGGTTTGATTCATCGGGCAGATGAGAAGCTGCCGCCCGTAGCGCAAGTGTTCCGCAGCTTCCTGCTGAATTATTTTGGACTATGCCAAGGACAGGGTGAGGGTAAACTCCCCGGGCAGGCATAGGAGTGATCCTGTGACTTGGCATGAAGTAGATACCTAGGAAGGTGCGGACGGGCAGGAGAGTGGGCTGCATGACCACCATGACTGACAATAAGAGGCGGTGCCGGAGAGCTTGCTCCTGGCGCCGCCTTTTCATATTCTGCCCTGCACGCGTAAAAAAGCTGCTCTCCAAACCCGTAGGTCTAGGAGAGCAGCTTCGGTTAGATCTATTCGCGGTTCGTGAAGATCATAATGTAGCGAATGAGCTCCAGGAGGGACAGCAGGGCTGCAGCGACATAAGTCAGAGCAGCGGCGTTCAGAACCTTAGCTACACCGCGTTCCTCGTCATTCGTAATATAGCCTTCGGAGACCATGATTTCCCGGGCGCGGTTACTTGCGTTAAATTCGACGGGCAGGGTTACAAGCTGGAAAGCAACGGCGGCCGAGAAGAAAATGATACCCAGACCAATTAGGTTGAAGGCACCGAACAGAAAGCCTGCAATCAACAGAAACGGTGCAATGCCGGATGCGAAGTTTACGACCGGAAACATCTTGTGGCGGGCAACCAGCATCGGATAGCTCACTTTATGCTGAATAGCGTGACCGACTTCGTGGCAAGCAACGGAAACCGCAGAGATCGTACGCTCATAGTAGACCGGCTCGGAGAGGCGAACGACACGCTTGATCGGGTCATAGTGGTCACTTAGTGCTCCGGGAACCGGCTCAATCGGTACATCGTACAGGCCGTTGGCATCCAGCATGTGACGCGCTGCATCATAACCGGTCATCCCTCTGAGATTCTCGACCTTGGCCCATTTGTTGAAGGTACCCTTAACTCGAAACTGGGCCCACAACGAGAAAATAAAAGCAATGATGATAAGAATAAACATACCATCTGTATACATTTGTCATTCCTCCAGTAAATTTGATTTACATTGATGTAAAATGGTTCAGAAAAATTTGCAGCGACTCCATACAAGCCGCTCCCTTCGGCAAAATCCTGGATAAAGCCGCCTTGGCCTGGTTCGGCTTCATGCCCTGGAGCATGGGACCGATCTCATTTACTTCCCGTTCAAGCTTCTGAATCTGCAGCTCCAGCTGGGACAGCTTATCGGAAACCTCATGATCCTCCACAATTGAACAGCGCTCCAGCGTTTCCTTGATTTCTTCGAGGGTATATTTCTCTTGTTTCAACTGATTGATACGTTGCAGCGTGGCTAAAGTTTCAGGGTTGTACAGCCGGTAATTTTTCACAGTCCGTTTCTCGGGAGTTATCAGTCCGAGCTTCGTGTAGTAATCGATCGTTCTCTCGCTGATTCCTGCCGCCTTTGCCAGTTCCCCGATTCTGAACAGCTGATTGGAGGCGTTAATCTCTCCCACGTATGATCACCTCGCAGGCTTGTTTAATGATACTTACTATATAATTGAATGATACATGATTGCCAACCGTACAGTCAAACGTCATGCTTTTTAGAACGGAGTCACACTTTACAATCATACTTCTCAAAGCCCTACATAGATATAAACGGAGGAGTAAGGTTTGTTCACTTCACTTAATGTTATATTATCTTACATAAACTATGGATTTATCGTCTTTTTTTGAAATAAACCATTGCCATTCTGAAAAGTGTATGTTTATAATACATTAACAGCAAATCATGTAAGGAAAGCTTACACTAAAGGGAGTGGTTGAAATGAGAAAAAAATGGGTTGGTTCATTGTTAGCAGCAGGTGCTATGCTGGCATTTCCGGCAAGTGCATTTGCAGACGAGGCGGCAAGTAACACGCAGCTGCAGGCGGGTCTGAACTCCGTATTCGTATTCCTCGCCGCATTACTCGTGTTCTTCATGCAGGCAGGCTTCGCACTTCTGGAAGCTGGCTCGGTAAGAATGAAAAATGCAGGCCATGTGGCCGGTAAGCAAATGCTTACCTTCGGAATTGCGATTATCTCCTTCTGGGCACTAGGCTTTGGCTTAGCATTCGGAAACGGCAACAGCTTCTTCGGTCTTGAAGGGTTCTTCCTGAGTGGAGACAACGTAACCGCATCCTTCGATGCTTTTGCAGCCTTCGATGTACCGACGACCATCATGTTCCTGTTCCATTTATCCTTCGCTGCTGTATCGCTCGCTATTGCTTGCGGCGGCTTGGCAGAACGGGCGAAGCTGAGTGTCTACATCATCTTCGGCATCTTGTTCTCCATCGTGATTTACCCGATTGTGGCTCACTGGGTATGGGGCGGCGGCTGGTTAGGCGCGCTGGGCATGCAGGATTTCGCAGGCTCCACAGTCGTTCACTTGACTGGTGCTACAGCAGCTCTCGTGGCTACAGTAATGCTGAAGCCTCGTCTTGGCAAATACAATAAAGACGGAAAGCCTAACAGCATTCCTGGTCACAACCAAGTGTACTCCGTACTGGGTGTACTGATTATCTGGATCGGCTGGTTCGGCTTTAACCCAGGCAGCACGATTTCCGCACTGATGGATGGTTTCTTCGGATTTGTCGCGCTGAACACGAACATTGCCGCTGCAGCGGGTGCACTTGCCGCCCTGCTTATCTCCTGGGCAGTTCTCGGTAAAGCAGACATTCCTAGCATGCTGAACGGTGTCCTTGCAGCATTCGTAGCAATCACAGGCGCTTGTGCCTTCGTTGAGCCTTGGGCTGCGGTAGTGATCGGTGCTGTTGCGGGTACAATTGCCTTCTTCTCTGCACAATGGTTTGAGCGTAAAGGTGTGGATGATCCGATTTACGCATTCTCTGTCCACGGTGTAGCCGGGATGTGGGGCGCGGTATCGACAGGTATTTTTGCAGCACCTCGCCTCGTTGAAATTACAGGCGTAGGCCAGGCTGGACTGGTATACGGCGGTGGCTTTACTCAGCTGGGCGTACAGCTGCTTGGATTGGTAGGTACTTTCATCTTCGTACTCATTATCTCTGCTATCATTCTTTATCTGATCAAGATGACAACCGGTCTGCGTGTTACGGAAGAAGAGGAATTGATGGGTCTGGATTTGAGCGAGCACGGAACCTACGGATATCCGGAGCAAATGAAAATGGCTTCAGAATCCGGAGCAAAAGGCTCAGCCTTGTAGAATCCTTCGGCCATTAAGTCCATCTCATGAGGAGGGTTGTCAATGGAACCTCTGCCATCATTACATTCAGAGCTTTCTTTTAAAGAGATTCCAGGCTGCCGCTCGGCGGAGGAACTGAAAGAGGCGCGGATTGCCTGTCAAGAACGACTGCTAGAGCAGAAGCCCTTCATGGATTTGTATACATGGATTGAGCAGGTCAACCGCATGCATGATGAGATTGGCCGGCGGGCAGTGCATATCGGGGAAGAGCATATGAAAGGGGCTGGCTTCGGCCAGCCTCCTGCCCGTTATGCCTTCGTTAGCTTCGGGAGCAGCGGAAGGCAAGAAGCTACGCTGTGGAGTGATCAGGATAACGGAATGATTATCGGGGATGAGGTGGATGAAGAGGGGAATCGCTATTTTCAGACATTTGGCGAAGTACTGTCGAACATCCTCGTCACCGCCGGTTATCCGAAATGCAGCGGCAAAGTGATGTGCTCCGAGCCGATGTGGCGCAAAACGCTGTCGGAGTGGAAGCAGCAGCTGGATCAATGGAGCTCACAGCATGCCTGGGAGCCTACGAGGTATTTTATTATCGCTTCGGATCTGCGGCACATCGCCGGCTCACAGGAGCTTTCGGAGGCCTGGTGTTCTCATTTTCAAGATTGCATTGATCAGAACATTGAGCTCATCCCGGCTCTTCTCCGGAATACCGTACGTCATAAGGCGACCCTGAATGTAATGGGGCGTATTGTGACGGAGCGCTTTGGAGAGCATGCGGGTGGATTTGATGTCAAATACGGTGTATACATCCCGCTTGTAAACAGCGTCCGCACGCTGGCACTGCAGCGGGGCATTGTGGAAACCTCAACCCGGCGAAGAATTGAAAAAATTATATTGCTGGAAGGAGGCGGCCTGCTGCTGGAAAATGTGCAGGATGCTTTCCGGGTGGCATTGAAGCTTCGAACAGAGACGCAGACAGAGTGGGAAGAGGGCTTTATCAGCAGCAGTGGCTATATGAGCAGAGAACAGTTAAAGGACAAGCAAATACAGTATGATCTTCGAAATACCTTGGGAGTGGTGCGCCGAATTCACCGCTCTCTGCAAAGAGAGCTTCGGGCTGCGGAGCGTAAAGGGCGTTGAGAGATCCCAGACAGACCGGAGCCGGCTTCTGGAAATCACTGCGCATGGGCGATCTTAATTCGGCGGTAGCCTCCATGCGTGGAAATCCTTCGGCTCAGCAAATCGCCTTTATCCGATCCCAGATGCGGGATCAGCGCAGGCCTGAGGTACTGGGGACACCGCTGAAAGAGCTGGAGACGGTCGTTTTTGATCTGGAGACGACAGGCTTTTCATATCAGCACGGAGACGTCATATTGTCTTTCGGAGCGGTTAAGACGCTCGGCACAACCATTTTGCAGGATCAATGCTTTCATTTGGTTGTCAACAGCGGAGCTGCCGTGCCATCTGATATTACAAGGCTGACCGGCATTACGCAGTCCATGGTGGATGATGCGGTGCCGCTTACGGAAGGGCTTCATGATTTCATGGCGTTCGTAGAGGGCAGGGTGCTGATCGCTCATGCGGCAGGGCATGATAAAGCCTTCCTCAATGCCGCCTTGTGGAAAACGTCCAAGGTTCGCCTCACGCACCGGCTGCTGGATACGATGATGATTGCCAGACAGCTGTATCCAGACCTTCCGGAGCATTCCCTTGACCTTCTCCTGCATCAGGCGGGCATTCCGATAGAAGGGCGCCATGATGCCTTAAAGGATGCTTTAATGACGGCGCGGCTCTGGACCTCCTACATTGAAGAGGTTCAAGAGGAAGAGGGCGTGGGTACGCTGGGAGATTTGTATATGTATCTGAGTCGACTGTAGGCGGCTATGTGATGAGAAGCCCGGCTGCAGTCAGGGACCACAGAGAACGGCCGACCGCGGCTTGATCATGGCGTGAATGAGTGATCCGATAGACGCTCAGCTCCAGCTCCAGATCGGGCTCCAGCTCCGGAAGCCCCGAATGGTTGCTAGCTGCTGGAGAGCCAATAAGATAAGAAGAGAATAAGCCTCCGAAATTCTGCAGCTGCTGCAAATCCTCAATGGAGGGCAGCGGCGGACTTGAAGGATGGCTGTGATAAAGCGCCTGCACAGGCGCTTTTTTCATGAGAAGGGAGGTCCAGGCTGCAGGGTCCAGTGTGAAGTGGTGGCGCGGCTGGGCTGCAGTATTTGTGACGGGAATAAACTGCTGCAGGTGGTTACAATCAGGTCCCGTCAGGATTCCGCAGGCTTCAAAGGGCTGACATCGCAGGGTGTGAGACTTCAGGTCTGTAAAGGCTTGTACTGACAGGCTTATCATCTGATCTCGGCAGCCGCCATTCAATGGGTTCGCCATTTCGTCACCTCCGGGTCGGGATTTTGGCCGGGCTGGTTTGAATCTTGGGTCCTTCAGGGTACAATAGGGACTATACCAAGTCTATCAGTAAAGGAAAAGATCCATGAAGCGTAATATCATCATTTTGTTAGTCATCCTTGCAGCGGCAGCAACTGTGATCTACAAGCAGGCCGGTGACGAGATCCAGTCGGTGTTTAAGACTGAGCAGCCGCTGCCTGTCGAGGTGGGAGCTAAAGCCGGCATGCTGTCACCTACCTTCACACTGGAGGGCATGAACGGAGGGAGCTACTCTGGCGGAGGCGTCCGCGAGAAGGCGCTCTTGATAAATTTTTGGGCCTCCTGGTGCGAGCCTTGCCGGCAGGAAACGCCGGAGCTGATCGAGCTGGCGCGGCAGTACTCTGAGGAGCTGGACATTTACGGAATTAACGTGACCAAATACGATGTGGAAAAAAGAGCCCGCGCCTTTGCCGACGAATTTAATATTCCCTACCCGCTTCTGATGGATGAAGAAGCCGAGGTGTTTGAAGCGCTCTTCAAGGGTCAAGCTTTCCCGACGAGCGTTCTCATCGACCGCAACGGGGTTATCCAAGAGGTGCTTGTTGGCTTGCCCGAGCCGGCTGAGCTGAGAAAAAAGGTAAAGCGGCTCACCTCTCTTTAATGGAAGCAAGAATAAACATGGCATTGCCCTGGATTGCGGCAATGCCATGTTTGTATGACAGCACTATTTAGTGATTCACGATGCCCTGGCGGGGAAGGGCTTCGCCTTCCTGCAGCTCCGGGGACATTTGTCCGATCAGCGCGTAACGCATACTGTCTACAAGTGCCTCCCAGCTCGCTTCAATAACGTTGCCGGATACGCCTACGGTGTTCCACGATTGATCAGCGTTCTTGGATTCAATCAGCACGCGTACGCGGGCGGCTGTGGTTTCTTTATCATCGAGGACGCGCACCTTATAATCTGACAGATGCATATCTGTAAGGGTCGGGAAATATTGCACCAGCGCTTTACGCAGCGCATTGTCCAGCGCGTTGACCGGACCGTTGCCTTCTCCGGCCGTGTAGATGCTCTGTCCTGCTACGTTGATTTTGACGAATGCTTCGGATACGACCGGGCGTCCTGCCGTTTTCTCGACCAGCATTTTAAACGATTCGAACGTGAACAGCTCATGGACCTCGCCATTCGCTTCCCGCAGCAGAAGCTCAAGGGAGGCGTCTGCTCCTTCGAATTGATAGCCCTGATGCTCCAGATCCTTGATCTTGGAGATGACATTCTTCGCCTGCTCGCTGCTGGGATCGAAGCTAAGGCCCATATCCTGAGCTTTCGAGACGATGTTGCTCTGTCCTGCAAGCTCGGAAACGAGGATTCGCTGCTTGTTGCCAACGAGCTCCGGAGCGATGTGCTCATACGTTCTGGAGTCCCGCATGATGGCAGAGACATGGATGCCGCCCTTGTGCGCGAAAGCGGCGTTGCCGACATAAGGCTGATTGACCGGCATGTTTACATTGGCAATCTCGTTAATATATCTGGCCGTGCTTGTCAGGTTGGTGATGCTGTCATCGCCGATGACCTGATAGCCCATCTTTAGCTGCAGGTTCGGAATGATGGAGCAGAGATTGGCATTGCCGCAGCGCTCGCCATATCCGTTCATTGTGCCTTGCACCTGTGTGACACCGGCTTGAACGGCACTGAGCGTATTCGCAACCGCCAGCTCGCAGTCATTATGGGTATGGATGCCGAGCGGTGCTCCCGGCAGCTCTGTATTCAAAGATGTTACAATGCCATGCACCTCGTGCGGCAGTGTGCCGCCGTTCGTGTCACACATCACCAGCCAGTCTGCCCCGGCTTCACGGGCTTTCTTCAGGACTGAAACCGCATACTCCGGGTTGTTCTTGTATCCATCAAAAAAATGCTCTGCATCGAAGATGACCTCCAGCCCGCTGGTCTTCAGGTAGGCTATGGAATCATAAATCATGGCAAGATTCTCTTCCAGTGTCGTCTGGAGCGCAGTATGCACATGGAAATCCCACGATTTACCGACGAGTGTAGCGGCCTGCGCGCCAGATTCCAAAATACACTTCAGATTAGCGTCATGCTCGGCTGCCATCCCCTTGCGCCGGGTGCTGCCGAAAGCCGTGATTTTGGAGGAGAGGCCCAGATCCTTTGCTCTTCTGAAAAACTCGATGTCTTTACTGTTGCTTCCCGGAATGCCGCCTTCTATATAGTGAACACCAAGAGCGTCAAGCTTCCGTGCGATTTTGATTTTGTCGTCCGCTGAGAAGCTGATTCCTTCGCCTTGTGTGCCGTCGCGAAGCGTCGTGTCAAAAATGGAGATAGACTTAGACATGATGTCCTCCTTATAAGTCCGCCGATGGACCGCCTAATATATAATGTTGTCATTATAGCACTTCTTGGCCTTAAAGGGACAAAGAAATGTAAATTTAGGCTCAGCCTGTTTCTTGACCGGATAATGGGGGAAGGTTAAGCTAAGGGCAGCGAGCTTCCTGCAGGTATAAGATGAGGACTCGGTTCATAATATGGTATGAAAAAGAAGGGTTTAATGGTGTCCAATATTACCGATTTTTATCCGGTGAGCGGCAGGGTTATTTTGCATGTGGATATGAATGCTTTTTACTGCTCGGTGCACGAGGCAGAGGAGCCGGGAAAATTCCGGGGCAAGGCGACGGCTGTTGCAGGCAGCATGGAGCTGCGCAAGGGTATTGTGGTTACCTGCTCCTATGCCAGCCGGGCGAAGGGCATTGCCACTGGCATGACAGTGCGCCAAGCGCTGAAGCTGGATCCTGACCTCATTTTGATTAAGCCGGATTTTGATTTATATCGTAAATATTCCAAAGCATTTATGAGCATTGCCTATGAGTACACACCGCTGCTGGAGGCCACCTCCATTGATGAGTGCTACCTCGATATCACAGGCTCGAAGCAATTCGGTACGCCGCTCGACATTGCCCGGGAAATTCAGCAGAGAATTCAGGAGGAGCTGTCGCTGCCCTGCTCTATTGGAGTGGCTCCGAATAAGCTGCTGGCCAAGATGGGGTCGGACATCAAGAAGCCGAACGGCATAACCGTGATGAGAATCCGGGATGTTCCGAAAATGCTGTGGGGACGGCCCTGCGCTGATCTGTTTGGCATTGGCGTGAAGACGGCCGAGAAGCTGGCAAAGCTGAATATCCGGACGATCGGTCAGCTGGCGGCAGCGAAGGAAGAGCTCTTGACAGGAGCGTTTGGTGTGAACGGACGCTGGATGAAGCAGGCTGCGAATGGGCTGGATCATTCCCCGGTCCAGGGAGAACGGGAGCAGAGCAAATCCATCGGTCATACGACAACGCTGCCGGCGGATATAACGACCCCTGAACAGGCCCGTAAGGTGTTTCTCAATCTGGCAGATCAGGTCGCAAGGCGGCTTCGCCGGCAGGAGCTGATGGCCTCCGGCATCCAGATTACACTGCGCACACCGGATATGAAGACACTCACCCGTTCCAAGCTGTTTCCAGGTCCTACGGAGAATACAGAAGACATCTACCGGGAAGCCTGTACATTGTACGATAGGCATTGGCAGGATGGCCGTCCGCTGAGGCTGCTCGGCATTACGCTGCAGCAGCTTGCACCGCGCATACACTCTGCCATTCAGCTGGATCTGTTTGATTATGAACAGCAGCCGCGCAAAGAATCGTTAACCCGGGTCATGGATGAGCTGCGAGACAAATTCGGGGAGAGCGCGGTGCTTACCGCCGGGATGCTGGGAGATGATCCATCCTCTTTGATCCGAAATCACAAGCTTCGGGGAACCTCCCTGCAAATGGATTTTGCGGACAGGAAGCGGGATCGTGAAAAGTCAGCCCGGAACGAGACTGAAATGAAGGAATGGCACGATCCAGATTAATGCAACTATTTTTGTCGGAAAACTCCGGAAAAGCCGGAAAACCATTTGTGTTATCGAATCATTTGTATTACTATACTATATAGTTGGTGCTCAAGATCTGATGCTTGCAAGCACCGGAGTACGTTTTAGATATACAGGAGGCAGAGAACTATGGCGAAGTTTACATGGGTAGATAAAGATACCTGCATTGCATGCGGCGCTTGTGGAGCCACAGCACCCGACATTTACGATTATGATGATGAGGGCCTGGCTGAAGTGATTTACGAGGGTGACAACAACCGCGGTCTGACAGAAATTCCTGAAGACATGTATGAGGATATCGAAGATGCGTGCGACGGCTGCCCGACAGATTCCATCCGAATCGCGGACGAGCCATTCAACGCGGAATAAGCTCTTGACCTGAACCGGCTGCTAGAAGAGCAATCATAACGATCATTGTGGAGACGTCTTTTGCCCCAGGGGCAGAGGACGTTTCTTTATTTTTCTGAAGAGATGGTTTCAAGCTGCCGATATAGAGAGTATATAAGTCGCAATAGCGATAAACGCAACTTCGATTGACGGAGGAATTTCATGAGTGAATCGGTACATCTCAAGCGATATGTCGAAAGTCATCCCGATAATAAGATGGCATGGTACCTGCTGGGCAAGGACTATGAGCGTCATGGTGAGCATGGAAAAGCCAACTTCTGCTTTAACCGGGCTGAAGAGGTTTACGAGGCCTTCGAGCACAGTAAAGTGCCGGCTGACATTTGGAAAAATTATCAGCAAAAGCTGCTGCAAGAGGAGCAGCAGAGAGAAAAGCGGGTGGGCAGCATCAGACGTGCGGCGCTCGCACTAGCCTTATTTCTGCTGTTTCTGGTCCCGTCAGCGGCGGCCCCGGAATGGAGCATGGACAGCTGGGCGAAGGAGGAGCTGGATTCGGGGGAGAAGCTTTCTGCGTTAGCGGAAGCAGAGTCTCGCGCGGGCGAAGAGAAACCTGAAGCTGAAGGCCCTCTGTTTACGGCTGCCGGAAGTGATGCTGAGGGACAAGGAGGACTGTCCTCTCTGTTTCAGAAGCCCTCCGAGCTGCCGGAAAGCAGCGTCGTTCTGGGTATGAAGCAGGCCGGGACGTGGAAGCTGTGGTCGGATCAGATGCCTCTGTTGTACGGTGTGAAGGTGATGGAGGGAGGCGGAATTACAGTGACACCTCTGCAGGGAGATGGTGCAAACTGTGACTGCGGCCCTCTGGAGGGCGGTACATTGAAGGAGCTGGCCGTAAAATGGAGTGAGAACCAGCTGAATCAGGCGGTGCTGGCCAGTGCGCTGGACAGCTTCTATACAGCAAAAGGCAGACTGCCGAAGGAATTGAAGGAGCTGAGTGGTCCTTTTCCCGAGAATTGGCTCGCAGGCTCGTCCGATAAGCTGGAAGAACTATATAAAGTGTATACAGATGTCAACGGTTCCGTGACTAAAGCAAGAGCGGAAAGACAGGGAGCATCCACTGAGCTGGCCATGCTGGAGAAGATGCCAGGACTGCTGGGCTCATCGCCGGATGGTGCTCCTTTTTTTAGGGAGATGCTTAGGGTTGTCATTGACCGGAAGCAGCACCGGCTTGCTGTAGTCAGCGGAGATGTCATTCTCCGCAGCTATAAGGTGGGGCTTGGCGAGAGCAATAAGACACCTTTAGGGACGTTCCGCATTGCGGATAAGGTGATTAACCCGAACGGCACGGGCAATGGAGTGTATGGAACCCGGGGGATGCAGCTGTCGGATACGAATTATGCCATTCACGGAACGGCGGACGTCGACAGCATCGGGGCCAACGTGTCCGAGGGCTGTATCCGGATGCTCACAGAGGATGTTGAAGAGCTGTTTGATCTCGTACCGATGGGGACAGAGGTGAAGATTGGAGAGGGACTGCTCCCGGATCTTGATCTCACCTCAGAGGAGCGCTTCGCGCTGAAGCGCTCCTCCGGGCAGGGCAATCCCAGCAAGACTTATGTGTGGCTGGATTGATTCATGAGATGATAAGTGCAAGCATCACAGCAGGATAATCAGAAATACGATAAGCACAATGAGCAGAGTAAGGCTGACTCCGATCCATAGAACGGCTTTTTTGTTCACTTCTTCTTTCTTCTGCTTCAGGGTGGGCTTGCTGCGTTTAACGGACATGTCTATTCCTCTCTTTCTAATCATGATTCATGAAGGATTGTCTTTACATTGTAAAGGATTCGCATTGGAAATGCCATGCTGGTCAGGCGCTGGAAGGAGCAGAGCAGGGCGTAAAGAACTTTCTTTTTTATGCAGAAAGCGATAAACTGGAGGGTAGAGAACAGAAAGCCTGGAGAGGAAGAATGGATGTGCTGTACCGCAACGTAGGCAAACCGATTTTTTTCAAGATGGACCCTGAAAAGGCTCATCATCTCGTCGTGGACGGGCTCGCCAAGAGTATGGCGCTGCCGGGAGCGGAAGCTGCGATGAGGACCATGTACGGAGTGCGTGAAACATCTGATCTGGCGGTTGATTTATGGGGAATTCACTTTCCGACACCGGTGGGGCTCGCTGCTGGCCTGGATAAGAACGCTAAGGCCGTGAGAGGCTTCTCTTCCATCGGTTTCGGCTTTATGGAGGTCGGCACGGTGACCCCGAAGGGACAAAGCGGCAATGAGCTGCCTCGATTGTTCCGGCTTCCGGAGGATGAAGCACTCATTAACCGGATGGGGTTCAACAATGAGGGAGCGGCGGCTATGGCCGGCAGGCTGAAGCAGCTTCAGGAGCGACGAATTCCGATTGCCGTCAATATCGGAAAGAACAAGACAACGCCGAATGAAGAGGCCAACCGGGATTATGAGACTTGTATCCGTGAGCTGTATCCTTACGGAGATTTTTTTGTGGTTAATATCAGCTCGCCGAATACGCCGGACCTTCGCAGTCTGCAGCATGGCAGTGAGCTTTCCTCGCTTCTGGAGGCAGTCAAGCAGGAGATGGGGCGTCAGGCTGAGGTTTATGGCACAAGCAAGCCCGTGCTCGTGAAGATCGCTCCGGACGTCAGTCAGGATGAACTGGAATTTATGGTAGACACAATCTCCCGCAGCGGGGTATCCGGAATTATTGCGAGTAATACGACGCTGTCAAGGGAAGGTCTGTCACATCCCAATGCGAAGGAGACCGGAGGCTTGAGCGGCAAGCCGCTGAAGGAGCGGTCTACGGAAATCATTTCTTTGATTTATCAGCAGACAGAAGGCAAACTGCCTATTATTGGCTCCGGCGGTATATTTACGGCGGAGGATGCGTATGACAAGATCAAAGCGGGCGCGAGCCTGGTGGAAATTTACACTGCGCTCATCTACGAAGGGCCCGAGGTGAACCGGAGGCTTCATGCCGGACTGCAGCAGCTCTTAAAGCGTGATGGATACACGCATATTTCCGAGGCAGTCGGAGCGAAGCACCGCTAAGCTAAGGGCAAAGACAGGAGGCTAGGCGATGGACGGCAGAGACTGGGGAACATTTTTACAGCCTTATGAGCAGGCAGTTGAAGAATTGAAGGTCAAATTCAAGACCATGCGCTCAGAGCTGAAAAAACGAGAAGAATATGCGCCGATTGAGTTTGTAACAGGGCGTATCAAGAAAATTTCAAGCATTCTGGAAAAGGCCAAGCGCCTGCAGGTACCTATGGATCAGCTGGAGACCGGCATTGAGGATATCGCCGGAATCCGGATTATGTGTCAGTTCGTAGAGGATATCCGCCGGGTTGCTGTTTATATACGTGCAAGAAAGGATCTCAAGGTGCTGTTTGAGAAGGATTACATTACGAACTATAAGGAAAGCGGGTATCGCAGCTTCCATATGATCGTGGAATATCCTGTGCAGACGGCGCTGGGACAGAAAAATGTGCTGGCTGAAATCCAGATCCGGACGCTCGCAATGAATTTCTGGGCAACCATTGAGCACTCCTTGAGCTATAAATACCGGGAGAGTCTGCCTGAGGAGATTCGGCTGCGCCTGAAGAAGGCGGCAGAAGCAGCGAATACCCTGGATAATGAAATGTCCAGCATCCGGGAAGAGATTCTGGAGGCGCAGAAGCAGTTTGAGGACAATTCCAATATTACTTCTCAGCTTCTCAAGGCAATTCATCAGCTGTATTTCTATCATCTGGTCAATGAGGCGATTGACTATCAGGAGCGGTTCAATGAGATCTGGCAAAATCCGGATCAGGATGTAGAAGCGATCAAGGAGCTGCTTGGAGAAGTGAAAGCACTGCTCTCCCTGGCGAAGCGGGGTGTGGAGGAGCAGGATGTATGATTCGCTGTATGCTGCGTATCTAATTTATTTCAACCGGGACCGGGATTATTTTGAATGCCACGAGGTTCTTGAGGAGCTTTGGCTGGCCAAAGATAAGGATCCCAGATACAAGGGGCTGCTGCAGGTTGCCGTCAGCCTGTATCATTTCCGAAATGGGAACATCCCGGGGGCGTCCAAGATGATGCGCTACGCGGTCAGCCGCCTCACGGGGCTGGCTGATCGGGAGCTCGGCATCCGGATGGATATGCTCTATAAGGAGATTGAGCACTATGCCGCTCAGCTGGAGCGATACAGAGAGCAGCCGTTTCCCTATCGAGATTTGACCATTCTGATCGCCGATCCGCTCCTGCAGGAGCAGGTTGAGAGGACTGCGCCGGAGATCCAGCCCAATGTACCGCAGCGAAGAGGACCTCAACGTTCTGCGAAGCATGAGCTGAAGCACAAGCAGCATGGAGCTGAATAGATGAGCGCGAGGGCAGCAGCGGCCGGGGAAGGAGCGAACGCTGCTGTTTTTGTTGACAACACAAAAACTGCCCCGGTCTTATTCGATCCGGGACAGTCTGATTCAGATTCTATAGTGAATGCTTAGGTACTGCCGTGGTATTTCTTATCGATGAAGGAACGGATCTCCTCCACGGTCTTCCCTTCTCCGTGCAGGCGCTTGACATCTTGAAGCTCACTGAGGCAGATTCCGCATAGTGCACCATGATCACTCCATTGAATGCCTTCTTCACGCTCGTCCGCGACGAAGCAGCGGAGCAGCGAATCATGGTCATTATCCTCCATACAGCCGCAATAGCACTTCATTTCCTTCAGGATCTCTTTCAAAGCACCAACGTCTCCGTAGGCAGCCTGAGTGTTATCCGTATATACTGAAATGAGCTGCGGCATGATGTCATAGGAAGCCGTGATTTCATAGTTCTCCGAATGGGCACCATGGCTATGGGAATCGTGATTATCCTTCCCGACCCCAGCGCATCCGGACAGCAGCAACGCAGCTAGAACACTGGCGGCGAGCCAGGATCGAGCGGCCATTATTCCTTTACGCTCCCTTTGTGCTTCTCCAGGAAATCTTTGAAGTTCTCCGCGCTGTTGCCTTCGGCCAGATTCTCTGTGGTGATGCCCCCGACCAGGCGATCCTTCTCTTTGCCATTCTCGAAAAAGACAAGGGTTGGCGTATATTCGATATTATACTGTCTGAAGCCCTCCTGAAATTCCTGGAGATTATATTGATGCAGCGTTACGCCAAGATCCTGCGCGAGCGGCATCAGCTCCGGTGTTGTGGCTTTGCAGGCAGGGCAGGTCGAGGAGAAGAAGTATACATAATAGCTCTCTGCTGCGGCTTCCTTCTTGCTAAGCTGATCTGGAAGAATGATCTGCTGGTAGTTGGGATCCTCCAGCTGGGCTTTCGTTGCCGGATTGAGCTCCGCTACCTTCTTGCCGCCATACAGCGCGCTTGCTTCGCCTTGAGTGTTCAGGAAAGCCAATAAACCGATTAATACAATCAATATGCCTGCAAATACGTACAGGCCGATATAGTTCTTCTTGCGCTTCAAACACTCACCCCCTATATGATCGACATGCAATCAGGGCATGTCCCCTAGAAACGTAATTTATTATACAATAATCAAGAGGACTGCGGTACAATTTAAAGCTGTTTGGCTTCGACAATTTCATGAACGAGGTAAAGCTGCAGCCGATGAATACAAAACTAACGAACAGGCAGGTAATGCTATGGCTCCACAACGACCGAGCGCTTTCGATGCAAAAATGAAAAGTCTGCTGGGAGATGACTTCGAACAATTTCAGAGCTCGTATAACGATACGCCTCTTGGGGGTCTCCGTGTCAATACATTGAAGATTAGCCGGGAGGCATTTCAGAAGCAGTCTCCATTCGCTCTGACCCCGATTCCGTGGTGTGAGACCGGCTTTTATACAGGGGAAGGCGTGCGTCCCGGCCTGCATCCCTATTACCATGCCGGGATGTATTACATTCAGGAGCCGAGCGCCATGGCGCCGGTAGAGCTGTTGAATGTAGAGCCTGGTGACCGCGTGCTGGATTTATGCGCCGCGCCTGGCGGAAAATCTACGCAGATTGCAGCCAAGCTGGCAGGGAGGGGACATCTGGTCACCAATGATCTGCACCCCGAACGAACGAAAGCGCTGGCCAAAAATATAGAGCTCTATGGCGTGCGCAATGCGGTTGTACTGAATGAAGCGCCAGAGGCCATTGCGGCTTCATTTCCTGAATATTTTAACAAAATACTGATCGACGCTCCCTGCTCCGGCGAAGGCATGTTCCGCAAGGATGAGGATATGCTGAGGCATTGGACGGAGGATTCTCCACGGAAGTATGCCGCCATGCAGAAGGAGATTCTGGAATCGGCAGCCCGTATGCTGGCTCCGGGCGGAACGATGGTATACTCTACCTGCACCTTTTCTCCCGAAGAGAATGAAGGAATGATTGCCGTCTTTCTGAAGCACCACCCTGAATTTTCCCTTCTCTCCAAAGCAGGGACAGAAGCCCCCTGGTTCTCCGAGGGAGAAAGTCAGTGGCTTTCAGAGCATGGCCTGGAAGAAGCCGGTCCCGATGCGGCGGGCGATGCTGCATGGATGGCAGAAATCTCGAAGACCTTGCGGCTGTGGCCGCACCGTGTCAAAGGGGAGGGACATTTTATGGCTGTGCTAAGCAAGGAGTTACCGGAGATGGCGGGAGCTTCGCACCGTGAGGAAGGATACCGTCTTTCCTTGCCAGTGACGGGGATCTCCAAGGGGCAGCTATCCATGACGCTTCAGGCTGGAGGAGAGCGCCGCCAGAAACGGCTGGAGTCTATCCACGCTAGTACCAGGCCGGAGGCTAAGCATCGGCGCGGAGCAAGCGCAGGCATGGACCCAGGAGGAAGACGAGGCTTCAAGGGTGGACGCGGGTCAGAGCGAGTGCTGAAGCAGGACACGGGAACGGAGATCGGGCGGGAAGAGGCCGAGGGTCTGCTCCAGCGCTTTATTTCTGACAACCTCAGCTGGGAGGAATATCACGGTTATTTAAGGCTTCACGGACAGCATCTGTATCTCTCCCCGCTTCCTGAGGAGCGGCTGCAGGGACTGAAGGTGGTGCGCGCTGGCTGGTATGTGGGCAGTGTCAAGCATGGACGGTTTCAGCCATCCCACCCGTTGGCTGCGGCTTTGCAGCCGGAGGAAGCACGCCGAGTTATTAACCTGACCTCAGACAGCGGAGAAGCGGTTAGGTATTTGAAGGGGGAAACGCTGGAAATAGCAGCCGGTCGGGTGCACAGCCCTGACTTCTCGTCAGATGAGCCAAAGGGATATGTCCTGGTCACGATTGACGGCTGCTCGGCTGGCTGGGGAAAATGGCAGTCCGGCATCCTGAAGAACGAATATCCGGCAGCATGGAGGTGGACATCTGCATGAGCTCCAAGCAGAACAGCAAAGGCAAAGGCACGGGCAAGGGCAAATCAACGCAGCGCCTGGACAAGGTGTTGTCCAATATGGGCTGGGGCTCCCGAGCCGACATCAAAAAAATGGTCAAGCAAGGCATGATTGTCGTCAACAACGCTGCGGTCAAGGACCCTGGCATGCAGGTCGATCCGCATAGGGATATCCTTGAAGTACAGGGCGAACGGGTTCATTACCGCGAGTACATGTATCTGATGATGAACAAGCCGCAGGGTGTAATCTCTGCCACGGAGGACAAGCGTGACAAGACTGTCATCGACCTCTTGAGCCAGGATGACCGCTGGCTGCAGCCGTTCCCGGTAGGAAGGCTGGATAAGGATACAGTGGGACTCCTGCTGATTACGAATGATGGGCAGCTCGCCCATGAGCTGCTCTCACCCAAGAAGCATGTGCCCAAGACCTACGAGGCCTATGTACAGGGGAATGTGGATGAAGAGGATGTGATCCGGTTCAGAGAAGGTGTTACGCTGGATGACGGGTATACCACGCTGCCGGCAGAGCTGAAGATTCTGTCCCGGGAAGATGAGGCTGATGGGGTGAAAAGCCATATTTCCCTGACTATTCATGAAGGGAAGTTCCACCAGGTCAAGCGCATGTTTGAGGCCGTCGGTAAGAAGGTCGTGTACTTGAAGCGAATTTCTATGGGCAGCCTCCGTCTGGACGAAGCGCTTGCCCTTGGCACCTACCGGGAGCTGACCTCTGCAGAGCTGGAGCTGCTGGGACGAGCTCAGGACTAAGCCTGCGTTTTGCAGTACAGTCTGCAAAGCTCTTGGCAAACCGGCGGCTTCCCTATAACATGGAACGTAAAAAGAGATATTATGACGTGAAAAAGGATGGGATGAGAGTATGGCATATAAGCTAGTGGCACTGGACGTGGACGGTACGCTGTTAAACGATAACCATGTGATGACCGAGCAGACCATGCAGACGGTCATGGAGGCGTCCCGGCAGGGGATAGAAATTGTACTCTGCACCGGCCGCGGACCGCAGAACACGATCCCTTTTTTGGAAGAGATGGGCTTGAAGGGATATGTAATCAGTCACAACGGTGCGGCAACGGTGGAGGTAGAGAGTCGGAAGGTTGTCCATCAGTTCGCCCTGGATCATCACGCCCTGAAGCCATACATGGAGCACTGCCGTCAGCAGGGAATACACTTTGATATTAATACGCCATTTGGCATGTACGTGGACCAGGTGGAGGCTTTGGCAGGTCCTGTCCGCTATATGTATGAGAAATATCTGATGATGCCTTCCAATCTGCCCGCCTGGGAAGAGCTGGATGGACCTGTTGTAAAGTTCACTGCGTTCGGAGAAAGCAAGGATATGGATGCCCTGTTCCAGGCGTGGAGCCAGTGGACACCGGTGTACAATATGCTGCGCAGCGGTGAGTATTTCATTGATTTGATGCAGGAGGAAGCCTCTAAAGGAAACGCGCTCAAGCTGCTCGCGGAGCAAAGAGGCTACAAACGGGAGGAAATTCTCGCGATCGGAAATTATTATAACGATGTGACGATGCTGAGCTATGCCGGCTTGGGCATTGCCATGGATAATTCGCCGGTGGATGTCAAGGCTGCGGCAGATGAGATCACTCTGTCCAACAATGAGGATGGGGTTCATGCCGCGCTTCTTAAGCATTGTCTCGTATAGTATGGACAAAGTATAAATAGAAACGTAAAGAGACCGCCTGTCGGCAGCATAAGGGAGAATGCCAGACCCCTCATCGCCCCAAAGAACGGTCTCTTTGTGTTTCATGTGAACGTATGATTAAGCCATCTCGCTGTCTCTACTCCGGGAGCCAGGCTTACCCTTCTAACTCCAGGGGAGCACCGCCCGCCGTCCGCGAACGGCTGTGGAGCGTGCGGAAATCCGTGACCTGATTCTTGCCGGAGGCTTTAGAGTGATACATGGCCTGGTCCGCCTGCTTCATCAGCGCTTCACCGGTTACTCCCTTGCGAAGAGAGCTATATCCGACGCTGACGGTGACGATCGTCTCTTCTTCGATGCGCCGGCGGATCTTTTCCGCAACGAGAGAACCTTTACTGCCCCGGCTCACCACCAGAGCTACGAGCTCCTCGCCTCCATACCTGCCGGCCAAGCCGCGTCCTTCAAGCTCTTCCTCCAAAATACAGGCCGCCTGCTTCAATACTTCATCCGCGCGGGCATGGCCCTGCGTATCATTCAGCTTCTTGAAGTTGTCAATATCGCAGAAGATCGCCGCCACCTTCACTCCCTGAGATACATAGCGCTCGAGGTGCTTCATGAAGTATCGCCGATTGTACAAACCCGTCAAGCCATCTGTAATAGAGGAGCGGTAGATTGACTGCATCTGTTCAATCATTCGCTGAAACAGCATCAAGAAGATGACGCTATAAAATAGCAACGGAAGACCGGACAGCAGATCCAGCAGAGGCAGCATGTCCGGGTTAGCGTCGATGTAAGAGTGAAATCCGTGCACTCCAGCCCAGACGGCGTACCCGCTGAGCCCGAGCATGTATCTGCGCCGCTGGCGAATGTAAGGGGCGACAAATAGGAAGGAGCCAGCAATGACAGCCCATTCCAATACATCATAGAACAGGACTGAAGCGAATGAATCAGGCGGGGCCTGCAGCAGCACCGGAATTAGCAGCAGTGTACCGCATATAAAGATAAATCCGTAGTACAGCCGGCGCATCCGATGGTAAAGAAGCAGCACGGCGAGGTTCAGCAGAACCAGGGAAAACAGCTGCAGCGGGCGATAGACATCCTGTGTATGTAACAGCGGCTCGCCGGATAATAACAGATGGATGTTCAGTCCTTCATATGTCATAATAAAAAAGAAAGCCGCCGCCATCAGCAAATAAGCCTGCTTTCGCTGTCTTAGGTACATCAGTGTACACATGATCAGCACCATGAGCGAAGCGTAGGCAATGCAGAATGTGGTGAGGCCGGAGAACGGAAGGTTACTCCAGAAAGCCGAAGGATCCATCAATACGAAACACTCCTGAAGGGATATTTTTCCTGAAATCATTCGTATTCATCGTATCACAACCTGCGGCTGCCTAAAAGAGAGAGATTTGCAGAAAGGGGAGCATGCTCCATGAAATTGCTACAAGCGTTATTCTTCCCTCCTGAACAGCCAGGAGGCGTCTCCTCCATGATCCCATATCTTCAGGAGCGCTTTCATTCCGCCAGATGGGAGATGGAATTGTTCTGGCTTCCCAAGAGAATCCGCAATAAAGGGCAGGAGGAGCCCGTGTTTCGTACCTTTGACTGGCGTGAGTTTGGTGAGAGCCTCATTGTCCAAAAATATATTCAGACCTACATGGATTACATATGGTGGGCCCGCCTGCGGATTCTCAAGCCGTACGACCTGATTCATGCACATCATCCCATTGCCGGAATGGCCATGAAGACCGTTTTTCCCGACGTACCCCTGGTGCAGACGGTGCATTCCAGCTATGAACGGGAGCTTATTCTAAACGGACGGATTCAGGAAAATGGACTGGAGCACCGGTTTCTAACGTCACTGTATCGGGAGCTGGAGGTTGTCAGCGAACAGGTGCTGACGGTTTCCCGTTCCTTTGCTCACTACATGGCGCCATATGTGCAGGAGCCGGAGCGCATTGGCGTCATCTATAACGGATTTGATGAGAAGCGCTTCAAGCCTGTCCCGCATGAAAATATTGTTCCACAGCTGATCACGGTATGCCGGCTCGTTCCGGCGAAGGGACTGGATACTTTGCTGTACGCCTGTGCAGAGCTCAAGCGCAAGGGCTATGATTATGTGCTTCATATTATAGGGGATGGCCCCTGCCGGGAGGAGCTTGAGCACCTGGCTAAGGAGCTGGACATCTATCAGGAGACGATTTTTTACGGATATACGCTGCATCCGGAGGAGTTTATGCCCTTCTTCGATATTTTCGTGCTTCCATCGCGGGCAGAGGCCTTTGGATCTGTATTTGCTGAAGCAGCGCTCAGCTGCCTGGCTCTGATCGGAAGCGATGTGGGGGGGATTGCAGAGCAGATTGAAGACGGTGTAAACGGTCTGCTCGTGCCTCCGGGGGATGCTGCCGCACTCAGCATTGCGCTGGAAAAGGTAATTTCTGACCCGCTCTTTCGATATGAGCTCGCCCGTTCAGCCTGGGATAAGGCCAAGAATCATTATTCTCTGTCCAAATCCGTCAATGAGCTGAAGAAGCTCTATTTGAAGCACGGAGCTACGCTGTAAGCTACAGCTTCCGGCTGGCCGACAGGCCAAAGAGGGATAGACGCGCTGCCCAGAACAGACAGAGGATGCCAAAGAGCGGGTACAGGATAGAGAGCAGCGAGCTAAAGCCAAACTGACTCATCAGATAACAAATAATCATAATGGTGAGTGTGATCAGCCTTGGGTGCAGCGTCGTGCGCTGCTGAAGCTGCAGCGTAATGCCATATATATTAGCGACAAATGTGCTGAATATTTCAAGGAAGATCAGGATCACATACACGATTTGTACGTACCAGCCCAGCTGCTGGGCAATGCTTCCCATCGGAATTTCGAATTGGCTGATGCCCGGCATTCGGGCAGATAACGCAAAATGTGCCGAGATCAGCATCAGGCCGATGCCAGTTCCGCCGAGTATGCCTCCAAAGCGTACTACCTTCGTGCTGCCGGTCTGGCTGCCCAAAGGAACGAGCACGGGCATAGCCATAACCAGGTTGAACGCGGTATACAGCAGTGGCGCCAGCCAGACGCTGGGCAGGCTGTGGTCACCTGTCATCGTTATAAAACGGTCCGCACCCGGCAGTGTGGCTGTCTTCGTAACGATCAGAAGCGACATCATAAGCATCATCGGTACGACCAGGCTGTTCATGTACAGGATGGATGACATGCCCCGGCGCAGAATAAGGAAGGACCCGGCAATGGTGATGAGCAGTCCGGTCTGGTAATGGAAGTGAAGGTTCTCCATAAACACAGAGCCTGCACCCGCAAGCATGATGCTGTTCACGCCAATGAGGATGATGAGCATGATCAGACTGATCATGCTTCCGAAGCGCTCTCCGAACAAATGCCGGTTAAGGTCCTCATAAGAGGCGGCTCCGATGGCTCTGGAGAGGGTCATCATTTTGGAGCCGAGAAAGATAAACAATACGGTCGACAGAAGGATCGTAAAGACGGCGAGATAGCCGTACTGCGTAAAGAACTGAAGAATCTCCCGTCCTGTGGCAAAGCCTGCTCCGACGATGGTTCCGATATATGTAAAAGCGATTTGAAGCACACGCACCTGTTTGTTCACGTTGCCAGCCCTCCGTTTCCTGTCAATACAGCTTTAGTACAGGGTATGCCCGTCCCCGGCAGGACATGACTATGGAGGGCTCAGCAGGCTATCGGGATTTACAGACTTGCCGGATGCTCTTGAAATGTGGTAATTTTACGACAAAGGTTATTGGCGTGGGAGGTCAGGATATGGAGTGGTTGAAGCAGCGGGTTCTACAGGAAGCTGTCGTATTATCAGATCAGGTGATTAAGCTGGACGCATTATTGACGCATCAGGTGGATCCTTCCCTGATTATGGAGATGGGTAAGGCTTTTGCTGCCCGGTTTCGGGATCAGGGTGTGACCCGGGTTGTGACCTTGGAGTCCTCCGGAATCTCCGTTGCCTTTGCAGCAGCGCTTGCGTTGGAAGTGCCCATGGTGTTTGCCCGGCGGAAGAAGACGCTGCTGGCGGACCCCGATGCGCTGTGCGAACGAGTGCCTTCCTTCACGAAAGGCATTGTGACAGACATTATGATGTCCCGCCAGTTTATTAGTAAAGAAGACAGGGTATTATTTATTGATGATATTATCGCGAATGGGGATGCCGCCCGCGGCCTGATCAAGATTATTGAGCGGGCAGGAGCAGAGCTGGTCGGATTGGGCGTTGTCATCGAGAAGAGCTTTCAGGCAGGGGCGAGAACCCTGAGAGAGCAGGGCATTCAAGTGGAGCCGCTGCTTCAGATCAAGTCGCTGGAAGGCGGCAGAATCACCTTCGTGGATGAATAAACTTTATGGAAATTTTGTGAAACCTGTGCCTAAAATAGCAACTATGCCTTTCCTGTGCGGGGTTTTTATTTTATAATGTAGGAGCAGGAAAGAGAGAGGAGGCAACAACATGGGGAAAGAGCCGGTAACTGAAACTTACTTGATCGAGAAGCTGAGCGGAGCGAAGGTTCACTTTGAACGGGCGCTGGATTGCAAGCACACCGAATTCGATGACCTTTATCCCTATATGATCGAACATCCTCAGTTCTTTTGGTATAAGCGTTATGTAGCCTGGTCTGAGCTTCTGACGATTGCTGGCATGTGTGAAGAGCTTTCTTATAACTGGAGAGAGCAGTTTACAGAGCAGCAGGTGGAATATGTAGAGAAGCGGGTTATGTCATCCACAGTCCTTGATTTCTGGTTTGAGAAGAATGACAGCATCGAGCCTGCTCAGCGCTAAGGCGTATGTGCGTGCGTGAGTGAATGCTCCGCACAAGGCTGATGTTTCCATATGATGCTTTATTGTTGAAGGCTGCCTGCGGGATGACATTCATCCTGCGGGGGCCTTTTTAATCATGAGAAAGGAGGGCCTGTATGATTAACGACGAGCAGTTAAATGAGCTGCGTTTGTCCGGGGAACGAGTGCGTGTCGTTCGAGATGGTCTGGAAAGCAATGATGTGAGCGGGATTGTAGTCGCCTGGGATGAAGAGCATGTTATTATCCGCCGCAGGAACCGCCGGGTGGTCAAGCTTAGCCGCGGCTACAGCTATCAGCTTCATAGCGAACCGCGCATTAGTCCACTGGATGCCTAGCATAGATTTCTGCCATCGGGACAACCTAGACGGGAGAAGTTAAGCTACAGTGAGGTGGAATAAATCGATGGAATTTCACAGTGATAAGGTCAATGCCTACAAACATGAAATCCACAATCTGAAAACAGCCATGCCGGCCATTGCAGAGTCTTATCATCACTTCACCGGGGTCTGCTTTCAGGATGGGGAGCTGGATGAAAAAACAAAGCAGCTGATCGCGCTGGGGATCGCCATGTTCGCGAACAACGAGCTTTGTACGTATTACCATATGGAAGAGGCAAGGTCGAAAGGGGCTAGTGATGCCCAGATTATGGAGGCTGCTGCCGTGGCCTCGGCTGCCAGTGCAGGACATGCTATGTCACAGGGCTTGATGAGAGTTCAGGCCAATCTGCAATAGCGCAGAGTGACCAATCTTCTCAAGGTGCAAGCACGCCAAGGAACCGTCTGTATTGCAGCCCTGCTGCCTGTCAGGCGGTTCTTTACGTATATCTATATGCTAATGCACTTCAAGGCAAGGGACAGGCAGGCGCAGCAGAAATTTCGGCTTCCGCCTGCGGCGCTTCAGGAAGATGCAGGCCAAGGTAAGCCCGCATGCGGGACATGACCTCCTGCTGGAAACAGGGCCACAGAATTTGAAGAGTACCGATATATCCCCGGCAAGCATAACGGGCCTGAACACCGTCAGCACTTCGGGTGATTTCGATGATCTTGATTGTACGGGTAGCAAATTGGAGCTTGATTTCCTTTAGCATTAGAGCGGTCTTCTTGGCGCCATTGCCGACGAGCTCCACATAAAGCTCGGGGGTCTTAAAGACGCCGCTCTCCTGAATAATCCGGCAGTCCCGTTCAAACACGCGGTGCGTGAATCGAAGCAGCATATAGCTCCTGATCAGTGAACGGTCTTCAGTACTCATTCCCGATACAGCCATGACGATCACCTCAAATGTAGGATTAAAGTACGAACTTATGTTCTTATTTTAACCGAAAGTCTGAGATTTAATCAAGCTTTTAAAAGGTGTTGACACGATATAGCTAGCATGATAAGATATATCTTGTCGCCGCGATATGGATCATGATGGTGACACAAACACAATTTGCGGTCGTGGCGGAATTGGCAGACGCGCACGGTTCAGGTCCGTGTGGGCTAACCCCCGTGGAGGTTCGAGTCCTCTCGACCGCATCACCTTAACAATTAACGAGCTCTTGGAATTGTCCTTGCGACGATTCAGGAGCTTTTTGCATAATTGGGATTTGCAAGGTGCTGCTCATGACCTGTACAGATGAAACATTTGAACTGTGATCTAGAAGTGCATAGATGTTTGCTGTCGTGGATAATGGCTTGAGCACAAGAGGAAAGTGCTGAGTGATTTTCCAGGTTTGATTCGATCACCTAGCGAGAAATTGTGAAATGCACTTTGAGCTACACACCAAGTAGGAACAAAAAATGTCGGAAGCAGGTCCCTAAATAGCTGGAACATGCTCCGACACTATGTCTCGGTCGTCAGCCTTTTAGTTTGTTATTAACATTTTTTTAAGAATTGTTGAATTAGCTCACTGATCTCTTTAGCATGTGTTTCGAGAGCAAAATGCCCAGTATCAAGTAAATGGACTTCCGCAGATGGAATATCACGCTTATAAGCCTCAGCTCCAGCAGCGAGGAAGGCAGGATCATTTTTACCCCATACAGCTAAAAGTTTAGGTTGATACTTACGGAAATAAGCCTGAAAGTAAGGATAAATATCCACATTGGTTCTATAATCAAGAATCAAGTCCAGTTGGATTTCTTCAGCTTCTGGGCGCGACATGAAAGCAATATCCAAGGAATACCCGTCTGGTGAAACAAGGCTGGCCTCAGCTCCATGTAGATACTGAAAGTTACGTATGGTCTCAGGGGTCAAGGAATTGCGACATGCTTCACGATTTTCAGGTGTCGGAGAGTGCCAATACGTCTCCCAGGATCCCCACGCGTCACTAAATCCCTCAGTATAAGCGTTACCATTCTGACTAATAATTGCTTGAACTCTTTCCGGGTGAGCCACTGCCAAACGATAACCAACAGGCGCACCGTAATCAAACACATAAAGTACATACTGTTTGAGACCTAAAGCTTCAGTAAAACCTTCAATAACTTGGAACAGACTGTTAAATGTGAAGTTAAATTGACTGCGGGGCGGAGTTATTGTATGACCGAATCCAGGGAGATCAGGGGCAATGACACGGTATTGTTCTGCCAGTTTGGGAATTAGGTCGCGAAACATATGACTTGAAGATGGAAACCCGTGTAATAATAAAATAACTTGACCGTCTTTAGGGCCGGCTTCGCGATAAAAAACTTCGACATCTCCAACGATTTGCTGATGATAACTAATCTTCATTTATTAAAGTAATCGTATAATAAAAGCATATATTTTACTAACGAATAAATTGAATATCTGCTATTTCGAATTGAAATATAGAAAGGTGATCGATGTGATAGATTTACTAGAAGGTCGTTTTTTTTCTGGCGTTTATTGCTTTGCTTGAAGAAAAAAGTTTCAGTCGAGCTGCGGATCGCTCGGGTTATGTTCAGTCCACTGTAACCACTCATATCCAACAGTTAGAAAAAATTAGCGGACAAAAATTGTTTCATCGATATCCCCGAGGGATAGAACCTACGGAAGCGGGAAAGATATTTGCCAAATATGCTTATCAGTATGTTCACTTAAGTCAATCCCTTAAAGAAAGTATGAATGAACTGGATCAGCCATGCGGAACAATACGTATTAGAACACAGGAATCCTTTTTTCTTACACGAATGCTTCCCTTTGTTCAGGAATACACGAGAAACTCTCCGAACGTAAATTTGCGTATTGAACAAGGGTCGCATCGAGACATCCTAAAAGGTATATTGGATTATGAGCTAGATTTTGGAATTGTTCCTCAAAATCCGAATCGGCATGATATTCTTTTTTATCCAATTATGGATGAGACCATTGTTTTTGCTGCGTCTGAGGATATAGCTCGGAGGGTGGAAAACGCGGGAGTCCACATTCTAAATGACGAGCTTTTTATAAGTAACGGTACCTCTTGTTTGTATCATACGACTGCTGTAGATGTTTTGAATAATGCCGGGATTATCGTTAAAGATGCGTTAGAGCTACCAAGTCTTGAGATGATAAAACAATATGTAAGCTGTGGAAAAGGTTTTGCCTTAGTCCCTGAAATAGCTATCAGCAACGAACTAAAGACTGGTACACTAAAGCTACTTCCTTTTAGTTCCACGATGAGTTTTTCGCATGGTCTAATTGTTCATAAAAATCGTGAGCTTAGTTTTACTGCAAAAAGTTTTCAATCTGACCTCCTGTGTTTTTTTAATGGAAAAAGGGGATAAGAACAGCCTTAAAAAGCTGTATCATCTTAATGCAGATGAAGTTCAGAATGAATCGAACGTGGAAGCGAATGAAATGGCCGTGATCAATGTGAAACCAGAGAATCAAACGGAAAGCGTTAAAGGGATTTTCTAAAGGAGTCTATATCTCTGTAAATGGTATTCGCCGAGTAACCTTTTGGGTGTTCACGGGTATGATAATTGAAAATGGTAACCAACCTCAGGGCCCTCCTGCAAAGGATAACCCTGAAGTTTGCCGTTTCAGACAGTACGGAGAACCGTATCATCGGTAGTGGTAAAGAAGAAGATGAGCTACCCGCGACTGTCGAAAAAGCCGAATCAAATAGGCTGCTGCGTGTTTCTGGGGGGCACAGATAAAGGGGAGGGCCGGTTCAGTTTCTTGTAGTATTCGACTATACAGCACAGCATGGACAGCTCCCAGAAAAGTGATTAACTAGGCTTACCGGAGGCTAGGGTCGTTTTTCGTTCTTTCTGCCAGCTTCGTAATTGATTCAATGTCTTGCTCGGTTAATTGATCCAAAAAATACTTGCGTATTGCCATTGAGACGATGGGCAGAGCTTCATCTAAAGCAGCTTTTCCGGCAGAAGTAATGATGACCTGGACACCTCGTTCGGTATCTAATGGACTTCTTATAACAAGGCCCCGTTTTTCCATTCGCGACAAATGATGGGATAATCTGCTCTTATCCCAGTTCATCGAGTCGGCTAGTTCCTGTTGGCGAAGCTTGCCATCTCCAAATTGGACTAGCCGGTCTAATATTCCAAAGTCTCCTTCTGATAGTCCTGTATGTTCAGAAAGCTCCTTAACGACGCGACCGAAAATTCGCTTAAAGGAGCCTTTCCACATATTCCATATTTTCATTTCATCTTCGATTATTTTGTTAGTATCCATGAAAGTATAATATCATTGTTGACATGTCAACCACAAGGTAGTAATCTACACTTAGGTTGACACGTCAACTTGAGAGGAAACTGGCGACTTTAAAGTTGAAGTATCAACCTTAATTTGCAATACAAAATTGAGCATTAAATCCACTAGAAAGGGGAGACGGCCGCGAAGAGCGTCGGAGCAGATTCCCGCATCCTCCAACTCGACGTTACAAATCAGGATTCGATCTCCGCCGCGGCAGAGTACATCCGCAGCGAACTCAGTCGGCTCGATGTGCTTGTGAACAATGCGGGTATATCGCACACGGGTCAGCCGGGCAGGGCTCTCGAGGAGGTCGGGAAGTCAGGGCGCCCATTAAGGTCAATGCGGTATGCCCGGGCTTCACCGCGACGGATCTCAACAACTTTGAGGGCACAGGCACCGTCGAGCAAGCCGCGCGACATCCCATGCGCCTTGCGCTCCTCGACGGGGACGGTCCGACGGGTACATTCTCAAACGAAAGACGCCAACTCCCGTGGTGATGTAGTCTCGAGCCACTGGCACACCGAGATAGGTGTAGACAATGTGAAGGCTTGGATAAAATATACTTAAGGAGTGTATTAACAAATGGAATATGTAAAACTTGGACGCAGCGGCTTGGATGTTTCGCGGTTAAGCCTTGGAACCATGAGCTTTGGGGTCCCTGAACGCGGCAATACCCCATGGTCTCTGGATGAGGAGCAAAGCAGACCGATTATTAAGAAGGCGCTCGAATCAGGCATCAACTTTTTCAGTACGGCCAACATGTATTCCGACGGAACAAGTGAAGAAATTCTCGGTCGTGCCTTAAAGGAATTTGCACATCGGGACGAAGTCGTCATAGCAACAAAGGTATTTGTTCCGATGCGCAAAGGTCCCAATGCAATGGGACTTTCCCGTAAAGCTATCATGATCGAAATTGATAACAGCCTAAGACGACTCGGAACAGACTATGTCGATTTATACCAGATTCATCGATGGGATCCTAATACGCCAATTGAGGAGACCATGGAGGCTCTTCACGCTTTAGTTAAGGCGGGCAAGGTCAGATACATTGGTGCATCCTCCATGCTGGCATGGCAGTTTGCGAAAGCTCAGCATGTCGCAGAGCGCAACGGTTGGACACGGTTCGTTTCCATGGAAAATCGATTAAACCTGCTCTATCGGGAAGAAGAACGAGAAATGCTCCCCCTTTGCAGTGACGAGGGAGTTGGCGTTACTCCTTACCTGCCTTTGGCAGCAGGCCGGTTAACACGGGATTGGAATGAGCAGACCGCGCGATCAGAGAAGGACCAGGTAGCAAAGGCATTGTTTAGTAAAACGGAAGAGGCAGATCGCAAAGTCGCTGAAAGAGTTAGAGAAATTGCTGCTAACCGGGGAATTTCGCGTGCGCAAATTGCACTCGCGTGGTTGCTACAAAAAGAAGAGGTTACCGCGCCGATTGTGGGTTCGACGAAAATCAGCCATCTGGAAGATGCGGTTTCAGCGTTGTCGGTTAAATTGACTTCTGAAGAAATTACCCGTTTAGAAGAACTTTATATACCACATCCACTAGTATAAACTGTTGGCACAACAACTTTACTCCAGGAACGGCTTCACCTGGCGCCGGTTTTAGTACACAGAATTCTAGGCGCTGATGGCGAAGGTGATGCAGCCTTGATTCCCTTACTCATCCTTGGCTTACTCATCCAAAATCCCGACGCTCACGGCTATGAATTGCTGGCCTTAATGGAAAAACGCCATTACAAATACGTACGGCACCCAATCGGAATATGTGAACCTGCAATTGTATGGGGCGCTGCTCTTTGCTGATAAATTCGACAAAAACAAATTGCTGGAACTGATCCAATCGCAAATAGGCCAGACTAAACCCCGAATAGTCCTCCTTGATGAATACCCGTGCAATACACAAGAACTTCCCGGCACAATCGATTACTACCGCCGAATGAACGAAAATTCCCGTTCCTATCACTTGGTCTTGGTTAACTCCTTTTTAGCAATAAGAAATACAACCGCCTTTGTAAAAAAAGGCGGTCTATTACGCTATCTTACTTCAAATGAGAATGTAATTGTGTTGGCGATCGAATATTACTGGAACTTGCATAACAGAAAATCAGCGTCTGAGATTATCGCAGAATGACGGAAAAGATGGTGGAATGTGTAGATACGGTATCATTTGGTTTTACTTGGCGATATCCTTCTGTTTTGCGCGAATAGCGGTCGCGCCTATCCGAAGCCCGACCGTCCCTGCTGCGCCGACCGCGGTAGTCGAGTTAGTGACCGTGTGCTACGGCGCTAATTTCAATCAATTGCTCAGGGAACGCAAGATATGTCACGCCGATGAGACTGCCGGCAGGTCGGTGTTGTCCTACGTATTCCTTGAACAGACGGATGACCGGCTCGGAATGTTCTTGAGCGTTTGTCAAATAGATCTCCACATAAGCGAGGTTCGACCTCGTGACATCAAATCCCGCCAGCAAGCGATCCATATTTTCCAGAGTTTGCTGGGTCTGTGCCACGATATCGCCTTCGCCAAGTAACGTGCCAGCTGTGTCGTGGGAAAATTGTCCTGAAATGTAGATCGTTCCGTTTACGGAGTATCCCTGGGATATTCCGTGATCCCAAAGATCGTGATTGTAGGTTTTGACAATAGTCATTTTTTTCTCTCCTTTACTTAAATTAAGGTTAGTATAGAATGAAAGTACATAAAAAAAATAGTACGCACTTTATTGATAGGTACTATCAGAAAGGATAGTGTACATATGAGTATGGAGGAATACAAAGGTAAAGTTAAAAATATTAAAGATACACCTTTTGGTTATACATTATCAGTTATTGGTGGTAAATGGAAAATGGTTATCATTTACCTCCTAGCAGAAAACCAATCGGTTCGTTTTAATGATCTGAAAAGACAGATAGGAGCTATTACTTATAAAACATTGAGTTCACAACTTAAAGAATTGGAAGCAGATGGTATGGTGAAACGAAAAGAGTATCCTCAAATTCCCCCTAAAGTCGAGTACAGTCTCACAGATAAAGCGGAAACACTATTACCCGTTTTGGAAGAGTTATGTGAATGGGGAGCAAAAAATCAAAAGGCATGACGACCAGATTCATGAGGCCAGCCGTTTCGTGGTTTTGGTCGATCTTCATCATTCGCCGTCTGATGCCGCCTTTTCTGCTCGCTGCCGGGTGAGCGCGTTTTATGTTCCGCATTCTTTTTTTTTGCCGTAAAGCTATTCAAAATGTAGCCTGCGTTTCTTCACCGCCAGGTACATAAAGGGTCTTTCCGCTGGACATGTTAATTCAAATCCGGATGGGTGCACGTGGAAGGAGATGCAGGTGATGAACAAGCTTATATTGTGGTTATGGATTCTTGGAATGTTAAGCTGGACAGGTACTGTGGGGGTGAGTGCGGAGGGCTTCTTGCAGGGTGAGGAAGAAATGCTTCGGCCTGGAAAGGTGTCCATTATTATCGACGATTTTGGCAGCGGCCAGAAGGGGACCGAGGAGATGCTGCAGCTTCCGGTCAAGATCACGGCAGCGGTGATGCCGTTTCTGAGCACAAGCCGTGAAGATGCGGAACGCGCCCATGCAGCGGGTCATGATGTCATCATTCATATGCCGATGGAGCCCAGGCAAGGCAAGGCAAGCTGGCTAGGTCCGGGAGCCATCACGACCAGCATGAGTCATCAGGAGATTCGTCAGACGCTGGAGGCAGCCATACAGGGGGTTCCGCATGCTGTCGGCATGAACAATCATATGGGCTCCAGGATTACCGGAGATGAACGGATCATGTCGGTGGTGCTGGAGGTTTGCCGGGAGCATGGGTTGTTTTTTGTGGACAGTAAAACGAATTACCGCTCGGTCGCCGGACGGCTGGCTGTTGAAAAGGGGCTGCCGGATATAAGCAACCATCTTTTTCTGGATGATATCCATACCAAAGCGCATGTTGTCAAGCAGCTCAAGCTGGCTTCTGAATATGGTGCTAAGCATCAATACTGTGTCACCATCGGACATGTCGGGATTGACGGGCTCATTACGGCCGAGGGGCTGAGTGACAGCGTTGCAGAGCTTCAGCGGCAAGGAGTCGAATTTATCGGCATCTCACAGCTCGTGCTGGAGAGCACCGGCTGGAGCAGAGATGTATTGCCGGTAAGGTAGAAGAGAGAACAAAAGAAAGCAGCAGCACAGAATGAAGTTCTGCGCTGCTGCATGGATTATCGAATGCGTGACTCTGTCAGCTTGAACTGGCTCACGAGCTGCTGCATGGAATGGGCGATGGCCTCCACGCTGCCCGAGGTGTGCCGGACACTCTGAATGTCGGAGGTTAAAGCCTGCATTTTGTGCTCGACATCCTTGGAGATCTTGCGGTTCTCTTTGCTTACTAGAGCGATTTTCTCCATCAGGCTGACCACCTCGTCCACCGCCTGGTGCTTCCGTTGATCCTCGGCCGCCGCTGAAGAGAGCAGCTCAGAGGCTGCGGCAACCAGGCGTGTTCCTTCACGGATGACACGGCTTCCGTCTTCCATTGAGCGGAAGGCTTTCTCGGTGTCCTGGTAAATATGCCGGATAATCTCATTCACCTCGTCCGTGGATTTGCTCGTGAGCTCGGCTAGCTTGCGTATTTCCGAGGCGACGACAGCAAAGCCCTGTCCATGCTCGCCTACCCGTGCAGCTTCAATGGATGCATTTAGCGCAAGGAGCTGCGTCTGTGAAGAGATTTGCTCAATGGCATGCAGTACATTTCGAATTTCCTGAACCGTTTCCACGAAAGCGCGGATGCTCTGATTGCTCTCTTCCACTCGGGTGGAGATATGAGACATCTTGTCGCCGATGCCCCGAACCTCGCTGCGTGCCACTTCGATCTGCTCGTGAGCCTGACGTTCCAGCTCCAGCAAAACTTCCTTCATATTCTCGGTGCTCTCTCGGGCAATATCAATGTCCTGCAGCTGCATCCGCATGCTGCGAATCATCTCATGTACATTCCCGCTTACCCTTTCTGCGGAGGTAACGGTCAGTGAGGTAGTATCCTGCATCGTCTGCTGGCTGGCGGAAACGTCGCTGGCTGTCCATTTGACCTGCATCATAATTCCTTCCAGCGAGTCGATCATATTATTGATCCATTTGGCCAGCTCCCGTGTTTCATCTTGAAAATGCCCGGGGTCCAGCCGCTGAGTCAGATCACCCCGTCCTTCGGCGTTCATACGAATGAAGCGGGTCAAATCAGACATTTGGTCACTTACGCGGCTAATTTCACGGGATCGGAGCCATAAGAAGCTTACCAATCCGAAGATCAGGCAAAGGGCTCCGCCGCTGAAGGCCGTGATGAGAGGAGAAGTAAAGGAGGCAGCCGCAAACAATATGCCGAACACTAGTGTCGCAAGGACAAGAGATGACATAAGCTGGGACTTGAACATCCGAAAGCCAAGGCTGCGAATCCGGTATACCTCTTCGAAGTCTCCTTCACACATCATGCCCCATACATCCGGACAATGCGGGAGCTGAAAGGTGACTCCCTTACCGATCACGGGAATATGCCGATAGTCGGGATATCCGGGATAAGCCACAAATAAATTACTCCCGTTCTGTATCGTTCCGGCCACACCGGGATGCAGACTGCCTGTGGCGGGATCACTGAATATAAGCTCCAGCTCTGTGTGGTGCTTAACTGTGACCGTCCCGTATTCCGTGTGAACGCCGTCCTTCAGGTTCTCTCCGTGTGTAAAGGTCCGATCCTCGAAACGGCTGCGTGATAATGCGGTACCAGGAAGAATCTGCTTATGATAGCTGGGCTTCGCCATAAATATGTAATTATCTCCGGAGTCAGGATAGACATGACCCGATTCACGCTGGATCAGGTCTCCGATGACGTCATTCGGTACTCTGCCGCATATCATTCCGGTACATGTCCCTTCATGCAGCATGACCTGAATGAACAGCAGCGTCATGGCGTCGTGAAAAGAAGAGCTTCTCGCTCCCAGCCCCTGCGTCCTGGAATCTGCGTAAGGACCTAGCAGCATCCGGCCTTCAGCCGTATTCTGCGCATACTGAACAGCGTCCCCGATAAAGCTTCCTGCAGCATAACAAGTGCCAATATGATCCGCATGCGTGGAGTATTGCACTTGTCCCTGAGGGTCCAGTATAAACAGCTCTGTAAAATCGGCCGCCCGGGTATAGACCTGTCCCAACAAAGAGCTCCAGTGCTCGGGCTTGCTATGGCCGCTCCTGGCATTCGCGGTTGCATCGGAAGCCGTAAAGGATTCTTGCATCACGTGCTGCAGACGCTCCAGATGCCCCCAGTACTCTGTCGTCCAGGACATCAGCAAATCCTTGCGGTTCTCCGCAATGCCCTCAAAAATGTGCTCGACATCCTTCTGCATGTGGCGGTTTAAGCGCCAGGATCTCCATAACGGAAAGCCTTCCTTTACTCTCAGTCCCTCAAACATGGTGATCTCCCCCTGATCCCGATGGTACTTTTTATGATCCTATATGTTAGTTATACTACCATAAATTTTGGGAAATAAAAGAGAGAATTCAGGGAAAAATCACGAATTTCATTATAAAATGTCATAATAAATCACATAAAATCATTTTTAGGCACACATAATGGATTTGTATAACAAAACCATGTATGAATAACCAATTATTCATACATGGTTAGATAGCTGATAATGCCTTTAACTATCGCCTCCGAAATTTCAACCTGCCCTTTCCGGCTGGTCAGCTTTTGGCGGTCTGATGGATGGCTGATAAATCCGGTTTCGACAATGACAGCGGGAACCTCGGACAGCTTCAGCAGGTAAAAGGGCTTGCCGACTGTAAAGGTGTGCTGAAGCTGGTAGAGCTCATTAAATTGCCGCTGAATACAGCCGGCTAGCAGCGTGCTGCGGCCCTCAGGCTGATGGAGAACGATCCCGCCGCTTCTGGAGCTGTTCTTGGCCCAATTCACATGGATGCTGACAATCATCGCGGTCGGAATTTCATGGCTCAGCTGCTTTCGCTGGGACAGATCCCGCTGATGCCTGGAGCGGCTGGCATGCCAGCGATTATCGTCGCTAAGCGCATAATCCTGATCCCGGTTCAGTACCGCAGGGATTCCTTCACTGCGAAGCAGCATATACAATCTTCGGGAAATGGCGAGATTGATATCTTTTTCCAATAAACCTTGGAATGAGGTGCCGCCGTCGATCCCTCCGTGTCCGACATCAATAAGCACCGCACGGTGCATGAACGGATGCTGCTGTATTTGGCTGCTGCTGTCTTCGGAAGAATGAGGCTGCTTTAAAGTTTTTGAAGTTTGAGGCGATGAAGCCCAGCAGTCTGACGGCAGCAGTCCCAGCAGTACAACAAGAGCCGCCCACAGGCTCAGAAGAGCTTTTAGATTGAATTTACGCATTCAAGGAGCACCTGCCTTCCTTCATAATCATCTGCTCCTAGGATGCGCATTATCCGGTATATCATGCCTTAAAGGTCTAGAATGGAGGCGTTCCGTGCATCCTGTAGAAGAAAGAACACGCTTTATTCTCAAGGAGGAGGTGTCATAATGGCCAGTAGTGATGATTTAATAAAATATATTACACAGCGCGTCGTCAGCTATATGGGAACGCCCAAAGAAGAACGGCGCAGAAGGATGGCGAAGGAGCCCTGGAGCACCCGCTGGTTCGGGATGCTGCCATTTTCAATGTCTCTTTGGAAAGAGGATGTGGTGGAAAAAACCCGCAAGCGCCGGCGTCGCTAACGTCCAGGCTAAAGTGATCTGCTGCCGGAGTTGGCGCTTTGAGATGGCTAGTCAGGGACTGCCCAAGCTTAGTGAAGGTACGGTCCCTTGAGCCTGAACATAGAATTGTCCATGTCCGATCAGAATTTCAGAAGGCAAATAGCGTTGAAGCCGGATGCCATGATGAGAAGCAGCTATGTACATCATCACTTGATTGTCACGGGACCATAGCTGTGAGCCCGTCAATGACAGCGGCCCAGCGAGAAGAGGATTCAGCTTCCCGGCGTCAAAGATAACGGCGCTGCGGCTTTGTGCAATTAGCAGCGGCTGGAGCGACTCTGCGGTCACTATGCGCCTTGGTGTACCTAGCTTCCATAGCAAATTACTATAGGGATCAGGTGAGCCCTTGCCCAGTGCAGCTGCTGCCGGAGCCCATGACGAGGCAGAAGAGACTAAGCCTGCGGCGATGGAGATATGACCGTCTTCGTTTGTGACTCCAGTAAGAGCCTTACTGGTGAATGCCGTATTAGGCAGCAGATCGCCTGTAATGCCGTGGATATACAGGGAAGGGCTGCCAGCTGAAGAGATTCTCCAGAAAGGGCTGGAGGGATCATAAAAGGTTTCCACGGTAAGGGATGTTCCTTGATTCATCCTGGGATCCATGGGCAGGCTGAGTCCCAGAGCAGTCAATGCATCTTCCAGTTGGTTCAGGCTGTAGGGCAGATCACTTCCGATGCCGTATTCACTCAGCATGTAGCCGCCTTCTTCGTCTGCGGTAATGATAAGATATCCAATCGGCACCTGCGCTTCCTGAAGCATGACCAGCCAGCTATGGGTGCCAGGCCCCAGCGGAACGTAATCAGCGCTGGCTTCTGTCCAGCCTGTGAACGGCGGATGCTGCGAGAGCTGCTCAATGCTTTCGCGAGCGAAGCTCTCCACGGCAGAAGGCACGCCGAGGGAAAGGGCGGCCTGATTGATGAAGGTGCTGAGTCTCTTAGGTGAAAGGACTTGAGTTCTAGCACACGGTTGAAGCCCGGGCTTAATGACAGCCGGGGCTTCCTTGGCATGTCCTGCAGGTGCCGCGCACAAGCTGAGGGAGAGCAGGGCGCATATGGCTCTGATGACAGAGCTTTGTAATAGAAACGAAAGGATGGGCACGGGCTACACCGCCTTTTTCAATATACGCTTCATTGTAGGGGACAAGCCCTGAAAAGACTGCTGCATCGTGTCGGTGGACATGCGGCAAAAGCAGGTGTGATTTTGGCTAAATGTAGCGAGAAGGCTCAGGAGGGCGCATGAACCGGCGAATGCAGATGAAACAAACCGCAGGTGATGGCGGACAGCGAGATTTTGGGCTCATACTGCCACTGCATCTCACTGCGCCGAGCCTCATGCTGCTCCTGAATGAGTCTTTGCTTCTCCTCATCCGGCTCCTTCAGGAGCTCCTCGTAATAGCTGTCCACGATCCGCAGCTCCTCTGCAAGCCTGACCTCCGCCTGGGAGGCCCAGCTGTAATCCCTCTCGCTCAGCTGCTCCAGCAGATGCTGCTCCAGCAGCTCCGCTCCTTCAGCAAGGGACAGCACCGCTGGACGTATATGCACATACTCCGGCAGCCGTGGAGATAAGCTTCGCTCCTGCAGCTGCGTGTCAAACTGGGAGACAATCTGTTTTCGGGACAAAGAAATGGCCACATAGTGCAGCTCTTCCCGCTTGAGGTCACAGCTGAACTCTACCTTGAAGCAGACGCCCAGCCATTGCTCCAATGCCGCGGATCTGGTCTTGGGCCTGGCCTCCGGCTCCGGCTCCTCAAACAGATACAGATACTGCCCTTCCTCGCGCGCAGCCTGCCAGATTTGCTGCAGACGGCGGCTGCCGAAGGTCACATCCTCCCGCTGGATTCGCCCCGGCCCCAGCACGGGAAGCATAGGAACAGGAGCACTTCCGTAATAGCGGGACAGTAAAGGGTCTTGAGTAAGAGCAGCAGAGGCTCCAGAGCCAGAAGTCTGATCAGCGCGGGCTTTGGCTTCAAGCTGTGCTTCGTAAGCTTCGGGATCAAACACAAAGGTGAAGGATAATGTCTCGGCCGGCGCACCGGTTCGCTCGATAAAGCCCCAATAATAGGGGCGGTTCGTCAGCATTTTATCCGCCTGAGGGGACAGCTTTACGGTTACATGCTGGGGAGACCGCTCCAGCACCTTACACTGTGTAGCATCTAAATATACGGAAACATGCTGCTGAATCTGCTGCGGGGACAGGCTCATATTCAGGCCTCCTCTTCTCGTAGGATGTTCGTGGGTGTCTGTAATTCCAGCTCTTCCTTGAGCTGATGCAGTGAATCTCCCAAAGAGCCCAGCTTATGGCGGATTTCGTCATCGCTGCTTGATTCCAGCATGATTTTGTACAGGCTTTTCTCGATAGATTCCTTCTTCTCCAGCCGCTCCAGAATCACATCCAGTCCGCCGATGACCAGCTCGAACATGTTGATCTTCTCATGCAGCAGGCTCAGGATATGCTCTTCAATCGTGCCCTTGGTGGACAGGTTATGAATGTGAACATCGTTCTGCTGACCGAGGCGGTGGACGCGTCCGATCCGCTGCTCCACCCGCATGGGATTCCACGGCAGATCAAAATTAATCATATGGTGGCAAAATTGCAGGTTGATGCCTTCACCGCCGGCTTCTGTGGCGATCATAACCTGGGCCTTGCCCCGGAACAGGTCCATCATCCAGTCTTTTTTACCGCGGTTCATGCCTCCCCGATAAGGAACGGAGGTCAGCCCGTGATCGCGGAAATAGTTCAGTAAATACTCCTGTGTTGCCCGGTATTCGGTAAAGACGATTACTTTTTCATTCATGCCCTGGATGAGCTCGATCGCTTTCTCTGCTTTGGTGTTGGCTTTAACGGCTTTAATCAAATGAACCAGATCCCAGATCCGGTCGCGGACAGGAGAATCCTCGGGCAGCTTCTTAGCCAGGTTCACGAGGGTGACAAAGACGGCATCGCGGCTGCTGCACACCTCCCGCTGCAGGGTGACGAGTGACAGCATGCTGCTCATATTACCCCCGGCTGCCTGATACTGATCCTTCACAAATGACGTAACTCCGTCATAGAGTGTCTGCTCGTCATCAGAGAGCTGGAGCAGTGCATTACGCACCGATCGTTTGGTGAATTGTACCGGCCCCTCTCCCCGGCGATTGCGGATCATGACCTTGGCCAGCTCGTCCTTCAGCTGCTCCTGATTCTTCGGTCGGCGCTTATCCACGACAAAGTTGGCCGAGAATTCGCCCTGGCGGCCGAGCTGGCCCGGCTTGAGCAGGGTAATCAGGTTAAACAGCTCGCTGAGATCATTTTGCACGGGTGTAGCGGTGAGGAGCAGGCAATATTTTTTACGCAGCTTCTGAATAAATTGATAGTTGGTCGTCTTCTTGTTCTTCAGCTTGTGCGCCTCATCAATGATCAGCATGTCATATTCCTCATTGAGTAACAGGTTCTGATGGGGCTCCCGCTTGGCAGTGTCCATAGAGGCGACGACGATGTCATTGCCCCAGGAGTAGGCTTTTTTCTGGGCGATGGCCGGAATGCCGAACTTGGAGTTGAGCTCCCGCACCCATTGCAGCACGAGGGAGGCCGGGACGAGAATGAGCACCTTGGAGACGAGGCCGCGGATCATATATTCTTTTAGAATCAGGCCGGCTTCGATCGTCTTGCCCAGTCCTACCTCATCGGCAAGAATGGCCCGTCCGGACATTTGGAACAATACCTTTTGAGCTGTATCGATCTGGTGGGGAAGAGGAGATAGGCTCCCGATCTGCTTCAGGCACTGTAATTCCTCAAAGCTCGTGACCAGGGAGGCCTCTTCACCCTGCAGCGCTAAGCGGGACAGTGCGTAATCTCCCCAGGGACCGCCTTTGTCCAAGCGGCTGTGCAGGTCATGAAGCCAGGTTCGGTCTAGGTGAAGGGGAACAGGGATGCGCTGATCCGTAATAATATGGCTGGAGTCCGATGACGATGAGTTCAGGTGAATCTCCTCCTTTTGATTTAAGTGTCCGGGCATGCGGTGTAAAAGTAGTATGGACGAAAAAAAGAAGCTTCATAACCAGAGACTGTCATTATAAGGTGCTGATCCATTCATTGATGAAGGAGGTCGTTGAGAATGAAGGGTAAAAGGGTGCACAGGCTGGAGGGGCTTAGCGAGAAGATTTTTCTGGACCGATACGCCTGGAAAAATAGCGATGTCCAGCAGGCCAAGGTGGGGGATGTGGTTCTCGTGCTGACGAAGGACGATCCTAAATTTCCCGCCAAGGAGGTCGGTGAGATTGTTGAGCGGGAAGGAGATCACGTTACGGTGAAGACTCGCTCGGGAGAGCTTGTCACTACAGAGGCAGAAAAGCTGACCTTGACGGTGGAGAGTACACCGGAAGAAATGTGGGATCGGCTGGCGGGCGCGATGGCGTCAGCAGAGCCTACAGCGGCGCTGCAGCAGGAATGGAAGCGTAGATTCCGGCATATTCTGGATGGCTGGAAGCTAGTTCCAGGGGGGCGTATTGCAGCCGGGGCGGGTGCAAGCGATGAGCTGACGCTCTTTAACTGCTATGTGATCCCTTCCCCGCAGGACAGCCGAGGCGGCATTATGAAAACGCTGGGCGAAATGACGGAGATCATGTCCCGTGGCGGCGGGGTTGGCATCAATCTGTCTTCCCTTCGCCCTCGCCGCGCTCTTGTTCGCGGCGTAAACGGCGCCTCCAGTGGTGCCGTGTCGTGGGGTGGGCTGTTCAGCTACACCACGGGCCTGATTGAGCAGGGCGGGAGCCGCCGGGGGGCCCTGATGCTGATGATGAATGACTGGCATCCCGATGTGCTGGATTTTATTACGGTTAAGCAGAAGATGGGCGAAGTGACCAATGCGAATCTTTCGGTCTGTGTCAGCAATGCCTTTATGAAGGCGGTCAAGGAGGATGCATCGTGGGAGCTGGTATTTCCGGACACCCGCGACGCGGCGTACGACGAGAGCTGGAACGGAGATCTGGATGCCTGGAAATCAGCCGGTCATAAGGTCATTCCTTACAAAACCGTCAAGGCTCGCGAAATCTGGCATACGATTGTGGAATCGGCATGGAAATCGGCAGAGCCGGGTGTCGTGTTTATGGAATATTACAACCAGATGTCGAACAGCTGGTATTTTAACCCTATTATCTGTACTAATCCGTGCGGAGAGCAGGGACTGCCAGGCTGGGGTGTATGCAATTTATCGGCCATAAACTTATCCAGGTTTTACGATGACTGCAAGCAGGACGTTGCCTGGGAGGAGCTGGCGGAGACGACCCGCTGGTCGGTACGTTTTCTTGATAATGTAATCGATACGACGCCGTATCATTTCCCGGAAAATGAAGAGAATCAAAAAAAGGAACGCCGGATCGGCCTGGGCACGATGGGCTTGGCGGAGCTGATGATCAAGCTGAAAATTCGTTATGGCAGCCCGGAATCGCTGGAATTCCTGGACAAGCTATATGGCTTTATCGCCCGTGAGGCTTATCTGGCATCCGCAGATATTGCGATGGAGAAAGGCTCGTTTAAGGCTTTTGATGCAGAGCTGTATCTGCAGAGCGGCTTTATGAAAAATATCGTTGAGGTCTATCCGGAGGTAGGCGAAGCCGTTCGCAGCAAAGGCATCCGAAACGTAACGGTCATTACACAGGCGCCGACGGGCAGCACGGGCACGATGGTGGGTACCTCGACAGGCATTGAGCCCTACTTTGCATTCAAATATTTTCGCCAAAGCCGCCTAGGCTATGATGAGCAGCTCGTGCCCATAGCTCAGGAATATCTGGACAGCCATCCGGGGGAAGAGCTGCCGAGCTATTACGTGACGGCGATGGAGCTGTCGGCGGAGGATCATATTGTGGCACAGGCCGCCATTCAGCGCTGGGTGGACAGCTCAATCTCCAAAACGGCGAACTGTCCGGCAGATTTTACGATCGAGGATACGAAGCGGTTGTATGAGCTTGCCTTTGACCTGGGCTGCAAGGGTGTGACCATTTATCGGGACGGCAGCCGGGATGTGCAGGTGCTGCAAACAGAGAAGAAGGAGCAGGACCTGTCTGTGAAGGAAACATCGGCACAGTCCGCAGGGGACGGACCGGATGCGGAATTGAGGGAGCAGGTTGTTTCTCCGGAGCCGGGGGCCTCAAGGGGGACGGAGGAGGACCATGGTGGATCAGCAGGGGCAGGAACAGCCGGTGGAAAAAGCAGTCTGGATCAGCAGTATAAGAGACGTCCTGCCGTACTGCGCGGTGCTACTTACAAGATGAACACGCCTTTCGGCATGGCGTATATTACCATCAATGATTTGAATGGTATCCCGGGAGAAATCTTTCTGAATGTCGGCAAAGCAGGCTCTGATGTATTTGCCATGGCGGAAGCTCTAGGGCGCGTATGCTCTCTGTTTCTGCGCTATGGGGATCATGGCAACAAGGTGGAGCTGCTCATCAAGCACCTTAAAGGCATCGGCGGTTCCGGGGCTATTGGCTTTGGTGTTAACCGCGTAGAATCTATTGCCGATGCCGTGGCCAAGGCGCTGGAGCTGCATGCAGTCAGTGCCAGCGGTCAAGGAGAGACTAGCGCAGCAGGGACGGGGCTGGCTGGAGGCGGTGAAGGCGGTGTTAAGATGAGCATAGAGCTTGGAGATGGTGCAGTCGAGACTCATGCAGAGATGAGCGCTGCCGCTAGGGCTGAGACGGACGGGGCTGATGAGCAGATCGCCGGCTCGCGGGATTTGTGCCCCACCTGCGGCAGTGCAACATTGATCAACATCGAGGGCTGCAAAACGTGCAGCAGCTGCGGCTACAGCCGCTGCTCGTGAGGCACGTGGCGGAACTAAAAGCGGCTTGTTTGTTAAGCGGGAGAAGCTTTATCCTATGTATGTAGGTAGCGAAGCACGAAGCCTGTAGGTCATCATGATGGCCTGCAGGCTTTTTTTTGTGCTTTTGAGCAGGCATGTAGTATAGGAGGTGGTTTTTCATTGTTAGAAATCTGTAAGTCACCACAAGATCCTTCCGCCGTGCTGGAAATAAATGTGGCTAAAAAAGTGAGCGTTCATGTACTGAGGCATTCATTTGCAGCTCATTTGCTTGAAGCGGGCACAGATTTTCGTTATATTCAGGAGCTGCTCGGCCATGCCAGCAACCGTACAACCGAGCGTTACACCCATGTGACGGTAAAAAATGCGAGACGGATCAAGAGTCCATTGGACTTCTAATTTTGTTTCATTAGCGATATAGAAAAATCTGTAGAAGGAATAAAGGTCGATGCTTAGTCACATCGCATAACATCCTCCCAAACGGGTATTTACGAAGTTCATTAAACCACGTATTATTAACGTATTCGTGAAGTTCGTGAATAAGAGGTTATACGAAAGATATGGAAACAAATAAATAAGAATTAAAGAAGATAAATACATTCTCAGAAAGGATAATTATGAAACTTGTAATCATATTTGGACCTCAAGCCGTCGGAAAGATGACGGTAGGTCAAGAGTTAGAAAGAAAAACGGAACTGAAGTTGTTTCATAATCATATGACAATCGAACTTGTCTCTCATTTCTTTAGTTATGGAAGCGAATCCGGAAAGCGATTAGTCGGACTTTTCAGAAAGAAAATCTTTGAGGAAGTAGCTGCTAGTGATTTAGAGGGATTGATATTCACATATGTTTGGGGTCTGGATATTCCAGCAGACTGGGATTACATCAAAAACGTATCAAATATATTTGAATCTAAGGGCGGATCTGTTTATTTGGTTGAACTGGAAGCAGACCTAGATGTGCGATTAGTACGAAATAAAAGTGATAATCGTTTGTTACATAAACCGTCTAAAAGAAATTTTGAACAATCTGAAAGAGATTTATTAATAACATTGGAAAACCATAGACTAAATTCACTTCCAGGAGAATTTGAAGGTAAGAATTATATGAAGATCAATAACACAAATTTAACAGCAGATATTGTAGCACAAATGATAATAGAACAATTTGAACTCTAAGAGGAATTTGAGGGAAGTTTCAATGAAGTCAGATCCTTCGTATAACGACATATTAACGCATCATGCATTCGCCCTCGGTCTCAGAAGTAAATTCGAAGAAGTGGTTGCTGGGACACACTCGGCATTCGCCGGGCGTCGTGAATATGAGAAATGTTAGGCGAAAGATCGAAGATTAAATAGTCTGGAGTGTTCAAGGATGCTTGAAGAAAAACTAAAAACAATGTTGCTTAAGAATCCTAGGACGATTCCGGATTTAAAGATGGTAAAGACATTAGGTTTAAAAAACTGGTATATTGCTGCAGGATATACCCGCAATCAAGCATGGGATCAAATACATAATATAGAAGAGTTTTTTAACCTAAATGATGTTGATGTTGGAATGAACCGCCGAGAGAAGCTAATGAGTGGACCTTATCCTCGAATGAATGTTCTGACAAATCAACATATATTGAAATAAACTTTGAACAGGGCAGACCTGTTGGCATAAATGATGAGCGCATGGAATTGGTTCAGTGGCCGAGTTGACCATGTAGAGAACCGCTTAGTAGGGATTAAAACAAGAGAAATCTATGAAGCTCCAGCAGCAGTGCTACTGCATGCTTCACACGCAGCAATAGAAACCCTAACTCTTTCAAAAAAGAGCAATCTCGATTGAAATCTTTCATCTCACGAGAATATTCAGACATGGTATATAACGGATTATGGTTTTCCGCTTATCATCAAGACTTACTAAGATTTATGCCGTTGGATTCAATGTAGTTGGTCGTAATTCTGATTATTCGTTGTTCAATCCTGGATTGGCTACATACGAAACAAGTGACCAATTCGATCACAATGCATCCGTTGGGTTCATTAAAATATTTAGTTACAGTATTACTAATCAGGCACAAAATCAATTAATTCGTGCACTGCCTCACCAACTTTAAATCGTTTGATTGAACCGCAATAAGTATGGGGGTCTGAGAATTTTGAGGAAAATTGCCAAGCTTGAGTGGTCATTTTTAAAATTCAATTTAATTCAGTCACTCGAATATCGTTTTAATTTTGTATTGGGAACTATATATGAGTTAATTGAAACATTAACTACTTTATTATATTTTTATGTAATTATCTCTCAGGTCCATAGCATCGCTGGATGGGGAATGAAAGAAACTGCATTTGTGACTTCATTTGCGTACTTCATCGACGCAGTCTGTACATTTCTGTTTGTCAACGGGTTAGCTGCTATGCCATCGATGATCGAAAACGGGAAGCTCGATTTCTTACTTCTTCGTCCAACGAACAAGCAGTTTCTTTTATCTTTTTGTTCTCCGAACACGACCCAAATTTTAAATTTAGTAGTTTCAACAATATTGATGATCGGTACTTTAGTGTACTTTGATGTTGCAGTCTCATTTATACAAGTTTTAGTTTTCTTTATAAGTGCAATCTTTTCCGTGATTTTAATGTATTCAATTCTAAGCATAATAACTAGTTCCTCATTCTGGTTTATAAGAATCGGAGGCCTTTGGTCTATTGTGTTTACTTTCCATATGGCAGCTACAAGACCAGGTCAAATTTATTCAAAGGGTTTACGGATTATCATGACACTAATAATTCCAGGGCTAGTTGTTCTGAATGTGCCGGTTAATATTCTATTTTCAGGTGACATACATCTTCTTTATACCCAAACATTACCGATCACAGTTGGTTTTTTAGTATTAAGTGTCCTTGTATTCAAAAAAGGTTTGGAGAAGTACACTAGTGCTGGAAGTTAAAAAGAATGGAGTTGGAGTATAGCCATGACCCAGTCAGTTATAGTAGTAGAAAATCTATCTATGCGATTTAAATCATATAAGAAAAAAGAGGGAATTTTAGGGTCTATTACTAGTTTGTTCTCAAGAGAATTTCATAATGTTGAGGCAATCAAAAATCTCTCCTTTAAAGTTGAACATAATGAAATTGTTGGTTTATTAGGTTCTAATGGGGCGGGTAAAACGACCCTGATTAAATTAATGAGTGGTATACTTTGTCCAAGTGAGGGTTCGATCAAAGTACTCGGTTCTAACCCTTTTAAAAAGGAACATAATTTTCTAAAACGAATAGCAGTGGTAAGTGCAAGTAAAGGTCAACTGTTTTGGGATCTTTCCGCACTTGACAACTTTGTGTTGTTGAGAGAAATTTATGAGATTGATTCAATTAAGTATAATAGGATACTCAACGAATTAGCTCAGAAACTGAATGTCGAGCATCTGCTAAAGACCCAAATCAGACGCTTATCTTTAGGCGAACGGATGAAGATGGAAATTATCGGCTCTCTATTGCATTTACCAGAACTTATTTTTTTAGATGAACCAACAGTTGGGCTGGATGTCACGTCAATGCAAGAATTACGCAGCTTCTTAATTACACATGCAAAGGAAACAAAATGTACAATTATCATTACAAGCCACAATCTTACTGATATTGCAACCTTATGTAATAAACTTTTGTTAATTAGCAAAGGTAGAATTCATTACTCTGGTACTATGAGTGATTTTCAAGAAGAATACGGAAATAAAAAAACGCTTACAGTTATTTTTGATAATGATATGCAAAACAGCATCGATGTCTTTAATAAAATAATAGACTCTGAATTGGATTATACTGTTGAAAATGACAAATTGATAGTGTCTATTGAGGGAGCAAAAATTACCAACTTAACACATGTTCTTTTAAATCAATTTAGTGATCGAATTATGGATATTAAAATTGAAGAACCCCGTATAGAAGATTTGATACAAGAAATTTTATTTGAGGGGAAAGTTAGTCTAAATGAAAATGTTAGAAGTAGTTAAGCTTGAAATGAAACGAGGACTCGTTTACAGAGTAGATACTTTAATTAATCTAATCTACCCTGTAATACGTTTCTTGGTTCATTATTCATTATGGATATATATTTATGAAAATCTAACAGATGCTGAAAGCCTTTTTGGTTATAATAAGAACCAAATGGTAACTTACTTTTTATGTGCATATGTAATTTCAGTAATCATTAAATCTGATGCGACAGATTTGGGGAAGCAAATAAGAGATGGTAGTATAGAAAAGTATATGATTCGGCCCTTCACTTTTTTGACTTACAAACTATCTCAAAATCTTGGATCTAGAATAATTCCGATAATATGTTTACTACCATTTCTATTAATTGGAGGTTTATTGTTACAAAAAAACATTGAGCTTCATTTGACAGCAATGAATATACTATATCTATTAATCGCTGTAACAATTGGTTTTATTATAAACTTTTATATTGATTTCATAATCGGAATGAGTGCCCTGATTTTTGATGAAGTATGGGCAATTAACGCTTCAGTGAATCACATAAAGAGATTTGTTTCAGGTGAATTTATACCCTTGAGTGTGTTGCCGGCAGTGGTTTTCAATTTCGTTTCATTCAGTCCATTCTACTTTATTATTTATCTTCCAGCTAAAATCAGTGTATCGTCGAACGCTGATCATGAGATTCTACTAAAATTGCTGGTTGGTGTGGGGTGGATTATTGTGTTAGCGACAATGGTATCTTTAATTTGGAAAGTGCTATTACGTAGGTACATGACATTTGGGGGGTAAATGTATGGAAGCAGAAAAGGTAAGGGAAATAGTTCAAGAAATTATCTAAAATGATAATTTTAAGAATGATGATGATCTTGTACTGTTTGGTTTAGATTTAATGAATGCAATGCGAATTGTTGTGCAAATGGAGTGTACTTTTCAGTTATTAATTAACTTTTCAACTATTAATAAAATATATCCAAGCTATACGATGTTACAAAAAGGTTGGTTTTGTAATTGATTCAATAGTAGAGAGTGTTTATCAGCCAAAACACGGAGAGAACTGGAATAGGATTGAGATGATTCTAGACAAAAAGAATTGGTGCAAACTCGAAGATGGCATTGACATCAGATAACAATATATTAACGCATCGGGCCTTCGCCCTCGGTCCCAGAAGTAAATTCAAAGAAGTGGTTGCCTGTACACACGCGGCTGTCGCCGAGCGCCGTGAATATGAGAAACGTTATCTGAACCCCCGAAGAATATAAGCACAAACAACTTATAAAGAAGGAATGAAAGAAATGAAAAACACCTTAATTGTTAGACAGGCAACAATCGAAGATCTGGAGGAATTATCCTACCTCTTTAATGATTATAGAGTATTTTATAGACAAGAGTCTGATTTTGAAGGAGCAAGGAGGTAAAGGATTAGGATTGTCAACTGCATTCGACAATGAAAGAGCTCAAAGAATATATGAACGAAATGGATATAAGAGGGTTAAAGAGTTCTACCATTACTATTTAAGTCTATAGAAACATATGAATGCATATTCAAATTCAAAGAAGGTCTGGGCATCAGATAATAACGTTATTCACGCTGCGGACCTGACGGCCCTGGGTCTGCCAGAGGCATTTCGGGGAAGCGGATCCAGACAGACAACCCTGAAAGGCTAAGTCATCGACCCGGCGGTCTAGATCGCTGCGCTAGATCGATAGGTTACCTTAGCCAGTGAGGGTTTAAGAATGCCTGAACGTTAGCTGAAATCAATGAAAATGCATCGAAATGAACTATGATAGTCGATGTTGAGATGGTCTTGTCAGTGGAGATTTTTGAAGTGCGAAAGTGCGAATAATATTGCACGATAAGTATGATTACCTAAAAAATGAAAGCGATTAGAATGGACGAATAGCGAAGAAGATTGAAAAGGGTTTAGAGGATCATGAACAGCGTAGAGGTTTAAAGAGCGAATTTGTTTTCAGAGCAATAGTGTCTGGGTAGAAGCAAATCGAAGAGGTCATTGACTTCAGCTATCATTTCATTTTTGAAGCGAGACATGCGTCTCTTGGTTGGTCAGATGAAAGTGAAGTTGTGGGTGAACTTAGGCGAACAACCCTGCAAGGCTAAGTGGCAGAGCCACCTAACGTATTCGCTCGGGTTCTTAAATGCCTGATTCTTATCAGAAATCTCCGCATAATAAAATTAAAATCCAAATGGTCTTTAAACTTTTATCTTATTAATAGATTGGGATGGTGATATTTTGAAAACTATTTATTTCATACTATTGATAATTTTAGTTTCTGGATGTGGAAGTATAAATCCAAAGTATTCAACAAATATAAGTGTTGAAGAAGGAAGTGATGTAGAGATGAATGGGAATAGTGACTCAATTGAAAAACCCAATCATATTAATTTAGTTTTCAATCCATTAATGATGGAAGATATCAAAAGCAATACTGAGATTACAACAAAGTGGGAATTGATTAAGTCAATTCCGTTTGGTGAAATAGAAGGAAATGAAGTTGAACTAGAAATATACAAATCAAACTCAAAAGAGGATAATTTGAGAAGTGAACTAAATGGGATATTAAAAACTCAAGAGGTTCAGCTTGTTATTTCTGATTTGGCTGATTCTTTTATTGAAAAGAAGGAATTAGATTGTTCGCAATTTTGCTTGTTCCAACGCATATTTGCTGAGCAAGAACAATATGAATTACTCGGAAGCGTGGAACTTTACTCCAATGGCCCTGGCAATAGATTATACATTGTTTACGATTTAATTAACGATAAATTTAAATCGTTTAATGCATGGGGAGAACCTTACTTTATTGATTTGGATGATGATGGAAGCGATGAGTTTATCATTGAATTTCAAGGACTACATATGTCTTTGCCAGATATTACTATTATAAAAGCCTACAATGGAAAGCTAGGATTTAGTGAATCAGTATTTAGTTCCATTCAAAGGAATCCTGGAGATTTTGCTACACTTAATATCAATAATAATCCTCCAACAATTATGATTTCAAATGTTCAATCTGATTTAGAAAAGATTCATAACTATATTTATAATCAAGGGGTTTTAGAGAGGACTGAATCAAAATTAAAGTAATTCGAAGTCGGGGCCATATTATAAATCAGCGCAAATAAAACAGGAGTGACTAACATGTAATTCATTTTAATATTTGGACCACAAGCCGTTGGAAAGATGACGGTAGGTTACGAACTGAGCCAAATAACAGAACTAAAATTATTCCATAATCATATGTCGATTGAATTGTGGCTCAATCTAAAAATTAGCGGTTGAATTATTCAACTTGATAACCGCAGTCGATTACATTCAATTAAAATACCAGCTTTGTAGCAGTGCAGCTTACGCGTGAAATAGTGCCGACGCTGTACGCCGTGATACGATCATACCACCCTTTTACCCTCGCGTTAGTCCAACGACAACGATGGTTGCCGGGCGTTGTGAACATAAAAACGTTAACTGAAACCAATAGGATTGTATTGAAAGTGTATTATGATAGTCTTTGGTTAGATAGCCTTATCGGTAAAGAGTTTTGAAGTGCGAAAGTGCGGAGGAGTATCAAATGCCGAATTTTCTAAGGAGGAGAATGAATGATTAATAAAGTGTGAATCAGAGTGGATTTGATTGTAGAGTAGCCCTACTGGTGTAGAAGCAAATCGAAGAGGTCATTGACGTCAGTTAACAATATATTTTCGCTTCGGACATGCGTCCCTCGGTTCGCCAACAGAAGCGTGAATCAGAAATTCGTGAAAAGCCTAAAACACAAAAAAGGCGGTGGTTCATTGATTACTCTAAGAACCGAAATCATTATCAATGCGCCGATTCAGATTTGTTTTAACTATGCCAGAGATATTGAATTACATACTAAAACTGTTTGGCCGCATTCAAGAGAATTTGTTCAATTAATGCATGAAAGTTTTGTGAATGTGAGAACGTTACGAGAACTCTTGCAAAGACTCTTGCAATACTCATAAAACCGATTACAGGAGGAATAAATGATCGAAGGCCTTTTTGCGTACAACATTGATAAAGTAGCATTTCAACTTAAGGAAGAAATTGATATCATTTGGTTACAAGATATGGGATATGTTTTTAAAATATTTGATCAACAGGATTCAGGTAATATTTGCTTTGGTGTAGAGAAAGATGGGCAGAAGAAGTTTGTTAAATACGCTGACACCAGGCACCAGGCCTGTTGAATATCATCAAGGAGATCCTGCTGAAGCCGTTTTGAGATTGAAAGCTGCAATTCGAATTTATGATGAACTCAAGCATACCAGTTTGATCGAGCTCCTGGATCATTTTAGTGTTGATGGTGGTTATGTTGCTATTTTCAAGTGGTTTGATGGCGAATGCCTTCATCCTCACTGGTTGTATCCCCCCAGCCAAATATACAGATCCCGGTTCCCCGTTTTATAGATATAAGCATCTAACAGTTGAACAGAGAGTACAGTCATTAGAAGCAATATTTAATTTTCATATGTATGTAGAAGAAAAAGGGTATGTAGCCATTGATTTTTATGACGGAAGTATTCATTATGATTTTATAAATAATGAAACTAAAATCTGGGCTCAAAACAGAAATTAGTGCTTAACGAAATAAACCTAGGATGAAAATGGAAAAACATCTGCCAATCCTGTATTGTTGTAAGTCCCAACAAACAACAAAAGGAATAAACAGATGCAGACACAGTATATCAATGAAATGCTCAACTTGCCAGAATTAAAATTCACCACATTCTATCCATCGATGCCAATGAGCTTCACATCGAAGCTCATCCACGAGGCGACAAGCAATGCTGCGGATCCGACCAACATGTCATTCGTAAAGGAAGCAATGCATGCGCATTGTTCGTCATCTTAGCGTATTTGAGAAAAAAACCTATCTGCACGTACCGTCTATTCGAATGTATTGTACACGCTGCGAAGCTGGTTTGTATGGACGTATGATTTCGTCGGCTTTAAGCAGCGCTATAGCAGAATCTTTCGCTCTCGAACCGTTGAACAAGCCCTGGGTTCCACGGCTGCGCATAGCGCCCGAATGCAACAAGCGCCGACCAGTACGGTACAACGCATGTATAACGAGACGGTTCCGGTGGAATGTGAGCGAATCTATGAGCGTGCCTGGGAAGAAGCGCAAGCCACGACAGACCTGGTTTTGGGTGTCGATGACTTTGCCATTAAGAAAGGTCATACGTATAACACTGGCATTCACAACCTCAAAGGCGAGACCATGCTGGACTTCCTGCCAGGTCGAAAGCTAGAGGAGTTGCGGGCGTATTCCAAGGAGCATCCTGGATTCCGGCTGCTAAAACCCAAAGCGGTGGTTATGGACTTGTTGGCCCGGGCTTATCATGCCTGGATCAGCGAATGCTTTCCACATGCAATCCGCATCGCGGATCGATTTCATGTTTACGGCTATGTGATCGAAAGCGTGTAAGAAGTTCGAAATATGTTCACGCTTCGGCGGACAAGCCGCCTCGGTCTCGGAAGATAAGTTGGAGAAGTTGATGTCGGAACACATCTGCACCACCTAAACCTCCTGCGGAGGTTCGTGAATGCAAAAACATTAGACGAAACCACGTAGAGTCATTGGATTGGAGGCATTTCATGAAAGGAAGGAAGTATCATCGCCATCTCGGAATATATGGGATATGCATTTACAATAATAAATTACTTATAATACATAAAAACAGAGGTTCATATATAGGTCGGTAGATCTTCCTGGTGGAAGTATGGAACTAAATGAAACGATTCTTAATACTGTATACCGGCCACCCGGCGCATTCGCGCCTTAAGCCTTTCGGGTTCGTAAATGCAGAAACGTTAAGTGAAATTATTGTAAGAGAATGGAGAGATCAGTATTTTGAATGCTCAACAACTTGCTCTTCAAGCATGTAGAAAATCTAAGGAATTCTTATTACCTGGAATATCAGAGAGAGAATTTTCTGATATATGTGAAAGAATAATGAAATCCCTTGGAGCTGAGGATTTATGGTATCAAATGCTTGTGAATTTCGGTCACAATACAATCTATTGCACAAGAGGAGATCATTTACCTTCTAATGAAGTAGTATTGAATGATGAAGATTTGGTTTTGCTTGATTTTAGCCCCAAAGTAAATGGTCTTTGGGGAGATTATTCTGAAACCATAGTAATTGGACATAAAAAAGAGATGATTCAATTAACCGAGGATGCTAAATCCATATTTCTTAGAACGTTTGGACATGCAAGCAAGTGTAAAACAATTGGCGAGATATTTACCTATTGTAATGATCTGATAGTTCAAAAAGGATATAAATTACTAGACCCCAATGGAAACATTGGACATTCTATTGAAAATTATAATAATCAGAGCCAAAGAATCTATATTAGTCCAGAGAATGCGAATGTATTGTTAGCCGATAGGAATTGGGCAATTGAACCACATATAGGTAAAGGTATATATGGGGCTAAATTCGAAGATGTGATTATGAAGTGACATTTTCATCACAAAAAAGCAATAACATTACCTAACAAAATAATCACGCATCTGGCATTCGCCCTGGTTGCTGGGACACACCCGGCTGTCACCGAGCGTTGTGAATATGAGAAATTTGCAACCGCTCGCCCTCCAAGAGCTGTAAAAGTCTTATTTGCAGAAGAACTTCAATCGATCGGATCTTACATTTACTATAATGGTGCATGCATTTCTTGCCAGGAAGCGAGTATAGATGAACATTATCCGATTGACTTACAACTCTCTAATGAAGGTTAATTAGCGGGACAAGCCTGCACAGCCTAACCGCGTCGCGGCCACTCTCGTTGATCGTTTAAGCCAGTGAGGGTTCGTCAATGCACGAACGTGATAAGAAATCAGGGGAAAGGCATAAATAATGAGTTACATCAAGAAGTTATATTTTCTTTTGCCATGTAGAATCCTGCGGATCTCTACAATATCACCTAAAACTACATAGAAGACAAGATAAGATTCAACGAGTAACATTCTATAGTTTAATATTTGAAGCCTAGTATCTTTTGGAATTGCACCACAATACGGGAAAGTTTCGAGAATAGATATAGATTGATCAATTTTGTCAGCCATTAATAATGCTGCCTCTGGATTATCAAGCATGATATAATGGATGATATTCAATAAATCCTCCTCAGCTATGGGCAAGTATTCAATATTATACGTTTTGTCCACTGATTAGACTCCTTAGATTTTTCATCACTTCAGCATGACTTTTCCTTTCAATACCATCATTACTTTGCTTTTCGGCTATAGCAAGTTTCTGATACAACTCAATTAGTGCTTGCTGTTGTTCGTAAGCAGCGTGACTCATGACGACGAGGTCGCTTTGACCATTTTTAGTTATGAAAACTGGTTCACCATCATGATGAGCTATTTCAGAAATTAAGTTAAAGTTGTTTCTCAGATCTGATATTGGACGAATCGTAGGCAATCTGACCACCTCATTCATTATGATGCCATTAATATTATCATAATAATGATAAAGAATACATGGACTAAAGTGCTTTTTGAAAGAGAATACAAAGAGGCCCCCTGACATTTTATAACATCATATTCACGCATCGGGCATTCGTCCTCGGTCCCAGAAGTAAATTCGAAGAAGTGGTTGCCTTTACACACCCGGCTGTCGCGGATCGCCGTGAACATGAGAAACGTTAAGCGAAATTCTCGCAAATCCTAAATGCATAGGAGAAGTTTAAATGAAGCGAATAATGATCATTGGGTCTGGTGGAGCAGGTAAATCCACTCTTTCAAGGCAACTTGGAGATATTTTAAATATACCCGTATATCATTTAGATGCATACTATTGGAAACCAGGATGGATATCAACATCTAATGATGAATGGGATGATTTTCAAGAAAGACTTGTGCTTGAAGAATCGTGGATTATTGATGGGAATTATGGAAGAACACTTGATATACGAATGACACAAGCGGATGTAATAATACTTTTAGATTTTTCAAGATGGATAACTACTTATAGAGTAATTAAGAGAAGGCTCATTTATCACGGAAAGACAAGACCAGACCTTAATGAAGATTGTCCTGAAATTCTGGACTTTGAATTTATTAAATGGGTCTGGAATTTTAAAAAGACAAAAATTCCAGGAATTATGGAAAAGCTAATGGAATATCAAGATAAGAAGATTATAGTATTGAAATCACCCAAAAATGTAGAAAAGCTTATTAAACAGATAAAGACAATTGGTGTAGGTTATTTCAGAGAAGGCGAGAACTGATAACAAGGAATAGTATTCAGACTTTTGATTATTTAATCCCTGAAGCATTTGTAGCAATATCGAGGATGTCAGGTGATTTTGATAACAACATATTCACGCATTGGACGTTAACTGAAACCAATAGGATTGTATTGAAAGTGTATTATGATAGTCTTTAGTTAGATAGCCTTATCGGTAAAGAGTTTTGAAGTGCGAAAGTGCGGAGGAGTATCAAATGCCGAATTTTCTAAGGAGGAGATGAAAATTAAAAAATCTACTGAAAAGAAAATCGTTGTGTATGTAATAATTGCTGCAGGGTTACTTGTTACAGTAGGGGCGCTTTTTTTATATGGTATGAAGAATTTTATCGAACTGAACTGACACGGAGCTATATTAATAGAAAGTGTGAATCAGAGTGGATTTGATTGTAGAGCAGCCCTACTGGTGTAGAAGCAAATCGAAGAGGTCATTGACGTCAGTTAACAATATATTTTCGCTTCGGACATGCGTCCCTCGGTTCGCCAACAGAAAGCGTAATCAGAAATTCGTGAAAAGCCTAAAACACAGAAAAGGCGGTGGTTCATTGATTACTCTAAGAACCGAAATCATTATCAATGCGCCGATTCAGATTTGTTTTGACTGTGCCAGAGATATTGAATTACATACTAAAACTGTTTGGCCGCATACAAGAGAATTGGCTGTTGACGGTGTCAGGCATGGTCGAATTGGACTTGGGGAAACGGTCACATTTGAAGCAAATCATCTTTTAGTAAGACAAAGACTAACTTCAAGAATAATAGAATATGAAGAACCTAAGCTATTTACTGATGAAATGCAAAAAGGAATATTTAAGAGCTTAATCCATCGACATGAATTTATCGAACAAGGTGGGAAGACATTGATGATTGATATTCTAAGATTTGAAGCTCCATTTGGAATCGTTGGCAGGATGGCAGAGCAATTATTATTAAGGAGATATATGAAGAGATTTTTAGAATATAGAAATGCCAACTTAAAGAAATTAATCGAAGAGAATGTGTGAGTAATTCAAGATGTCACGAACATCCAACAAAACAAATTTACGCTACGGGGCTGCCGCCGCTTGGTCAGCGCGAGATTTCAAGGAAGCGAATCAGGTGGACAACGCTGCGCAGTCTAATCGCATCACGGCCGTTTCTTTTGGCCACTGAAGGCAATGAGGGTTCGTGAATGTAAGAACGTTATATGCAATTAGGAAAAAACTATCAAAAGGAGAACTTATGAAAAAATTTATTGAAGAACCAAAAGGGACTACATATAAAGAGTTATTAAATGTAGCTTTTAGCATATGTGACGAGTTTCTATTAGTTAAAAGGGATCAGCATGATCTAAATGAAAACGGTGAAAAATTTATTGAAGAGATAAAGCCATATGTAAAAGAAATAAAGAGACAAGAAGAGTGGCCGGGAACAACCTTACTTGGACATTACGCAGATGTTTATTATTTTCATTGCCATCAAGAATTAAAAGAAATTTTAACAAATAAAACAGAACGTTTATACCAATGGTTAACACCTGAATTACTTGAAGATATATGCTTCTTAAAGAATGGGGAAGTATGGTTAGCTACTGTAGCACATGAAAAAATAGGGGTTATCATGTCAAAAAATCAAAGCGAACTCGAAAGAGTCATAGGAATAGAAGGAATTACAATGTCATAAAAGATAATGAAGTGATTACAAAATATAACATAGTATCTGCGCTGCGGGCTTTGCCCATACGCGTAAGAAGATGTACAAAGAGAGGTGAATTCAGCTCACGATCCTGCGAAGCTAAGTCCGTTTGATCTGGTTACGTTGCTCCCTTGGGCCTCTCGGGTTCTTAGATACATGAACGTTGGATAAAACTTATCAGCCTGCGTATCAGCGGTTATCTTTGTTCACTTAATGCATGAAGGTTTGTGAATGCGAAAGAACGTTGCGAGAACTCTTGCAAAAACTCTTGCAAAAACTCATAAAACCGATTAAAGGAGGAATAAATCATCGAAGGCCTTTTTGTGTACAACATTGATAAAGTAACATTTCAACTAAAGGAAGAAATTGATATCATTTGGTTACAAGATTTGGGATATGTTTTTAAAGTATTTGATCAACAGGATTCAGGTAATATTTGCTTTGGTGTAGAGAAAGATGGGCAGAAGAAGTTTGTTAAATACGCTGGCGCCAGGCCTGTTGAATATCAAGGAGATCCTGCTGAAGCCGTTTCGAGATTGAAAGCTGCAATTCCAATTTATGATGAACTCAAGCATACCAGTTTGATCGAGCTCCTGGATCATTTTAGTGTTGATGGTGGTTATGTTGCTATTTTCAAGTGGTTTGATGGCGAATGCCTTCATCCTCACTGGTCGTATCCACCCCCAGCCAAATATACAGATCCCGGTTCCCCGTTTTATAGATATAAGCATCTAACAGTTGAACAGAGAATACAGTCATTAGAAGCAATATTTAATTTTCATATGTATGTAGAAGAAAAAGGGTATGTAGCCATTGATTTTTATGACGGAAGTATTCTTTATGATTTTATAAATAATGAAACTAAAATTTGTGATATCGATTTTTATCAAAAAAAACCATTTTTCAATAATATGGGCAGACTTTGGGGATCTTCAAGGTTCATGTCTCCTGAAGAGTTTGAATTAGGAGCTAAAATCGATAGCCGAACCAATGTATACAATATGGGAGCTATTGCATTTGGGCTATTAGGTGGAGAACTTGATAGAACCTATGAGAAATGGGAAGCTGGCAAGGAACTTTATTTTGTCGCCTGCAATGCGATTAACGCTGACAAGAATATGAGGTATCCATCTGTTAAAGATTTTTATAATGCTTGGTACATTCGCTAATTGTTCCGCCGCAACCGATTTGAGCAAGTAACAAATCCTGATGAGGGAACATAGCTGTTATAAAATTATGCTTTTGACAGGATCGAAGAGAAAAGAAGTACATAATTTCTACGAAGAATGTGGTTTTCAGAAAGATGTAAAGACCGGATTTGTCCTAAAATTGATGTGAACCTAATTGAAAGAATGGCCTTTTTTCAATACCTTGCCATCCCGATCAGCACGGTAATCATGAAAGATCCCTCCTGCACTCTTTCATTGAGTGACTTCAGGCAGCGGATTAATAAACTCATGATTCCGAACCCAAACGACAATCAACAAAGCAAATATATTCTCGTAAAAAGCGGATTCTGTATAAGTTATTGTGTACGGCATAGGAGTAGCGTATCATGTTTAGAGCGAAGACTATCTAGAATACCCATACAGGAGGCTGCAGCATGGCTAAATCAAAGGTACCCAAAAGACCTACCAGAGATGAGTTTGTACTCGAAGAACTCGGAAATCAGCTTACAGAGGCGTATAACGAGAAGTCAGAGATTGTGCTTACAGTTTGGGGCTGGGAAGAAACCGTTACAGGGACGATCGTAACGATGGACCCAAGAACAGGCAGGGTACATATTCAAACTAATGAAGGATTGGTTAAAGTTCCGTTTATGGATATCATGGAAATGAACTATCCAAGATATTAAACAAGCAAAACCCGCTCGCTGAGCGGGTTCCAGGTATAAAGGCGAGTCATGATAGGATTGCTTTCACCCTGCATATTCGCTATTACTAACGTGTGGTTTTTGTTTGATTAGGACTTGTATTCGCTATAATAGGCAGCATTTTCTCGCTTTTCTCCATCAAGGCATTGCACTGGCCGCATACCGGTTGAACTAGAAACACAAAGTTATCTCTCATCCATCCGTTGCACTCTTCATTAGTGCATGACCATATCGTTGTCATTTCCTCCGGAAGATCCACCATCGGTCTTTTCCGCGAATAGTACAAGAAGCATCCCTCTTTCTCTTTTGGAGTCATGAAGTGAGTAAAAAAAAGCCCCAAAACTAGGTTTGGGACTTTCTAACCGTGATTTACAGTTTAACAACGTTCTCGGCTTGTGGGCCGCGGTTGCCTTGTACTACATTAAATTCTACACGCTGACCTTCGTCAAGCGATTTGAAGCCGTCGCCAGTAATGGCACTGAAGTGCACAAATACGTCGTCTCCGCCTTCTACCTCGATGAAACCAAAACCTTTGTCTGCATTAAACCACTTTACTGTTCCTTGCTGCATGATTCATTACCTCCATATATTTGATTTTTACAATTCCAAGAAAAAATCACATATTGTACAAGGTTATCATCAAAATCATAACCCTCTACAATATGTGAGTTCAGGTTGAAATTCTAACTATTCAAGATTATCACAGCTGTTATTAGAATGTCAAGCTTTAGTGTGTCTCTTTATTTAGAAACGGAGAGCATGGATTTAAGTCAGACAAGGAAGGACATAATGGTAACAAAAAAGAGGTGAACAAATGCAGTATCCTATTGAACAGAAAATATTATGGGGCTACGCAGCGGTGATGGTAGCAGGTGCCGTTATTTTCGCGGTATGGTCTTTTAACCGCAAGCAGGTTCCACGCTACGAATACCTGATAGCCTTTATCATTCCAGTGTGGTCCGGGGCCGCTTATCTGTCGATGGCTATGGGACAAGGTCACATCGTCAAAGACGGCCATCTGATTTACTTTGCACGGTATCTGGATTGGATCGTCACGACTCCTCTTTTGCTGGTTGCCCTTGCCACCACCGCTATGAGCACCGTTCCCAAGGACCGGGTCATCCTGTGGGGCCTTGTCGCTGCAGATGTATTTATGATCCTTACGGGGTTAATTGCAGACCTGTCCCCGCGACCGGAGCAATACGTGTGGTACAGCCTGGGCTGCGCCGCGTTTCTGATCATTATGTATGTCATATGGGTGCATTTGCGCATCATTGCCCGAAGCCAAAACCCGAGTCTATACAAGCATTTTCTCATGACTGCTTCTTATCTGACTGTTCTGTGGTTTGGATACCCTACCCTGTGGATCATTGGGCCTTCAGGCTTCGGATGGACCTCCCAGGTTACAGATACTCTGATGTTCTGCCTGCTGCCCATCTTCTCCAAGGTGGGATTCAGCTTATTAGATCTCAGCGGTTTGAGGAGATTACACGGCAGGCCAGCCGGGAAAAAAGGGAACAGCCGCAAGCAGTCAGCAGCCGTCCGTTAAGCCTTTCTTTTGTTCCGCGCCTTGTCTTTTCAGCGATCTGTACGAGCGAATCAAGGCCGCCCGGGGCGGCCTTATTCGTGTTACCCTCTGTGGCTTGAATACTTTATTTGCGTCACTTGCGCATGTTAGGTGCGCCAAACAGCGCTGTTACGCTAACGGTTGCCAGAGTGCTTATTGCGGCTAATTTGCTGATTTTGTAATTCTAACGGTTGTGACAGTGCTTATATACCTGATTACGTGCGGTTTGGTCCCCAATAGACTCAATTAGCGTGTCTCACAACCATTAGAATGGGGGCGCTCCCGAAAAGGACTAAATAGCACCTGTGACAACCGTTAGCTTGCGGCGCACTTCGGGCGCCCCCCCACCTGGAGGAGTAGTCAAATCAATCGGATACGGGATCTCGTTTAATTCATTTTGCTGAGTTACAGCCTGGATTTCGGAGAGTGTCCCGTAAAAAGCATTTGCTTCAGGATTGGAGCTTCTTTCTGCATGTACAGAAGTGATTGAACTGCAAAGGAGTAAAGCTGCCAGGAAAACAGGGAGTATATACTTTCTTACAAACATTCCTTTCAACATCCTTTCGTATTGTTGGGAAATTTGGCAAAGCGGACGGTAGATAATAACTCCATTCTCCCTTCCTATTAATTTTGCGCTCTGCAACAACTCCCGGATGGTAGCCGGATGCAGATCAAGTTGCAGTTCACTCTCCTATAAAGGGCTACTGAATATATAACGATGATTTAAGGCGAAACCTGACACCTCTTTTTTAAATTCATACCAATTTTAGTGAAACATAACCATCTGTCGTGACGTCAATTAGGTTGGAGGTGTTTATGTTGAACAAGCTGATTGTTCTCCTTTTGATGGCCGTAATTTCGTGCTATTCTTCAGGACCGAATGAACCCCTAGCTGCCAAGTCGAGACCCACCCCATCTGCCACAGAAAATGTTAACAGCGAACCTTTTGCAGCTCAGATCTCTATCCCGAAGCAGGTGAAAGCAAATGAGGAATTTGTAATTTCTGCTGAGTTGCAAAATAAAACTGGACGGGATCTGGAGATTACAACGGGAAGCACGGCATATTACTATGTTGTATGGGACAGTGACGGCAAGGTGATCAATTCTTCGATTGCAAGAGAGGATATTGGAGTTGTGCGTCCGATGTCGGAGGGGGATATCATTTCAGAAAAGTCTCAATACCGGATTAAAAAACCGGGCACCTACGAAATTTCGGGAATTGCAGAATTTTCGATTCAAAACGGAGGAAAGAGTGAGGTCTACAAAATAGAGACGGCTCGAAAGTCCATTCAGGTAAATTAGCGTAAGTGATAGGCGGCCGCGCTGAACTGCTGAAGGAGAATTATTTCATCGGATACATACGTGGCCAGTCACACCTAAAAGCGCCGACACTGCTTTCAAGCATCGGCGCTTCTTTATATGCAAAACATCCGTTTTAGTACGGAAATGAGCTAAAAATATTATTGGGTCAAACGCCGTCGACAGGTCAGTGGATTCAAGGGTCAAGCGGTGCTACTGCAAATGTGAAAACGATGTGGGATGGGCGGTTTTTATATGTTTTCGCCAAAGTAAGCGATACGTTGTTAAGCGATGCCAGCAGCAATCCGTGGGAGGAGGACTCGCTTGAAATATTCATCGATCAGAATCTGGGGAAAACACCTTATTACCAAGCGGATGACGCACAGTATCGTGTGAATTTCGACAATGTGCAGAGCTATGGGGGCTCAGCTTCTTCAGCGAAGATGACATCCTCTGTCCTTACGGTTGCCGGGGGTTATCACATTGAGGCTGCCATCGATCTGGATGCGATTACAGAGCAGTCAGAGACGTTAATCGGCTTCGATCCAGGAGGCATGATTCTGGAGGATGACGGTGAAGTGAAGATTTACTATGGCGCTTCTGATACTGTGGAGTGTGTGGCTACCGCTGATGTCGATGACTTGGTCAAGCTGTGCCTGGAGCAGTCCGTATTGAAATAGGCAGCTAGTTTTATAGCGAAGCCTGCAGGTCACTATTGTGGCGTGCAGGCTTTGTGCTTTTTGTCGTTGTCGTTGTGAGCATCGCTGCAAGCGTATTGAGTCGTAGTCGTTCGGCACTTGCGCACGTTAGGTGCGCCAAGCAGCGCTGTTACGCTAACGGTTGCCAGAGTGCTTATTGCGGCTAATTTGCTGATTTTGTAATTCTAACGGTTGTGACAGTGCTTATATACCTGATTACGTGCGGTTTGGTCCCAAATAGACTCAATTAGCGTTTCTCACAACCGTTAGAATGGGGGCGCTCCCGAAAAGGACTAAATAGCACCTGTGACAACCGTTAGCTTGCGGCGCACTTCGGGCGCCCCTCCGGGCGCCCCTCAAGCGCACTTCGAGCGCCCCTCGGGCGCACTTCGGGCGCCCCTCGAGCGCCCCCGGGCCGCCCCCCAAGCGCCCCCCGGGCGCACCTGGAGCACCTGGAGCACTTAAAGCGCTTCTAGAGTAAGCTCGGATGCAAGTGCCTTCTCATAAGAAAATCCAGCTTTAAATGAGCTTCCGAAAGGCTCGTATTAGTTATGGTCATCTACAGCTTGCTGATTTCGAAAATGCTGAGGTGCCAAGCCTTCTAAGCGCTTGAAAACACGACTGAAATAGAAGGAATCTTGATAACCGATCTCGGTCGCAATATCTCCGACACTTTTATCGGTGTTAAGCAGGAGATGCTTGGCCCTTTGAACACGAAGCTCATGAATGTAGCTGATGATGGTAGTGTCAGCATACTTTTTAAACACCTGGCATAAATAACCGTATTTGCGCTGAATGGCCTGTTCCAGATTTTCTTTGCTAATATCCTTTTCATATTCATGATTTAAGTAATTTACAAGTTTCCGGTAAGTAATATAAGAAGTAGGAAAAGAAGCATGCTGATCAATCTGCTCCAGAAAGCCCGCAGCGATTAACCGCAAAATCTCACCCAGCAGCAGCGTTTGCTGAAAGCGAAAATATCCTTGAGGCGTATCCGACACAGTGACCAACTGTTCAAACAAGCCCAGTAGCGTGAAACGCTGGTTCGATAGATGCAGCTTGGGAATCACGAGCAAATCCTCGTGGCTGGCCTCATTTGTTCGAAGTTCGGTTTTCTCGGCATGGACAATTTTAAGGCCCGCACCTCCGGTTTGGAATACATTGATTTCAGGAGAGCACGAGAACTGTGTCCAGAAAAATTGCCCCTGCCGTTCATCCCGGTTCCATCCGGTATGCTGTTCCCACGGAAGCAGTAGAAGGGATTCCCCGGAGCGGAGTGTGTACTGCTGCTCTCCTACTCTAATATAGACGGGACCCTCAACGGCTGCGATCAGCTGATAGTGAGGGTTATAGTGATTCCACTTGAATGAAGGGGAGCTGGCATCAAATAATCCAGCCCATTTAACATCCAGTGAAGATAGTCTGGACAATGAATAATACATGGCTGCCTCCGTGTTCTAAGCTCATTGATACATGAAAATTGTTCATGGCTTCCGATACATCCACATTTTATAATGACCTCATTATAACAAATTGGAGGCATCAAACCATGGGTGTTCGCATTTTGAACGAGCAGGATTATTATAATACCGTTTATGGTGGATGGTTAGGTAAAAACATCGGAGGAACCCTGGGTGCACCTGATGAGGGCAAAAAGGAACTCCTTTCATTAGATTTTTATCCGCTGCTAGAAGATTTGCCACTGGCGAACGATGATTTAGACCTGCAGCTGGTATGGCTGCATGCGCTGGAGCAATATGGTCCGAAGCTCACCTGCAAGGAACTTGGACAGGAATGGATCGAGCATGTTTTCTTTCCATTCGATGAATACGGCTATGCACTTACCAACCTGCGAAGAGGCATTCAGGCCCCCTTGGCAGGTCAGTTTAACAATCCGTTCACCAACTGTATGGGCTCACCGATTCGTTCCGAAATTTGGGGAATGGTTGCTCCCGGAGCACCTCATATCGCTGCACACTATGCTTACCAGGATGCCGTGGTCGATCATGCAGGCGGTGAAGGTGTGTATGGAGAAATGTTTTTTGCTGCGATTGAGAGTGCAATCTTTATGGAGAAGGATCGGGATAAGCTGATAACAATAGGGTTGTCATACATACCTGAGACGAGTCGTACAGCGAAAGCACTATATGATTTGTTAAAGTGGCATAAAGAAGGCAAGGACTGGATTCAAGCCCGAGAGCTGATTTTGGAGCACCATGGACATGATAATTTTACAGATGCCCCGCAAAATATTGCTTTTACCATTCATGGGTGGCTCTATGGAAAAGATTTTGAGGATGCGATTCTAAAAGCAGTGAACTGTGGTTACGACACAGATTGTACCGCGGCTACACTTGCCGCAATCCTCGGAATGATTGCCGGACCTGATGGATTACCGGAAAAGTGGGTGAGACCTATTGGGGATCGCATCGCTGTAAGTCCGCCCATCAAAGGGTTCCCGGCGCCCGCCGATCTGGCCGAATTAACAAGACGAACCATTCGGATGGGGAAGCAGGTGCTGGCAGCCTGGGATACGGAGATCATTGTGCATCCGGAGCTGGCTACGCAAATGGACGATGCTTCAGTGGAAGCCAATGATCGGGTTCGTACTCTTTGGGACCGCGAAGCTACGATGGACCGCAGACTACTGCCTCAGGGCTCCACGGAGCCGCTGGGATTAGAGCTGCTTATTGAATACGGAGACATGGGACCGGCGATCAGCCGTCAGCAAAACAAGACCTTGAGATTGACCTTGGTCAATCATTCACTAGAGCCATGGAAGGGAACGCTTGGTTTGAATCTCCCGAGTACATGGAAGGGAACTCCGGAGCAAAGCTTCAAGTTAGAAGCTGGACAAGGTAAACGCTTTGACTTTGAGGTCCGTATGGAGGGAGCGCTTGCTCCGGCTTATGAATTAACAGCGGTTATTACCAGGCTGCATGATCAATCGGTTTGGGCTGAACTGAATGAAGCCATCGTCCTCGTTCCAGCCAATGAATGGATCGTCTGGGGCCCCGGCCAGACCGAAGGTGTAAAAGCCAGCTTTACTGGAAATCGACTGGATTGGGATCAGTGTCTGGGGACGAAGCAGGATGGAGAATATCGGGCGAAGACAACGATTTATAATCCAAGCGAACGTAAGATCAGATTGATTACTGCTTCTAATCACGCCGTGACGGCGAGCTTAAATGGTGAAGTTATCATCGAATGCACGACCATGGAAGAGTTGATGCCGGCTTATCATCGCGCACCGAAGAGTCAATTCTCCGAATTCATCCTGCCCGAGGGTATGCATGAATTAGAGATAACAGCGCGGCAAACTGGAACGCAGCTCGAGGTCTACGTGCTGCCTGTAGCCGTGCAAAATACGGAAACTCCAGGGCCGTACTATTACTACACGGACATTCTATTTACGGTTTAGATCGATAAGGTCGATAGTCTTGATGAGACAGGAGGATGCTGCGGTATGAGACGGCCGAATATGCTGATTATTTATACGGATCAACAACGCTGGGATGCTTTAGGAGCCAATGGCAATAAGGAAATCATAACCCCCCGATTGGATCGACTGGCAAAGGAGGGGATGAACTTTGACCATTACTTTGTTCAGAATCCCGTTTGTATGCCCAGTCGCGTCAGTTTTTTAACGGGGCAATATCCATCGAGTCTGGGTATTACTCACATGGGTGTACCGGTCCCTGAGGAAACCATGACGCTGCCCAGGCTCCTGAAAAATTACGGATATCATACCGGAAATATCGGTAAGCTGCACTTTCTGCCACACGCCAACCGAGATCATCGTGACGTGCATCCTTCGTACGGATTTGATCACTTGGAGATTTCCGATGAGCCAGGTTGTTATGAGGATGCATATCGGTCCTGGGTAAAAAGGAATTATCCAGGGGAAGAGGAGGACATCAGTCTCGGACTTCCTCCGGCAACAAAGATATGGAAATCTCTAATGGGGATGGAGGAGAAGATTAAGCATCCTACACGAGAATCCAAAGACGCTCAGCCCTTTCCGGGCCGCTCCGAAATCACACACACCGCATTTGTGGCGGAGCAGACAATTTCTTATATCAAGCAGCATCAGCATGAGCCATGGTGCTGTATCGCAGGCATATATTCTCCCCATTCCCCGTGGGTCGCACCCAAAGAATTTCTTGATCTTTATGAGCCGGAGGGCTTAAGTCTGACTGAATATCCACAAGAATACGAAAATGAACGACAGCGATCGGGGGCATGCTCGGATGGCGAGCTGCGTTCCGTTAAGCATGGATACTATGCGATGATCAGTGAGGTCGACTATCATGCGGGGCGCATATTAGATACGCTTGAGGAATTGGGGCTGCAGGATGATACGATTGTTGTTTTTACTTCTGATCATGGGGAATTTTTAGGCGAGTATCTTCGTTACGGAAAAGCTTATCCGGGGCCAGATTGTATTAGCAGAGTGCCGCTCATCATTCGTTGGCCCCAGGGCATTTCTAAGCCGGGGCAGAGGATCTCTCATCTGGTAGAAGGGGTCGATGTGGTCCCTACGTTGCTAGAAAGTGCCGGTATCCCCGTTCCTGAACGTTTAAAGGGACAATCACTGTTTCCACTTTTTGAAGCACGTCCTTATCAAGCTAAGGCGTGCGCCCTCATGGAGCATACGGGGTGGAGAAATATCCGCACCCAATCACATAGGTATGTCCTGGAGACTGATGGGAAGGAAATGCTGTTTGATCTGGATAAGGATCCGCGGGAATACAGGAATGTTGCAGATCATCCTCAGTATCATGAGGTGCTGTCTGACATGCGCCGGCTTCTTGCCCTTCGGATGCTGGAGATCGAAACACCAAAATGGCGGACCTGGACGTATTAACAGAGAACGGGTCAGGTCCGTACAATCCTTATAGCAAGCAGCGGCAAGCCAGGACGAGCTTTTAAAGTCCCGGAATTGCCGTTTTTTATCATGAACTGAAGTCTCAGGCATTGCGGACAATACATAATGCCATTTAGTATAAAGATAACAAGCATTGATGGAATACATTTGACGTCAAAAGCGCCGGACATGGAGGGGATGAAATGGTTCTGGTCAAAATGTACAAACGGTATAAAAAAAAGCACCCGCTGCGAAGAAGATATTTTTCCCAGCTCTTATTTCTTGGCTTGATTTCCGTTTATATTCCCCTTGCCATAAGCATGGCTTTGTCATATTGGCTGATGTCATCCAACATGGAAGAGCAGGTAGAGCAGGCTTCTTTAAGTGAACTGGAGCAAATTCGACAGCGGATGGATTCAGTGATGACTGAAACAGAGCAAGCGACCATCAGTCTGACACTGGACAATGAAGTACTCAATGCAGTCTATGACTTAGATATTGGCAAAGATGCAGTGGCTTTGCTGGAGCTTTACAAGAAAGTGAATCTGATTCATCAGACGATTCCGAAATCCTTCAGCATCGATTTGTATTTACCCAGACAAGGCTTGCTGCTGTCTTCAAAGAACGGCTTTTTGTCACGTGTGGATGCTCGAACAGACGTATTTTATCGTTCTTTGAAATTGTCTGGTGGAAAAGCGTGGACAGGAGTATACAGAGAATCCCAGAGAAGCACCGCGGAGCCTAATCTCGCATTTGTCCGGCAGCTGCCTGTATATTCAGCGAACGATTATGGATATTTGGCCGTTTATTATTCGGAAGCCGAACTGTTTGACTTTATCAAGCATGATGCTCGTATAGAAATATGGGATGGCAGCAATCGAATTCTCTCGCATGCTGACAAGCAAATGTTGGGGACAATCCCGGAACATGAAGCAAGCGAAGAGATCCTTAGCACGGACAGAAAATCCTCAGGCTCTGTAACCGATTACAGCAATTCAAATATCACGATGTACAGCAAATCATCACAGACCCAGTGGCTCATCGTGAAGACTGTAGCTGTTGACAATATGTTTACTTTCAAATCGAAGCTGCTGTGGACCTCGATCTTGGTCGTTCTGGGTTCTTTTATTCTGGGCATTTGCTTGACCTATTATAATTCCCGCAAGCTCTATGCCCCATTGTCCGAGCTGCTCAAGGAGGAGCAATACGGGATGCTGTCACCAGGGATGGACGAATGGGGGATCATTCGTCATAAATGGTCCAATTTGAAGCGGGAGATCGAGCAGTTTAATACCGTGCAAGCGCCTGTGCTTCGAGAAATGATGCTCAGCCGCTTAATGAACGGATACTATGCGAATGAGACTCGCGATGAGACGAAGCGATTATGTCAGCTGCACCATATTGAAGCACAAGGTGCATGTCAGGTTATTGTGATCGACGCGGAGCAGTATGATGCCCAAGATCGGTTTCGCAAGGAAGATTGGCAGCTCGTGTTGTTTTCGATTGCCAATATTGCCAAAGAAGTGCTGGACAAGCAAGGAATGCAGGCAGAAGTGTTGTCGTTTACTGACCTGCACCGGGTTATTGTACTGCTAAGACTGCGACAGGAAGAACAATCAAACCAAGATGTTCAAGCTAGATCCCAAGCTTACAGTGAAGAAGTGAGGCTGGCTGTAGAGACTTATATGAAATTTAATGTGTCCGTTGGGATCGGATCCGTTTGCCCCGATATATACTCCGTCCATAAGTCCTTTAATGATGCACAGGAAGCATTAAGATACCGACTTGTGCAAGGCGGTAATCGAACCATTAGTATTGAAGAACTGCCTGCGCTGGAACAAGAGTCCCCGTACCCCCTGGAAGAAGAACAGGCGATTGTGCTGAGTCTGAGAAACGGTAATCAGGAGGAGTCTATGATCGGCTTCGCCCAGTTTGGCCAAAGACTGACTCACAGTGGCTGTTCTCCTACCATGATCAAGCACTCCTATATTCTGCTCTATGCATCATTATGCCGTCACTTCAATGATTGCGCCCTTCAACTGAATGAAATGAACATCCTGGAGCTCCTCCTTCAATGTACGACCAGCAGCGAGATGGAGGGTTTATTCCGCACACGGCTGCTGCCCTTGATCGCCAGCTATGTGAACCAGGAGCGGGAGCGGCAAAGCTTTCATAATGTGGACAAAGCCAAAAGCTATATCGAGAACAACATTGACAGCAACTTGTCGCTGACAGCGGTCTCCGAGCATGTCGGGCTGAATCCATCCTACTTTAGTCGGCTATTTGCCCAGAAGACAGGGATGACGTTTGTTGATTATGTTGCCCGGGTGAAGGTGGCCAAAGCCAAAATCATGCTTCTTGATACAGACTGGACAATATCCGAGATTGCGGCGAGAGTGGGCTACACGGAGCCTACCTTCAGGCGATTATTCAAGCAATATGAAGGAAGTCCTCCCAATGCCTTTAGATCCCGGCAGCGGGAGTAATCAAGAAGCGTATATTTTTTTAGGCAGACTGCAGGATTAGGTAAAAATATGTACGGTTTAACGCCAGAAAGCCAGACATATCAACGCTTGAGGTCGGGTAAAAACATGTCTCTTATGTATCAGAGCTGTTCGGTTTACAGTGGATACATGAAGGGAGGTGAGTATATGGAGAGTGGTCATAACGTTCAGCATAAACATATGAACCCGTCTAAATCAGAACGGCTATGGGCCCTTATGGTCCGATACCGTTGGTGTTATCTGCTAGCAGCACCTACAACGTTGTTCTTTATTTTGTTCAAGTATGTTCCGCTATGGGGCAATATTCTGGCATTCCAGGACTATAATCCTTTCCGCGGCTTTGCTGAGAGCGAATGGGTAGGCTTCGAGCACTTCAGAGTGTTTTTCGGATATGAGGATTTCTGGATATTGCTGCGAAATACGCTAGCGATCAGTTTTTTGGGATTGTTTCTATCTTTCCCGTTGCCGATCGTCCTGGCGCTGATCTTGAATGAGGTCAGACAGGAAAAGTTCAAGCGAGTGGCGCAGTCTATTGTCTATCTTCCCCATTTCTTGTCATGGGTCGTTGTAGCAAGCTTTACGTACTTGTTCTTATCCACAGATGTGGGCCTGGTGAACAAATTCCTCGTGTTTATCGGTCAAGATCCGGTATCCATATTAACCAACCCTAATGCCTTTTGGCTGATGCTAACGGGGCAGAGCATATGGAAGGAGGTTGGCTGGGGCACAATCATATTCCTGGCTGCCATTGCGGGTGTCGACCCACAGCAATATGAAGCAGCTCTTCTAGATGGAGCGAACCGTATGCGCCAGATTTGGCATATTACGCTGCCAGCGATCAGCGGGACTATCGTAATTCTTATTATATTGCGAATGGGAAGCATGCTGGAGGTCGGCTTTGAGCAAGTATTACTCATGCAGAATCCGTTAGTTCAGCCCGTTGCAGAGGTCTTTGATACGTACGTGTATAAGCGAGGCTTGCTCTCAGGTCAATTCAGCTACGGCGTGGCTGTGGGGGTGTTTAAATCAGTCGCCAGCTTGATCCTTATTGTAAGCGCCAACCAATTGGCCAAACGCTTTGGACAGCAGGGGCTGTATTAATAAGGAGGTCAGCTGTGTGAAGCAAACGGTTAATGCGCAGTGGGTAGATATATTCATTTATGCCGTGCTAATCTTGATTTGCGGCATTATGATATTCCCATATTTCTATGTATTTGCGGTATCCTTTACGGATCCGAAAACGTATGTAGCAGGGAAATTCATCATATTTCCCGAGAAATGGTCCTTGGATTCCTATCGGTATATTTTATCAGCCAAATCATTTTTGCAATCGTTTCAGGCGACCGCGTTTATTACGGTGATCGGTACGGTCTTAAGTCTGATTTTTACCACTTCCTTCTCGTACGCCATTACCAAGAGGGGGATGCCTGGATCACGCCTGCTGATTATGATGGTATTGTTTACCATGGTGTTTCACGGTGGGCTTATTCCGAATTACCTGTTAGTGGATCAGCTAGGATTGATTAATTCCCTGTGGGCACTCATTTTGCCGGTGCTTACGAATGCCTGGAGTATTTTCGTAGTCAAAGGTTTCTTTGATACACTCCCTGCAAGCCTGGAGGATTCGGCCCAGATTGATGGCTGCAACGACTTTATGATCTGGTACAAAATTATTTTGCCATTGTCTATGCCAGTCATCGCTGCGTTCTCTTTGTTCTTTGCGGTCACGTACTGGAACACGTATTTCTCCGCTTTGATCTATATTCAAGATTCGTCCAAATGGACGCTGCAAGTGCTGCTGCAGCAAATGATTTTGCAGAACGAAACCAACGTTGGAGGGATGTCCGTGGTTTCTATGGAACCGGGTGTAGCTCTTCCGCCGGAGACGATTAAGATGGCCGCGCTGGTCACGGTTATTCTACCGATTCTCTTAGTTTATCCTTTCTTGCAAAAGCATTTTGCTAAAGGTGTCCTGCTTGGTTCCGTAAAAGGGTAGCTGTTCATGTTCATTACTCATTCAAAAAATAAGGGGGATTCATTCATGCTTAAGTTGAAGAAAGGTGCATTTGCTGCGCTCAGTATTGCATTGATCATGGCTCAAGTGTTGACCGGCTGTGCCAGCTCTAACTCCGAAGGCTCGGCAAATCCAGGAGGCTCTGACTCACCTTCCACAGAAGCTAGCTCTCCGACAGAAATCAGCATGCAGACTTTAATCTGGGGAACGCCGCCGGATGTAGCGAGCAGTCCATTTTACAAAGAGCTGCAGGAAAGAACGAACGTGGAGCTCAGCATTGATTTTGTGACCAGCCCGTCTTTTACCGAAAAAATCAATTTAGCACTCGCTTCCAGAAAGCTGGCTGACATTACGGTCGTCAAAAACTTTACGGATGCCAATATCGTAAATGCCATTAATCAAGGGGCTTTCCTGGATTTGACACCGTATTTGTCCGATATGAGCAAATATCCTAACCTGGCGATGATCCCTGAAAATATTTGGGCAGATTCCAAGATTAACGGGAAAATATACGGTATTCCTAACGCTACCGGTCTCATCAGTGAATCCTTGCTGATCCGTAAAGATTGGCTTGAGGAGCTGAACCTGAAAACGCCGGAAACGATGGATGAGCTGACTGAGGTTATGAAAGCGTTTAAAGCGAATAAGCCGGATATCGCAGCTCCTATGGCTACTTACGGAACTTATCCCATGGCGATTGGCATGTACGCTCACGGTACTTTAAATCCTGAAGTAGAAGGGCAAGGTCTGCAGCTCATCAAGCAGCTGACTCCATACTTCCGTGATTACTTGGAGTATGCCCGGAATTTGTATCAAGAAAAATTAATTCCGGCCGAATATTCCGTACTGAAGGCAGGCCAAGAGGTTGAGATGTTCCAGCAGGGTAAAGCTGGCGTGCTGCAGCGTCCAATTCATAACGCTTGGAAAATTGAGAAGGAATTGAAGAAAACAGATCCTCAGGGCGAGGTCATGGTATTACCGCCGCTGAAGGGAACCGCAGACTACGCTCAATTTGCGAGAGATTCTTTCTTCGGGGCATTTATGATTCCGGCCTCTGTAGATAAGGATAAAGTGGAAAAAATTCTGGAATACCTTGAGCAGTCTGCCAGCAAGGAAATTAATGAACTGCGACAATTCGGCATTGAAGGCATTCATCACAAGGTAGAAAACGGCGAGAAAGTAGTAACCGATGCCGATGCTTTGGCCAAGGATGTAGGCGGCAGCGTTTATGTGATTGTCAATGCTTACAATAAATATTTTGAGATTGATCAGCAATCCGATATCCCTAGTGAATTTAAGGATGATCTGAAGAAAAAGACGGATATGTACTACGAGCAGTCCAAATTGGATCCTGGCGTCGGTTTGATTTCGGATACGTATGCAAAACGAAGTGCTGATGTCTTCAAGGATCTGGAAACCAATATTACGAAGGTCATTGTCGGACAGAGCACAATCGAAGATTGGGATGCTTACGTAGACCAATTGCTGAATAATTCGACTGTTCAGACCATGATGCAGGAATTTGAGGAACAGTACAAGATTAAACAATCTGCTCAATAACGACTATAAAGATTGGGGCGGCTACGCATGTTCGTATTTGGCAGTCAATATCTGCGTTCGTGGACGCCCAGAATGAAGGATTGGGACCGCGACTTGGCCAGCATGAAAGAGCATGGCTTTAACACGATTCGAGCATGGCTGGTATGGAATGCACTGGAACTGGAGGAGGGTCAGTATAACTGGGATTACCTTGACACCTTCTCCGACCTTGTTGCCAAGCACGGTCTGAAAGTAGGCTACCTATTTCATTTGCACGGGGCTCCGGAATGGCTTATACGCAAGTATCCTCAATATTACTATGTCGATGCCCGCGGGCAGGCGTTCGAGCCGGCCGCCCGGAGCAATACGCCTTCGGGAGGCTGGCCCGGACTTTGCTATGACCATACCGAGGTAAGGCAGTATGAAGAAAAATTTATTACAGCTGTAGTGAGTCATCTTTCCAATCGTTCTGAAATTTCGTTCTGGGAGCCGATGAATGAGCCTCATAACTGGGTCGATATCGGTAGTGCCACACACGATCATTACTGCTTCTGCGATGCGACTCGGAAGAAATTCCGGGTATGGCTGCAGCACAAATATGGTGAACTGCACAAGCTGAATGAGGCGTGGGGACGGCATCATAGCGATTGGGAGGACGTGCGACCACCTACATGGAGGTTTGGGTACAACGATCAGGTTGATTTCCGGATGTTCATGATCGAGAATGTAGCGGATGAAATACGCTGGAGGTCAGACGTGATTCGTAAACAGGATGATCGTCCAGTCATTGCCCACTCCTGGGGCGGCGGCAGTATTACCTGTCCCCAGCTTGGGGGAATGGCATTTGATGACTGGCGTAATGCTCAGCACTTCGAGCTGTGGGGATTCAGTGCATTTCCATCCAGCGTTCAAAGCAGCTCCATGTTAGGCTTTTCAACAGATGCTGCACGGTCAGCAGCAAACGGAAAAACCTTCTGGCAAGCCGAGCTCGGTGTGGGTGATCACAGTGGAGGCTTCGGGCGTAAAGGCATGGCGCGGCAGGAAGAATTGGCGATCTGGACATGGGAATCGATCCGTCATGGAGCTAAAGGAGTCCTGTACTGGCAATATCGAAAAGAAGCGCACGGGCATGAATTCGGAGGCTTCGGACTGACCGATTATGCGGGTAACGAGACGGAAAATTTAAAAGCTGTGGCTAATATAGGACGGATTTTAAATTCCTATGAGCATCATTTCCATGATTCTACGCCTGCAGATGCTGAGATTGCCATTGTGTTTAGCTTGCAATCATATTTGGTCGATTGGTGTGATCATCGCAATTCCAATTTTTCAATTGATTGTATGAGTGGATACTATCGAATGCTGTGGGAACAAAATATTCCCGTCGATATTGTGCATGAAGAATTCACGAATGTAGAACAGTTAAAGCGCTATAAGCTCGTTATTCTTCCACAGCCCTCCGCATTGCATGTCCATGTGAAGGAAGTGTTGATGGAGTATGTTCATTCCGGAGGATCCATCTTGTCGGACCCCTACTTTGCAGCCTTTGACGATTCTTTGATGATTGATTACACCGTTCCCGGAAGCGGTTTTGAGTCCATATTCGGATGCGAGGAGGAGGATCTCCGTAATCAGCAGCAGGTTGAGGTTATATACCGGGGCCAGAAGCTGACGCTGACGAATTGCAAACTCAAAGAGACGTACAGGAACGTCACTGCCGAAGCCGTTGCGGAGTATGCAGATGGATCAGGGCCGGCTTTGATCAAAAACAAAGCTGGCTCAGGATATGCATATATGAGCGGTGTGCACCTGGGTCTCACTTATGCTCCTAAAGATAGCATTGGTGACGAACTCCGTCGCCAAGACACAGCCCAATCTGAGAGTGGTGCTAAAGTGATCGTTCTGGATCTCGTCAAAGAATTGGGGATTCACATGCCTTTAGACAGCGGGTGTGTGAATATCCAAGGGAGTCTGTTGATGAACAAGGATAAAGAAGATATTTTGATTCTGATAAACCACAGTGAGCGTCTTCAGGATTCTATGGTTCAGATCAACGCCGGGCCGTATCATACAGCCTATGACATAGTCAACGGTTTAGAGAGGAGCCTCGAAGGGAACAGAATACACGTCTCCATCCCGCCGCTGCATGTCCAGGTATATTTACTCCAGTAAGAAATACCGCGTTTTACGCGTAACAGAAGGAATGGACGCAGTGGTTTGCGTCCATTCCCTGATTACGCTGGAGTTACTGGTCTTTAAGTTCATCTATGGTATGTAATGTAAGCGTTGATTAACAAGGAGGTTCAATATGATGAAAAGCCTATTGGGTAAAATGGTCACTCTCCTTCTCATGTTTACATTAAGTATTCCTTCTGCTATGTATACCGGAACCGCTTTTGCTGAACAGCCAGCATCCCAGGTACACATGGACTACCGCTTTGAGGACGGCACCACGCAAGGCTGGGCACCCCGAGGCAGCAGTGTTCAGGTCACAGCCGTAACGGAGGCTGCGTACTCTGGTGTTTATAGCTTGAAAACAAGCGGACGCACGCAAACCTGGAATGCGCCGAGCATCAATGCCAAGGATTTGCTGCAGAAAAATACGTCCTACCAAATTACCGGCTATGTCAAATTGGCGAATAAGCAGCCTGCAGATCCGGTCAGCACGATTCGAATGACGATGGAAAAGAAGCCGGTTGGCGGCTCCTCAAGCTGGAATACCATTGCCAGTGCCAATGTATCGACCACCGACTGGGTCAGGCTTGAGGGTACGTACATGTTTACATCGGATATGGATTCACTGACGTTATATGTAGAAAGCTCAATCGCAGGCGATGTCTATTACTTGGACGATGTAACTATTGCGCCCGCAACGATGTCAAATCCTGCAGCGTCAGGCGTAGTCACAGACTTTGAGGATGGCACATTAAAGGGATGGGTACCGGCTCGGACAACAGACCAGCTGACCGTGACGGCTGGAAACACATATGACAGCTCGCAAAGCAGTCGAAGCATGCTCGTTTCAAATCGTACGCAAACCTGGAGCGGGCCGCGGCTGCACATTACCGACCACATTGTGAAAAAAGAAAAGTATGAGCTGTCCGTATGGGTAAAGCTGTACGCAGGAGAGGCGCCAGAAAACCTGCGAATGACGATTCAGCGTATATCCGCCGGCAAAACTTATTATGAAACCGTTATCCCTAATACGTTGGTCACGGATTCCGAATGGGTGAATCTGAAAGCGACATATAAACTGTTGTATGATGCTGATTCTCTGACCATTTATCCAGAATCCCAGTCCGGTACCCCTTCCTTTTATCTGGACGATTTTCAGTTGACATGGAATCAATCCCCAAGTATTCAAACAAACATCCCATCGTTATATCAGACAGTCGCTCCTTATTTCGACATGGGGGCCGCCATTGAAATGCTTCATCTTAATGGCAGGCACAGTGAACTGCTTAAAAGGCATTTTAACAGTATAACCGCTGAAAATGAGATGAAGCCGATCCGGCTGCAGCCGCAAGAAGGTCATTTTACCTTTGAAGCTGCGGACCAATTTATTCAATATGCGGTTTCCAATCAGATGAACGTTCGGGGTCACACACTGGTGTGGCATTATGGAACGCCAGATTGGTTCTTCAAGGATTTAAATGGAAATGACATGACAGCTACTCCAGAGAACAAAGCGCTCCTGCTTCAACGATTGGAGAATCATATCCGTACAGTGGTTGGCAGATATAAGGATTCTGTATACGCATGGGACGTCGTTAATGAAGTGATCGATGCCAGTCAGCCGGATGGGATGCGCAGAACGAAATGGTTTGAAATCACGGGGCTAGATTTTATTCGAGTCGCATTTAATGTAACTCGGGAGGTCGCACCTGACGCAAAGCTTTATATTAATGAATTCAGCACAGTAAAAGATCCTGCGAAACGGCAGTTTCTCTACGATCTGGTGGAGCAATTACTAAATGAGGGGATTCCAATTGACGGGGTTGGCCATCAGATGCATATCGATTTAACGAATCCGGACCCCTCAGGTATCGGAGAAACCGTTACGATGTTTGCGGGACTAGGACTAGAAAATCATATCACCGAGCTCGATGTAAGCGTATATGGAAATCTAACAGAGCCTTGGCCGGAAAACATTCAAGGAGACAACAGGAATGCTGTGCCGGAACAAGTTCTCGTGGAGCATGGGCATCGCGTAAAAAGTGTTTTTGATGAATACAAAAACTATAGCCTCTATATTGATTCCGTGACGACTTGGGGACTTGCAGACGACTATACCTGGCTAAGCAAATCTCGTACGGATGCACCTTTGCTGTTCGACTATGATTTGCAGGCAAAATATGCTTATTGGGGTATTGTTGATCCGTCCAGGCTACCGCCACTTATTCAAAAGCAAAATTCTCCTCAGGGTACACCTGAGATTGATGGACAAAAGGATTTGCTATGGCGCTCCCATAGCGAAATTCAGGTGGGGAACAGCAACGGTTTAAACGGGAAATGGCAATCCTCATGGGATGCAGATTATCTATATGTGATTGGTGAATCCCAAGACCCAACCGTGAACCCGGGCGATCGGATCGAGCTGTTTTTGGACCTGGATAACGATAAGGCAACAACCTACGGTTACGATGACGCTAAGTTTACATTTTATCGTGACGGCACGACATCGAATACAAATGTAACATTCCATGTCGCGGAAACAGCGACAGGCTTCTGTATTGAGGCGGCAATTCCCATTGAAGCCACAGGGGTTGTTGGAAAAAAGGTGGGCTTTGATATCCGCTTCACAGATGCAGCTGCATCAAATAAGGTTTCTTGGAATGATACGTCGAATCTTCAAGACAACGACACGTCCAAATTTGGAGTATTGACGTTTACCCGAGCGCTGAACATTTCAGATGCCGTATTCGGCACGCCAACCATTGATGGGGTGGAGGATGGTATTTGGTCAAACGCCGTGGAAATGACGACAGGTCAGTGGATTCAAGGGTCAAGCGGTGCTACTGCAAATGTCAAAACGATGTGGGATGGGCAGTTTTTATATGTTTTCGCCAAAGTAAGCGATACGTTGTTAAGCGATGCCAGCAGCAATCCGTGGGAGGAAGACTCGCTTGAAATATTCATCGATCAGAACCTGGGAAAAACACCTTATTACCAAGCGGATGACGCACAGTATCGTGTGAATTTCAACAATGTGCAGAGCTATGGGGGGTCAGCTTCTTCAGCGAAGATGACATCCTCTGTCCTTACGGTTGCCGGGGGCTATCACATTGAGGCTGCCATCGATCTGGATGCGATTACAGAGCAGGCAGAGACGTTAATCGGTTTCGATATTCAGGTAAACAATGATGAGAATGGCAACGGCAAGCGAGATAGTGCAGTCGGCTGGAATGATTCTACCGGACAATCGTATCAGAACAGTTCCGGGTTTGGAGTCATCAGGCTCTTGGGAGATATGCTATTGTAGCTTGAATGAAGCCTCTAGCGGTTGCTTGATACATTTAATAAAGACGAACATTGGAGGAGAAATGGATGGAGACACGTATTGGAAAGCTGCAGACCTGTTCGGTAATCAAGCGCCACCCGCAGAACCCGATTTTGACCAGAGAGCATGTTCCTTATCATCCTGCATTGGTATTTAATGCGGGGGTAACAAAGTATCAAAATCAATATGTCATGGTATTTCGCAATGACTATGGAGATCCGGTCAAGCAAACACTGGCTCCCTCTCATACTACAAACATCGGAATTGCCTTCAGCAGTGACGGGATCCATTGGGACGTGAAACCGGAGCCGATCTTTCACTTGAAGGATGAGGAGTTTATTCGCGCTTATGATCCTCGTCTAACTGTGATTGATGGACGTGTGTATATGTGTTTTGCGGTAGATACTCGCCATGGACTGAGGGGAGGGATCGCTGTCACTGATGATTTCGAGCATTTTGAGATTCTAAGCTTGACGGTGCCGGATAATCGCAATATGGTTTTGTTTCCTGAAAAGATTCATGGAAATTATGTGAGATTGGAGAGGCCGTTTCCTGTCTACAGTCGTGGCAGAGATCGGTTTGATATGTGGATGTCGGAATCGCCGGATTTGAAATATTGGGGGAACGCTCAATTGGTGCTTGGGGTGGAGGATGTTCCATATGCCAATGACAAGATTGGACCAGGGGCTCCGCCAATCAAGACAAAATACGGGTGGCTGACGACCATTCACGCGGTAGACATCGATCAATCCAGAGGAAAAAACGGCTGGGAGGATACCTGGAAGAAAAGATACACAGCCGGGATCTGCCTGCTCGATTTGAACAACCCTCATAAAGTACTAGGGCTGTACAAAGATCCCTTAATTGCACCCGAAGCGGATTACGAGCTGGAAGGCTTTAGAACCAATGTCATTTTTCCAGGAGGCATGATTCTGGAGGATGACGGTGAAGTGAAGATTTACTATGGCGCTTCTGATACTGTGGAGTGTGTGGCTACCGCTGATGTCGATGACTTGGTCAAGCTGTGCCTGGAGCAGTCCGTAATGAAATAGGCAGCTAGTTTTATAGCGAAGCCTGCAGGTCACTATTGTGGCGTGCAGGCTTTGTGCTTGTTGTCGTTGTCGTTGTCGTTGTGAGCATCGTTTACTGCAAGCGTATTGAGTCGTAGTCGTTCGGCACTTGCGCACGTCAGGTGCGCCAAGCAGCGCTGTTAGGCTAACGGTTGCTAGAGTGCTTATTGCGGCTAATTTGCTGATTACGTAACTCTAACGGTTGTGACAGTGCTTATATACCTGATTACGTGCGGTTGGTCCCCAATAGACTCGATTAGCGTGTCTCACAACCGTTAGAATGGGGGCGCTCCCGAAAAGGACTAAATAGCACCTGTGACAACCGTTAGCTTGCGGCGCCCTTCGGGCGCCCCTTAGGCGCACCTCGGGCGCAAGCCCTAGATGGTTTATTCTGTAGTTGCCGCCTATTTTTACAGCTAAACGCTTTCAGATAGGGTATGATAGACAGGAATACTACACCTAGTCAAACCCAAAGGAGCGAAAGCCGATGCTGGCATTGAAATGCACTCAAAAGCTGCTTAAAGATATGAAAACAGCCCCGGTGGAGCTAGAGCATACCTATCCATTCTTTAGCTGGCATGCGAATCTATTGCAGCTACAAAAAAAACATATCATTTTTGTCAATGACGCAACCCGGTTGGGCTTCCTCGTTGACGGAATTCGAAGCGGGCAAGTGGCAAAGCTGAAGGAGACATTCGTCACTGGAGTCAAAGAGTATTTACAGCTGGAGGGTGTGAGAAGAGGGCTGGTAGAGCAGTATTTTCTGGAGGCTGGAGAGATCAGCATGGGGAAAACGAATGACCGAAGCGTCCTTGGAACCTTGAATGAAATGAGCTTTTATAGCCAAACTATGAGATTTGATCACACCCATGACCTCAGTGCAATGTTAAACAGCATGATCTATAAACCGATTGATTACGAAGAGCCGATTCAAGTATTTAAAAAAGAAATAATGAACAGGTACTCATAAGCTGTCAAATATGAACTTCATCTAACATAGAACTGCGGCAATTGAAATCAGGTTCATGCATAATGAAAGGAGTGTTGCCTAATGGGTAAAAGCAATCCTCAATCAGATTTTCAATCAGAAGCAGAGTCCCAAAAGACATTAATACACTTGCCGGGATCCGGGCGTAATTATGTGATGGGGCCGATGCGTAGTGTGTTTCTTGCCGATGGTCCTGAAACAAATGACCGCTACTGTGTGTCTGAATGGTGGCTGGATGCTCAAAGTGATGGCCCCGGTCCGCACTGTCATGAAGAGCACGAGGAGCTGTTCTATGTGATTGAAGGTGTAATGTCTTTTTTGGTAGGAGATGAGAGTCTGGACGCCCCGAAAGGAACGTTCATCCGTATTCCACCGAATGTTATGCATGATTTTATGAATAAAAGTAAGGCGCGCGCGGGGGTGCTTAATTTTTATATGCCTGGCGGTTTCGAAGAGAAGATGCCCAGCCTGGTTCAGTGGTACGAGCAGCACAACCAGCAGAACAGGGATAGCCAATGAACCTGGCAGTTGATTAGACCGCTCTATATGATGCTTGATGTTACCATCCAAGGATAGGAGAAATGATACATGGCAAATCATAAAAGTATATACGATAATGAATCGGACATGTATGAAGACATGATTGCTCGGCAGCCGGATATGTTGGAAATCATCAGGGACATTCGGTCTGTAGAAGGGCTGGACGTGCTGGATCTCGGTGCAGGTACAGGCAGACTGGCCGCGACCATCGCGCCCCGGGCACAATCGGTGGTCTGTACCGATGTATCTTCAGCAATGCTGGAGCGGCTGGACCAGAAACTAAACAATCTGTCTATCCCCAAAAACTGGAGCACGTGCGTAGCCGATCATCGCGAGCTTCCGTTAGCTGATGCCTCTGTAGACCTGGTCGTTTCCGGGTGGAGCATCTGCTATTTGACTCACTCCGGCATTGAGGACGGTCCGAAACAGTTAGAGCGGATTCTGCAAGAGATTGAGCGAGTGTTAAAACCGCAGGGCACCGTGATAATTATTGAAACGCTGGGCACAGGCACCACCACACCTGCTCCACCCGATTTCCTGGAGTCCTATTTTTCCTTACTAGAGAAGCACTACGAATTCTCACACCGCTGGATCCGTATGGATTACAGCTATGATCACCCGCAGCAGGCTGTGGAGATGATGACTTTCTTTTTCGGAGATGAGCTCGCAGCCCGGATTAAAGAGCATCAATGGTCGACCGTTCCAGAATGTGCAGGCATTTGGTACAAGCATTATAAATAGTCTGAGATACATCTCGCAAGAGAGGATGAGAGAAATGAATTTTGTTGTCATTGTTATAATCATTGCCTTCGCCGGAGTAATTAGCAATCAGTACTCGGGACTCCAGCAGATGAGAAAGCTGCAGAGTTCGTTAGATTCGATCAACCGGAAGCTGGACAGGATCACGAAGGAGAAGCTTCATGATAACGATTAGAAGTGCAGAGATCGAGGACATTTCACAGATTCAGCGAATTGCCCGAGAGGCTTGGCTGCATACGTATAAAGAGCTTTACTCTCCAAGCTTTATCGATCATTTCCTGCGCCATGCTTACGCTGAAGACAGTCTGAGGAGATCTCTGGAGAAGGACAAGCAGCAGGAGCTTCCTGGATTTCTGGTGGCGGAATTGGATCACCAGCTTGCCGGCTTTGCACAGCGAAGGCAGCTTCAGGAGGGAGAGCATGAAATCCTGAGAATGTATGTGCTGCCCCGGTATCATCAGCGTGGGATTGGTCGGGCATTCCTGAGACAGTATACTCATGATCTGAAGTCAGGCGTGCTGATTGCCTGGGTGGCGAAAGAGAATCGTATAGCTATCCCTTTTTATGAAAAATCCGGCTTCTATGCTGCGGAGGAGAAACATGAAGTGCTGGAAGGTCAAAGCAAAACACAAGTTAAATATGTGCTTAAGCTTTGAGAAGGCTCAGCCGCACGTTCAGATTAGTATTCTAGAGTGGGTGAATCACACAAGCAAGGAGGGTGGAAGCGATGGAGCGATCCACGGTCATGCAGGAGCTGTCGTCTCTTGGCAAAGAACGTACCCGAAATATCTATTTGTCCCAAGGCGCTCGCGAGCCGCTGTTCGGGGTGGCAACAGGTGCCATGAAGCCGCTGGCCAAACAAATCAAAATCAATCAGTCCCTGGCTGACGAGCTGTACGCTACAGGTAATTACGATGCGATGTATTTCGCTGGCATCATTGCTGATCCTGCTGTCATGACAGAAGCGGATTTCGAGACCTGGATAGAAGGAGCGTATTTTTATATGCTGTCGGATTATGTTGTCGCCGTCACGCTCGCCGAATCTGAGCGGGCTCAAACGGTCGCTGACCGCTGGATCCAGAGCGGAGAAGAATTGAAAATGTCTGCAGGCTGGAGCTGTTACTGCTGGCTGATGGGCAACCGTCCTGATGATGCCTTTGACCGGCTCAAGCTGGCAGGTCTGCTTCAGCAGGCTCAGGATTTCATCCACAGCTCGCCGGAGAGAACCAAAGCGGCAATGAACAATTTCATTTATACAGCAGGAATTTCGTATGTGCCGCTGCATGCGGAGGCTGTAGAAACAGCCCGGCAGGTGGGCGTCGTAGAGGTCAAACGTGGCAATTCCAAGACGAGCCGTCTTGATGCATATCACAGTATCCAGAAGGAGGTTGAAAAAGGCAGGCTGGGCTTTAAACGCAAATACGTCCGTTGTTAGCTGATGAGCTATGGAGATTTTTCAGACAGTGCCGGAGGGGATCATAGTCGGTGCTGTTTTTATTTGCTAAAAAGATGGTATAATATATAGCTGGTTAACAACCCCGACTGTGTCTTATTTTTTCAAAAAGGGTGAATAAGAGCATCAGCCCTGTACATACTGTGAACACGGACAGCGGGAAGAACGGAGGACAGCTATGGTACTTACCATCACGATTATTATTGCAGTGCTGTTTGCATTGTGGGGAGCCATTGCTCCCGACCAGCTAGCTAGCGTAGCCGATCGGGCATACGGGTTCTCGATTCAGAACTTCGGCTGGTTTTATTTGATTGCCACCTTGTTTTTTCTCGTATTTGCATTGTATCTGGCGTTCAGCCGCTTCGGCAATATCAGGCTGGGCGATGATGACGACGAACCGGAATATTCCACGTTGTCCTGGCTATCCATGCTATTTAGCGCCGGGATGGGAATCGGGCTCGTATTCTGGGGCGTGGCTGAGCCCCTGTCTCACTATCTGGCTCCGCCGGAGGGCGCGGTTGGAGGGACGGTAGAGGCCGCCCGTTTAGCGATGAGATATTCCTTTTTCCACTGGGGTCTGCATCCGTGGGCCATTTATGCAGTCATTGCGCTCGCGCTGGCTTACTTTCAGTTCCGCAAGAATTATAAGGGTCTGGTCAGCTCCACGTTCATTCCTCTTCTGGGGGAGCGTGTCGTCAACGGCTGGGTCGGCAAAGCGATCGATATTCTCGCCGTTCTGGCTACCGTGTTTGGAGTTGCGACCTCGCTGGGTCTGGGCGCACTGCAAATTAACGGCGGCCTGAATCATCTGTTCGGAGTGGCCGATTCCACGCGGAATCAGGTGATCATCATTCTGATCGTAACGGTGCTGTTCCTGATCTCTGCGAGTACAGGCCTGAACAAGGGGATCAAGATTTTGAGTAACACCAATCTGGTCATTGCTGTGCTGCTCATGCTGTTTGTATGGATCGCGGGACCGACTGCGTTTATCTTCGACACCTTCACGACGACGCTCGGAAATTATGTCCAGAATATCATTGTCATGAGCCTGAGGCTGACCCCCTTCTCGCAGGGAGCCTGGGTCGGGATGTGGACGCTGTTCTACTGGGCATGGTGGATCGCCTGGGCACCCTTTGTGGGCACCTTTATTGCCAGAGTATCCAAAGGCCGCACGATTAAGGAGTTTGTTATTTATGTGATGCTGGTGCCAAGTGCCTTCGGCTTCATCTGGTTCTCGGTGTTTGGAGGAACCGGACTGCATCAGGAATTATTCGATCTTGGGAATGTTGCCCAAGCCGTGAAAGAAAACACGACCACTGCTTTGTTCATTACACTGGAGCATCTGCCCCTCGGTGCAGTCATTGCCTTTATCGCAACGCTGCTCATCATGACCTTTTTCATTACCTCGGCAGATTCCGCGACCTTTGTGCTTGGAATGCTGACCTCGGACGGAACCTTGAATCCGACGCTGAAGGTAAAAATGACCTGGGGCATCCTACAGTCCTTCATTGCGATCGTGCTGCTGCTAAGCGGCGGGCTAAGCGGTCTGCAGACCGCCTCTATTGTGGCCGCGCTTCCGTTTGCGCTCGTCTTGATCGGAATGTGCTTCTCCCTCCTGCGAGCCCTGCAAATGGAGGACAAGGAGCGGAGGCGTAAAGAGAAGCGTATACAGCAGAAGCTGCGCCGGATGATGGAAGCAGAAGAGAACGGACAAGCCTAATAGAGCATCAAGAGATCATTCGATGGGAAGAAGCCTGAGCTTGCTTGGCTTATCTTCCCTGGAATGGTCTTTTTTTGTATATCATGACAAAGTGGGTTAGAATTTAGGATGATTCCTATCATAACTTCAGAGGGAGTGAACATGCATGTTCAACACACGACCCAAAAAGTTAGTCTGGGCACTTCTGGCAGTGTTCCTGGTGATTGTTAGTTTAAGCTTTTATGAATACGTAACTATGAAGGTGTTTCAGCCTAATGCCAAACAATTCGACCAAGCGCTATTGACCGCTGTAGATCAAGGAGATACGTTCAACATGTCCGAGCTTGTTGCATTGGAGTGGGATACACTGTATGTCTTTCCTCCATATACGTCCAAGCAGCAGATGGAGGAGCTTGTGGGCACTTCATGGACAACCTCTTCCTATCTGGGCTATTATGTTGTGGATAAGAGCTCCTTGGGACAACATCCGCTTGATGATGAATCCTTCAATAACTTGGTGCTTGTACAGAAGGGGAACGTAGTGCTGGATCGGACGTTTACCCGAAGAGAGGTGGATTTGACGCATTTACCTTCCAGAATTTCTCGAGACGATGCGCGCTTCGAGGTGCAGGACCGGGTATTGAAGCAGGCAGACATTGAATCATGATAGGACTGGCTAGATACACATCTAACATAAGGGAGTGAGATGCTTGCAAAAAATCGCGATCATTACAGGCGCCAATTCAGGTATGGGCTTGGCGTCGTCGGTAGAGCTGGCAAGGAAGGGCGTTAAAGTAATCATGGCATGCCGCAGTCTGGAGAGGGGACAATCCGCGCTGAAAGAAGCGAAGGAGCGAAGCGGATCGAATGATCTGGAGCTGATGCTGTGTGATCTGGCGGATCTGAACAGCATCCGCGCTTTTGCTGCGCAGTTCCAGGAGAAATATCACGTGCTGGATGTGCTGCTCAATAATGCTGGCGTAGTAATGACCCGCCGGAAGGAAACGGCTCAAGGATTCGAGATGGATCTTGGGGTGAACCACCTAGGGCATTTTCTGTTGACGCATTTGCTCCTGAAATCGCTGCTGGCAGCAGAGCAGGGGCGGGTGGTTACAGTAGCCTCGGGTGCATATAAGGCGGGGAACATCCGTTTTGACGATCCATTTATGACCCGAAGATATCATCCAATCAAGGCGTATGCCCAATCCAAGCTGGCGAATGTTTTATTCACCAAAGAGCTGGCCGACCGACTGCAGGGCAGCCGGGTGACCGCGAATTGCGTTCACCCCGGCGCCGTAGCGACACAGATGGGGGTCAATCGTGAAACGGGATTCGGAAAGACTGTGATGAAGCTGTTGAAGCCATTTTTTCTCACGGCAGAGCAGGGAGCAGAAACGGCAATGTATCTCTCGCTCGCTCCCGAGCTTAGAGAGGTGTCAGGCCAATATTTCTACCAGAAGAAACCTCAGCAGCTGATATCCAAAGCCAGAAACAAGCAGGATGCGGTGCGTTTGTGGGAATGGAGCTGTGAACAGGTTGGCGTGGAATACGAGCTGCCGAGAGTGTGAGGCATTCCTGCAGCAGGGGGATGAGCAGGCTATGTCCGCTTCAGGCGCTGTCTGGCAGAATCCTTATTCGGAGTCATCGGCTCATGGCTGCCCGCTCTTGCCAGCCCGTATACAGGCATGTTACTATACATCGTTTCGTAGGAGCCATTGTCCACAAGATACGTTTCATGGTAGATGCCGACCGTATCACTGGCTCCTACCTTAAGGTTGAAATTTCTCCATGCCTTGAGATGAGATGCACCGTTCCGGGCATAATGCTCCAGCTGTTCGAACGACCGCCAATACTGAACAAGCATCACTTCCCGCCAAGACATGTAATAAGACGCGTGCAGGAAGCCGAGGCTTTTATTGCGGTACAGCTCCTGTAGCATGGGGCTCATTGCAAGTGTAACGGGCAGCCACTTATGAATAGCCCATGCTTTGTTAATCCGCACTCCAATAATAAAAACCACAAAAGGGCCTTCAATCTGTGCTGTAAACCGTCCGGGATAAATGGTTCCCATATTCTCACTCCTCTGATGAATGTTCCAGAAGCCGGAGATGAATTTCGTAGAAGCCGATAACATCTGCCGAAGCATACTGCTGAGCAGTCAAATAAGACCCATAAAATATAGTGAAAAGAATCTTGACCGCATCTTCTGCCGATACATCCTGCCTTAGAGTACCTTCTTCTTGAGCCTCTTTCATGCTGCGCAGAAAGAACCGGTACAGATCCGGTGTTGCACTTCCAATTTCTTCATTGCCGGGAAACAACAGCTTGATCTCAGCCTGACTTAATTCCTGCAAGTGAGGATGCATCTTCATTTCTGCCAGAAAAGAAATCAAGCTCGGCAAAATACCCGGCATGTGATGGGACTGCTCGGCGACCTTCTGCAGAAGATAGCGGATGGAAGCGAAGCCGCGTCTATGATCCCGCTCGATCTCAATGATACGTCCGGTCAGCCAAACACGCATGAAATAGACAAGCACGTCTTCTTTTTTAGGGTAAAATTTAAAAAACGTAACTCGTGACACTTCTGCCTTTCTGCAAATATCCTCCACCATCACCTCGTGAAACATTTTGTCTTCCATCAACGACAGACTAGCCTCATACAATGCAATCTTCGTACGGGCCTTCTTGATTTCTCTTAACGACGTATCTGTAAGCATCTGGGATGACCACCTCTTTTAGTTAACTCATGTTAATAACTTAACTCAAATTAACTAAAGTGTCAAGATGACCAATTGTGATTGATTATGCAGTTAATTATGCAGAGATTGATTTGCTCCATTTTACATAAAAACCAAGCTTTTTTAATAAAATTTACAAAGATAAATATATTTACTCAAGTACACTTTGTTGCATATAATGGAAGTGACTATTTATACAAAAAAATGCCAGAAAGGGGAAGTGTATGTCGAAGAGTCATGAGCTTCATGTCGTTGTCGGTACGGGACCGCTAGGTTTAGCTGTGATGGAGGAATTACTGCATCGGGGACATGTCGTTCGCATGGTTAACCGGAGCGGGCAGGCGACGGTGCCTGATGGCGTGCAGGTCGTCAAGGGTGATGCCACTAACGCGGTAAGTATTTCTCAAGCCTGTAGAGGGGCATCCGTTATCTACCATTGTGCCAAAGCTCCTTATACAGAATGGCCGGAAAAGTTTCCGCCTATTATGGAAGGCATAATCGGAGCAGCGGCGGCAGAACAAGCCAAATTGGTATATGGCGATAATTTGTACATGTACGGAGTGAAGCGCGAGCCATTGACGGAAAATTTACCGAATGCTGCAACAGGGCGCAAAGGCAGAACAAGAGCTCAGATGTCAGACCGATTAATGGCCGCGCACCGCGAGGGTGTGGTTCGAGCTGTCATTGGCCGCGGCTCCGACTTTTACGGTCCAGGTGTGCTGGATTCTGCATTGGGAGAGCGTGTTTTTAGGGCCGCACTTGAAGGCAAGCCGGCAGAGGTGCTCGGAGACATCGACACCCCCCATACCTATATTTATATCCGTGACTTCGCAAGAGGACTCGTGACGTTGGGCGAACGTGAGGAGGCACTCGGCCAAATCTGGCATGTGCCCTCCGCAGAAGTGATCACAACCCGGGAGTTAATAACGATGGCCTACAAGTCAGCAGATCAGCAGCCAAAATTTCGAGTGGCACCTAAGGCCTTTGTGTCGATGATGTCACTGTTTAATGCCAACATGAGGGAGCTAAAGGAGATGCTTTATTTGTATGAGCACCCCTTCGTCGTGGACAGCAGCAAGTATGAACGTGCTTTCGGCAAATTAACGACCCCTCACCATCAGGCTGTCCTCGAGACCATGAATTGGTTTAAGCTCACAAACGTTGTTGCAGGAGCAAGATAATATATCTAGGGGTGAAAAATGATGGTAGAAGTCGGTCAGAGGATGAGCAGCGGTGACAGCAGTGAAGTCAGAGAGCCGATCGCAGTGATTGGCATGGGCTGCCGTTTTCCCGGTGGTGCGCGTAATCTTGAGGACTTTTGGAGCATGCTGTGCCAAGGGGTGGATGGCATTGGCGAGATCCCTGAAGATCGCTGGAATATTTCCAGCTATTATGATCCTGATCGGTCAAAGGCAGGAAAGACGAACACGCAATGGGGTGGGTTTCTAGAGCAGATTGATCAATTTGATGCGGCTTTTTTCGGGATTTCACCTCGTGAGGCATCGTTGATGGATCCACAGCAGCGGCTGCTGCTGGAGGTTTGCTGGGAGGCGCTGGAAAACGGCGGACAAGTGGCTGAACGATTGAAGGGGACGAAGACCGGAGTCTTTATGGGAGGCTTTACGCTGGACTATAAGCTGCTTCAATTTGCAGAGAGCAATCGGCATCTGGTTGACTCCCACACAGCCACAGGAGCGATGATGACACTGCTTGCGAACCGGATTTCTTACTTCTTCGACTTTCGGGGGCCGAGCATCTCTTTAGATACGGCTTGTTCCTCATCGCTAGTTGCTGTTCACCTGGCCTGCCAAAGCATCTGGAGCGGTGAGAGCTTGCAGGCTCTTGCAGGCGGCGTGAACGTAATGCTAAAGCCAGATTATTTTATTGCCGAATCCAAGGCGGGGATGCTTTCACCGGACGGTCGCTCCAAAGCGTTCGACTCCAGAGCTAATGGCTATGTGCGAGGCGAAGGAGCCGGAGTCATCCTGCTGAAGCCCTTGACGCAGGCTTTGAAGGACGGAGATCTCATTCATGCACTTATTCAAGGAACCGGTGTAAACCAGGACGGTCACAGTTCTGGCATTACCGTTCCACGCGGGGAGTCTCAGCGACAGCTCATGCAAGATGTATACAGGGAGGCGAACATTGCTCCATGTAATGTACAGTATGTGGAGGCTCATGGCACAGGCACCCCTGTTGGCGACCCGATTGAGGCAAATGCACTGGGTTCTGTTTTATCCGAGGGCCGCGGTGAAGGAAATGTCTGCTACATAGGCTCTGTCAAAACAAACATTGGCCACACGGAGGCAGCTGCCGGTATTGCGGGGTTCATCAAAACTGTGCTGTGCCTGAAGCACCGACAAATTCCGCAGCATCTTCATTTGCGGAAGGGAAACCCGGATATTGAATTTGACAGGCTCAGGCTTCGTATTCCACAAGAGCTTACTCCGTGGCCAGAGTCAAAAGGACCGCGAATCGCTGGTGTCAATTCCTTTGGATTTGGCGGAACGAACGCCCATGTCATATTACAGGAGGCGCCGGAGGCATCCTCACTGTGCTCAAGCCTTGTACAGAATCAGGTAGAGGTTACTGAGGATTATCTGATCCCGTTATCGGCACGGAGTGATACAGCGCTTCAAGCGTATGCCAGTCATCTCCTTGACAGCGTCCGAGATCAAGAGTCCCCGGCCTCTGTGAAACAGCTGGGCTACGGACTGGCGCTGCGTCGTGAACACCATAGCTGCAGAACAGCTATCGTTTCAAGCTCTACGGAAGAATGTATTGCAAAGCTGAACGATTTGCAGTCCGAAGAGTTCCCGCTTGCGGCCTCATCCTCCAGCTTAAATCGAGACGGATCCGCAGCATCCCCTCCGCGTATTGTGTTTGTATATACGGGGATGGGACCGCAGTGGTGGGCTATGGGACGCCAGCTTTTTGAACAGGAATCCATATTCCGGGAAGCAGTCATCCATATTGATGACATCTTTAGGTCCTATTCCGGCTGGTCACTGCAGGATGCCATGCTGGCGGAGGAACAGGATTCACGGATGCAGGATACCGAGGTAGCCCAGCCTGCCAACTTTGCCGTGCAGATCGGCCTTACCGCGCTGTGGCGCTCATGGGGCATTGAGCCAGCAGCTATTGTGGGACACAGTGCCGGTGAAGTTGCGGCAGCTTATGCTGCAGGTGCAATGAGTCTTGAAGAAGCAGTCCGGGTTATCTATCACCGCAGCTCTTTACAGCAAACGACTACAGGACAAGGTCGGCTTGTGGCGGTCGGCCTTCCGCTTGAGCAGGCCAGATCCCGAATTCAAGGCATTTCTCAATCGGTATCCATTGCTGCGATCAATAGCCCGGGTTCAGTAACGCTCGTAGGCGACCCTACGATGCTGCAGCCGTTGACTGAGGAGCTTGAAGCTGAAGGTGTTTTTTGCAAATATCTGCAAGTCAATGTTCCTTACCATAGTCACTATATGGACCCGCTGCAGACAGAGCTTATGGATGTGCTGCATGATCTGGAGCTGCGGCCTGAAAGCGTTCCTTTATACAGTACCGCAACGGGGCATAAAGTAGCAGGTAGCGATCTGGATGCCGAGTACTGGTGGCGAAATGTACGTGAGCCCGTTTATTTTGCTTCTGCTGTTCAGGATATTCTGGAAGACGGATATCGATTGTTTCTTGAGGTCGGTCCTCACCCTGTGCTGGGAAGCTCTATTAAAGAATGCTTACAGAAGCAAGGAGTGGAAGGATACGTATTGCCGTCTCTTAGACGCAGCGCGCCGGAACGCAGAACCATGCTGGAATCACTGGGCCTCTTGTACGCACACGGCTGTCATGTCCGCTGGGATGTGCTTTATCCGGATCAGGTTCCATTCATTCCGTTTCCGTCCTATCCGTGGCAGCGGGAACGCCACTGGCAGGAGTCTGCTGCCTCAATTCAAGATCGGATTGAGAAGGAGGTTCATCCCTTATTAGGACGGCGTATTCCATCGCCTGATCCTACCTGGGAAGTGGAGCTGGATCTTTGGAAACTGTCTTACCTCAACGATCACCGGATCCAGAACGCAATAGTATTCCCTGGCGCAGGCTATGTAGAAATGGGTATGGCTGCCATGCGGGAATGGTACGGAAAAGCTGCACATGCCCTGTATACCGAGCATATTAGCTTTGTGAAAGCGTTATTTATCGACAACAAAAGCACCGTTAAACTCCGGATCATTGTGGATCCACAAGCGTCCTCCTTCAGCATATACAGTAATCCGCAAAACTCGGAATGGACTTTGCATGCAGAAGGGAAGGTAAGACCTTTCCAGGGCAAGAGAGATGCAGAACGTCTTCATATTACAGATTTGCAGCAACGCTGCCCTAAAGAAGTGGACAGTGACATATGCTACGAGCATTTCAAGACGATGGGCTTGGAATACGGGAGATCATTTCAGGGTATACGCCAGCTGTGGCAGGGAGAAGGAGAGGCACTGGCCAGTGTGAATGTCCCTCTCGACATAAGTAGTGACCTGACCTCTTATCGGATTCATCCGGCTGTGCTGGACGTGTGCTTCCAGGTGATGGCGGCCGCTTTGCCCATATCCACCCAATCCTCTTCAGTTTACATGCCGGTTCGTGTCGGTGAAGGCTTTGTTTTCGGTGATCTTACCCCTACGATGTGGATTTACGCTAAAATCACACAACAGAATGAGCAGGGTCTCGAAGGTGATATTCAACTGTTGGACGAAGCAGGGCATGTGATTCTGGAGATTCGTGGCTGTCACGCGGTATCACTTCGGGATGAGCAGGAGCCGGCTTCAAAAAAGCAAAGTCATTACGAGCTTCGATGGGAATTACAGCAGAGGGACAACGACATAACGCCTTTATCAGCTAACACAGGACGATGGATCGTACTGCAGGATCGTCAGGGTGCTGCGGATAAACTGGTAGCGGAGCTGGAGCAGAGAGGGCACTCGTGTATACGAGTATATTCAGATCCTGATATGCGTTATCGATCTGACCTTGCGCTCGGACGATATTGGGTCAACCCGCTTAACCCCAATGACTTCTCATCATTGTTACAAGATATTATGGATGCAGATGATGCCGATCTAGCCGGTATTGTCCACTTGTGGAGCCTGGACGCAGCATCGGCGGAGTCCCTTGATCTGGAAGGTCTCCAAAAGGCACAGGACGAAGGTGTTCTAGCAACGATGCATCTGGTGCAGGCAATGTCAAATCGTATCTGGCGGAAGAAGCCCAAGCTGTGGCTTGTGACGCGAAACTGCCAGGACGTTCAAAATCACGGTCAGCCCTTAGAGATTGCCCAGTCCATGATATGGGGATTAGCACGTACTATTGGACATCAGGAGCACATGGATATGTGGGGAGGCATTGTTGATCTGGAGGATGTAGACGACGCAGGTCGGCTTGCTGACGAGTTGTTATCCTCTGACGGAGAAGATCAAATCGCTTTTCGTGGCGGAGAGCGCTATATACTTCGGTTAACGGACCAGGCAGAATCCCCTTACCAAGTACCGGCAGCATTGCGTGCGGACAGCAGCTATCTCATTACCGGTGGTTTGGGAGGACTCGGTCTTCTTATCGCCCGCTGGATGGTTGAACGTGGTGCGCGCCGGCTTATTCTGCTGGGCCGCGAGTCGCTGCCGCCACGTTCCAGGTGGTCTGATCCAATAGACAACCACACACTGGCTCACAGAATTAAAGCTGTACAGGAGCTTGAGCGGATGGGAGCTTCGGTTCATGTGGCAGGATTTGATATTGCAGATGAAAAAGAGCTTGCCCGATTCGTCGCGGACTACGAACGGGAGCACTGGCCTGCTATTCGAGGCATCGTTCATACAGCCGGAGTAGCCCAGCCTCAGCTTCTGATCCAGATGGACCAGCAGCAGTTTCGTAATGTTTTGAGGCCGAAGGTGATGGGGGCCTGGAATTTACATTCTCAGTTTGCGGACAAGCCCCTGGACTTCTTTGTCCTGTTTTCATCCATCGCCTCCGTCGTCGTATCGCCGGGACAGTCGAATTATTCGGCGGGCAACGCTTTCTTGGACGCCGTAGCACATCATCGCCAAAGGCTTGGCTTACCCGCACTCAGCATTAACTGGGGACCGTGGGGCGAGGTCGGAATGGCGACACAGCTTGACCTGATTACATTTTTTAGTCATCGCGGCCTGTATCCGATGAGTAATGAACAGGGTCTAAAGGCGATGGAGATTCTGCTCGGTCAGCAGTCGGTACAAGCAACAGTCGTTGCTGCAGATTGGCCGGTCGTCGCCGAGAAGAATTTCCCGATGGGGATTGCGCCAATCATGCTGGAGCAGCTGGTGGTTCAGCAGGGAGATACTCAAGCTCAGCAGGGATCTTCCAATCACTCCGTCGACATCCTTAGCCAATTACAGCGTCTTCCGGACATGGAGGCACGAAAGCATCTACTGGAGCAATATATAACAGAGGTAGCTTCTTCCATCCTGCGGATTCAGAGTTCGCAGCTGCTGCCGGATCATCCCATTCATGCTTGGGGGTTGGATTCTATGATGGCGATTGAAATGAAGAATGTGATTGAATCCAGATTAGGCACGACTGTGGCTGTCGTTGAACTGCTAAAAGGCTCCAGCGTGGCGCAATTGGTGGCACTTTTGCTGCCGCAGCTGCCGGTGCCAGGTGAGAAGAATGACAGCGATGAGGTACAGGCGTTGCTGTCAGAGGCGGAGTCACTGAGTCTTGAAGAAGTCGAAGCGCTGCTGCAGGAAGCGGCTGCCGGCAGGGGGAACGAGCATGCATGAGACATTAAAGGACAAGCTGGCCGCACTGACTGCTGACCAACGAATGGAATTCTTAAAAGGAATCAAAAAAAAGCTGCAGGAGTCCCCCGCTGACGAAAAGCCTGTCACCGCCGGGAAATCCAAGGAGAGATACCCTCTCTCCTTTACCCAGCAGCGGCTCTGGTTCTTGCAGGAGCTTGATCCACAGAGCCCGTTTTACAACATTCCATCGGGGTTTCAACTGCGTGGCGATTGGGATGAGAAGCTGCTCAAGCGCAGCATGGAGGAGCTGGCACGCCGGCATGATGTGCTGCGTACGACATTTGCTTCGGACCAGGAAGGTGCGGCTGTTCAGATCGTGGCAGACCTTCCCCGCCTGTCATGGCAATCTGTAGATCTTCAAGCTCTGCCGGACCAGCTGCAATCACTAGAAATGATGCGGGTTCAGAATGAAGATGTCCAGAGACCGTGTGATTTACGAAACGGACCCGTGTGGTGGACTACGCTCGTCAGGCTGAAGAGTGACGAATATCGTCTCATTGTCACGATGCATCATATCATATTCGATGGGTGGTCGCTGAGCGTTTTCATTAAAGAGCTGGCAGCCATCTACCAGACTTTAGCTTCCGGTGCTGAGGTATCTTCACTCCCGGTTCCAGCACTCCAATATTCAGACTATGTGGCCATGCAGCGAGAAAAAGTGAATGAAATGGTGTTGGACAAGCAGCTTCGTTATTGGACCGGGCATCTCCAGGGTCAGCTGCCGGTGCTTGAGCTGCCAACAGATCGGCCGCGTCCACCGGTTCAGACGTTTAAAGGGGCTGCGTATACTGTGCTGCTGCCTCAGGCGCTGTATGACGACTTGAGAACATTTAGTCGAAAACAGGAAGCTACGTTGTTTATGACTCTGCTCACTCTCTTCAAAGTACTCCTCTACCGTTATTCAGGACAGACTGACATTACGGTAGGCTTTCCGATCTCCGGCCGTCATCTGCCTAACACTGAGCAGGCCATCGGCGTGTTCGTGAACACACTGCCCATGCGAACAGACCTATCCGGCGAACCCTCTTTTGCGGATCTGCTTGGTAAGGTTCGCCAGACGGCACTGGAGGCCTATGAGCATCAGGATATTCCATTTGATCGACTGGTAGATGCAGTGAATCCTGAACGGAGCTTGAGTCATAACCCATTGTTTCAGGTGCTGTTTACCTATCAGAATGCGCTGCCTGAAATGATGCTCGGCGAACGCTCCATTGTATATGAAGCCGTGGACGGCGGGACGGCGAAATTTGATGTTTCACTGGACATTTACGAAGGTCCTGAAGGTCCTACATGCATATTTGAATACAATACAGATCTGTTTGACCGTCAGCGTATTGTCTCAATGGCTGATCATTTCTGCACTCTTGCGGAATCCGTTGTACGTATGGAGGATTGCCCCATTTCTGCATTGCCGATGCTATCTGAGACAGAGCGGCATACCATTCTTTACGAATGGAGCGGAGAATCCTTGGCATATGAACGTGAACTGCAGATCCATCAATGGTTCGAGCGGCAGGCTGACGCAACGCCTGAACGGCCTGCTTTAGTGCATAACAAACAAGTATGGACCTACGATGAGCTGAATGCGAGAGCAAATCAGATCGCACGTTCACTGCAGCAAGCAGGTGTTGAGCACGGCAGCCGTGTAGGCATTTGTCTGGAACGTTCCATGGATATGGTCGCCGCCGTGCTGGCCGTTCTGAAAGCAGGGGGTGCATACGTGCCCATTGATCCCAGCTACCCGGCTGACAGGATAGAATTTATGCTTGAGGACGCGCAGATTTCTATTCTCCTGACACATATGCAGACCACAGATCGTTTTAAAGACTGCTCCATCAATCAGATCTCTCTTGATGGTGAGACATTGTTAAATTTTGCAGGGGAGAAAGGCAATCTTCCCGTTTCCGGTACGGAGAACAGCTTGGCTTATCTCATTTATACCTCGGGTACAACAGGGAAGCCCAAAGGCACAATGGTACGCCATGCCAGCTTGGTGAACGCCCTTGTTGGCTGGGAGAAAGCATACCGGCTTTCATCGGAGACCCGCTCGCATTTGCAGCTGGCCAGCTTTTCGTTTGATGTGTTCACGGGCGATTGGATTAGAGCGCTCTGTTCCGGAGCCAAGCTTGTGCTGGTGGATAAGGATGTAGTCCTCAGTGCGGAGCAATTGTACGAGACCATGGTGCATGAGCAGGTGGATTGCGCGGAATTTGTGCCGGCTGTTTTCCGAAATCTTGTTCAGTTTCTGAAGGAAACAGGTCGAACTCTTGATTTTATGCGTGTGCTGTGCATTGGATCTGATCGGTGGTATGTGCATGAATACGAGATGTATAAAATGTTGTGCGGTCCTCAAACCACATTGATTAACTCTTATGGTTTGACCGAGGCCACGATCGACACTACGTACTGTGACTCAGGCGTTGAAGACCTATCACCACATCAGCTCATGCCGATTGGTCGTCCGTTTCCCAATCAATATGTCTATGTGTTAGACGCTTCACAACAGCCGGTTCCTGCCGGCATCGAGGGTGAATTGTATATTGGCGGGAGAGGGCTGGCTGCAGGCTATTGGAACCGGCCGGACCTAACTGCAGAGCGATTTGTACAGCATCCATTCAGTGACGAGGAAGGCGCGCTGCTCTACCGAACAGGTGACAGGGCTCGTTTTCTATGGGATGGCAGGCTCGAACTGATAGGGCGGATGGACAATCAGATCAAGCTGAGAGGATATCGGATTGAGCTCGGGGAGATTGAGACCTCCATTACTTCTTATCCAGGGGTACAGGCATGTGCTGTAAAGGTTTGGGAGGATTCTATCCTGGCGGCTTGGATTATCCCTGAAGACAGCAGTGAGGTGAACATTGAAAGGCTGCGCCAAGCCCTCAAGAATATTTTGCCGGATTACATGGTGCCTGCTGCCTATATCATCGTGGATACACTGCCTCTTACGGTTAACGGAAAAATAGATCTGAACGCGCTGCCAGCGCCGGAAATATTCATGGACCTGAACAATGCTTATGTATCACCACGAACGCTGACCGAGGAGATGCTGTGCGAAATCTGGACTGAAGCTTTTAAAGTGCCCAGAATGGGGATTCATACTGACTTCTTTGTCAGTGGAGGCCACTCTTTGTTAGCGATTCAGATTCTCGCCCAGATCCGCAAGATTTTTAAGGTAGATCTGTCCATACAGGTACTGTTTAAAGCTCCGACCATTGCAGAGCTCGCTGCTGTAATTGCGCAAGAGAAGGGTGAGCTTGAACACTATAAAGAAGCCATTCATGAAATACCGGAATGTATACCCGACGCCGAAAATCGCTACGAGAAGTTTCCGCTAACCGATGTACAGCAAGCCTACTGGATCGGAAGAAACGATGCATTTGAAATGGGCAATGTTTCGACCCATAGCTACGATGAGCTGGATGTGGAGGATTTCGATGCCGATCGTTTCGAGTCGGCCTGGAACAGACTCATTGTTCGCCATGACATGCTACGGGCTATTGTTACGGATGATGGGATGCAGCAGGTGCTGAAGGAGGTTCCTTTCTATCAGATTCCATTTATACAGCTTCAAGAGCTGGAACCGGAAGAAGTCGAGCTGAAGCTCGCATCACTGAGGCAGGAGATGTCGCATCAGATGCTTGCAACGAACAAGTGGCCCGTGTTCGATCTTCGAGTCAGCCTGCTTCATAACGGCAGAGCCAGGATTCATCTGAGCTCGGATGCGCTGATGTTTGACGCCTGGAGCTACGTCGTTCTTCTGCGGGAGCTGGCCGAACTGCACCACAATCCGGATGCCGAGCTGCCGGAGCTGAAGATTACGTTTCGGGACTATGTCCAGGCCGAGGAACGGATGAAAGCGTCAAGTGCATACCAACGCTCCTTGGAGTATTGGAAATCGCGTGTGCCTGAGTTGCCTCCGGCTCCGGAGCTTCCAATGGCCAAATCCCCGGATTCTTTGAAGAACCCATACTTCACACGTCTGCACAACCGCTTAGAAGGAGATCATTGGAGCCGTTTAAAAACTAAAGCAACGTCCATGGGTCTGACGGCATCGGGTGTGCTGCTTGCTGCCTTTGCCGAAGTGCTTGCTGTCTGGAGCAAGCATCCGCGGTTTTGTCTGAATCTGACCTTTCTGAACCGGATGCAGCTGCATCCGCAGGTCAATGAAATGGTTGGGGAATTTACGTCACTCACTTTGCTGGAAATCGATGGATCGGGCTCCGATCGTTTTGTAGAACGCGCAGCAATGACACAGACAAATCTATGGAATGATCTTGAACATCATCACGTCAGCGGTGTGCAGGTGTTGCGCGAGCTGAGCCGAATGCACGGTCAATACCAAAGTGCGCTTATGCCGGTCGTATTTACGAGTGCATTGACGCTGCCTATCCCCGATCGCAAGCTAACAGGATTCGACTTGAAGCCGGTTTATAGTATTACGCAAACCTCGCAGGTATGGCTGGATTGCGGGGTGTGGGAAGACGAAAAAGTACTTTACTGTAATTGGGACGTCGTTCGGGAGCTGTTTCCGGAGGGCATGCTGGAGGAGATGTTTACCGCTTTTTTCGACCTGCTGTACCGGCTTGCTAATGAAGACGCCATCTGGCATGAACAAAACGTCATTCGTCATCCTCACAGCTCTCTGCTTGATTCAGCCGGCGAAAGGAAAGAACAGGAAGAATCTGCGGGTTTAATGCTACATGAGCTGTTTAGCCAAAAAGCCAGACAATTTCCTATGCACACTGCCGTTTCCATGCTGCAGCGTTCTATGACTTATGAAGAGCTGGAGCGGCTGACGAATCGGCTGGGCCGCAAGCTGCGTCAATCCGGTGCAGGGGCGAATCAGCTTGTTGCTGTGATGATGGAGAAAGGCTGGGAGCAGATCGCAGCCGTTGTCAGCATCTTGAAGTCCGGCGCAGCGTATCTGCCGATTGATCCGGAGCTGCCTCAGGAACGCATTGACTATTTGTTAGAGCAGGGCGAGGTAAGTATTGTGCTTACCCAGCCATGGATTGAGGAGGTGATGAACCGGCAAGACAAGTCCATCACCTGGCTCATTGTCGACGATGGAGTTGCTGAAGGCGTTGAGGATGAACCGCTGGAATCAGCCCAGCAGTTGAAGGATTTGGCGTATGTTATTTTTACGTCGGGATCGACAGGTAAGCCTAAAGGCGTCATGATTGACCACTTGGGCGCAGTCAACAGTATTTTAGATGTGAATGATACTTTTAATATTACTGAAAAGGATCGGGTGCTGGCTTTATCCTCGCTTAGCTTTGACCTGTCTGTTTATGATATTTTCGGTGTCCTGGCTGCAGGTGGGACGATCGTTTTGCCGGAGGCTGCGAGCAGAAAAGATCCTGCACACTGGATGTCATTAATGCAAAAAGAGCGTGTAACCTTGTGGAACTCGGTTCCGGCTTTAATGGGGATGCTGGTTGAATACGCTGCAAGCAGGCTTGTAGCTGTGCCGGAATCGCTGCGTCTCATTCTCCTTAGCGGGGACTGGATTCCGCTCAAACTTCCAGAGGATATTCGTTCCTTGTCAAAAGGTGCAGAAATTGTGAGCTTGGGAGGAGCGACGGAAGCTTCCATCTGGTCCATTTTATATGTAATCAAAGAGGTGAACCCTGGCTGGTCCAGTATTCCTTATGGGCGTGCGATGCGAAATCAAGGCTTCCACGTGTTGAATAGTGCTTCATTGGAGCCATGCCCTGTGTGGGTGACGGGACATCTGTATATTAGCGGAGTTGGATTAGCCAAAGGATATTATCGTGATGATGAAAAAACGGCGTCGAGCTTCATCATTCATCCCCGCACGGGAGAACGTTTATACCGGACAGGCGATCTGGGACGGTATTTGCCTGATGGAAACATTGAATTTTTAGGCCGTGAAGACTTTCAAGTCAAGGTCCAGGGGTATCGTATTGAATTGGGCGAAATCGAGGTCGCACTTACTCAACATCCAGAGGTTCGGGAAGCGGCTGCTGCTGTCGTGGTTGCGGAAGATCAGAAGCCAAGGCTCGCTGCGTATTGGACAGGACGCGAAGCTTCTGCCGAGATTACGCAGGAAGAACTGCGGAGCTACCTTTCCAGCAAGCTGCCTCACTATATGCTTCCGGCGGTTTTCTTGAGATTGGAGTCGATGCCGCTCACAAGTAATGGAAAAGTAGATCGGAAGGCACTGCCAGTCATTAAGCTAAATGTATCCTCACCGCCAATGGATACCGTTCTCCCTCGAACAGATCTGGAGGAAAGACTGGCAGCATTATGGCGGGATGTTCTGAAGATAAACATTGTTGGTGTACATGACAATTTCTTTGAATTAGGCGGAGATTCACTGCTTGCCGTTCGATTCATGATTAGGCTGCAGCATGAGACGGGAGAGAGTCATCCGCTGCGAGTCTTATTCGAGAAACCGACGATCGCAGAGCTTGCAGTATATCTGGAAAGCCTTGTATTTGCTAGTTATGCTCTGGAATAGATGTTGGTGCGAGAAAGGAGTACAGCTCAATGAACAATACATTAGCGGCCGGCCATCCGTGGATTCACATTCCTGAACCCCGTCCCCATGCTCAATTACGCCTTGTTTGCTTGCCATATGCGGGAGGAAATCATTTGATCTACCAGCACTGGCCCCAGAAGCTTTCCACACAGATTGAAGTGCTTGCTGTGAAGCTGCCGGGGAGAGGCGAGCGTTTTATGGAACAGCCGCTGGTTCACCTTGATGAAATGATTGATCGTTTACTCCATGAAATCATGCCATATACGGACAAGCCATTGGCGCTGTTCGGTCACAGCATGGGTGCCATGATCGCATTTGAGCTGGCGCGTAAACTCAGTGCTTCCCGCACTGGACAGTTGTCGCATTTATTCGTCTCCGCCTTTAGTGCCGTTCACCTTCCCCGCCCCAAGAAGGGCCGTCATTTATTATCGGATGAGGAACTAAAGCATGAGCTGCGCCAGTTAAACGGCACGAATGAGGAGCTGCTGAATCATGCGGAGCTGATGGAGCTGTACATGCCTGTGATCCGTGCAGATCTTGAACTGTGTGATACGTATCAATTTCGGCCGGGCGAGCATTTAGACTGTGGTATTACCGCTATCGGTGGAAGGAAGGATGTGAGTATCCATGAAGATGATCTGGACGCCTGGCGCATCCACACTAGTCGTGGCTTTGAGCTGCATATGCTGCAGGGTGACCACTTCTTCCTCCATCCTGAAGCAGATCTACTGCTTCGCATCCTTGAACATTCACTAGGAAAGCAATAGAAGTCAGCAGCCATCTATAATGAATTGTTATTAGTAAAGGAGAGCCTCTGGGGCTTTCCTTTTTCTTTACGCCCGGCGCACGATATGCAGCAATTTTGAAGATTTATGATACATTAAAAGCGGTATAGAGAAGAAATCTCAATCCAACAAGAACAGTGAGGACACAGCGATGACACAAAAGCTATATTACAGCTCTGCTTATATCCGGGAGTGGAATACAGAAATAACAAATACTGTTGAGCGGGAGGATGGCATTTATATTGCGCTGGAGGAAAGTGCCTTCTACCCGGAGGGAGGCGGGCAGCCGAGTGATTACGGCTGGATCGGCAACGCTAAGGTGCTGGGTGTACAGTCAGAGAAGGGTCAATTGCTCCATCAGGTGGACCAGCTGCCGGCGGGCGGCGACGTGAACTGCCGTCTGGATTGGCACCGAAGGTTTGATCATATGCAGCATCACAGCGCTCAGCATTTATTGTCGGCAGTTTGTCTGCAGGAGCTTTCAGCATCCACGTTAAGCTTTCATCTCGGTCAGGATTATTGCACGATTGATATTGAAAGATCACAGCTTTCTCAGCAAGAGCTGCGGGATTTGGAGCTGGCCGTTCAGCAAGAGATTTATGAAAATCACTCTATCAAGAGCTACTGGGTCAGCTTGGAGCAAGCGGAGGCGCTGCCAGTCGTCAAGCCTCCGGCTGTAACTGGAGACATCCGCATCGTAGAGATTGAAGGGATTGAATATAATCCATGCGGCGGTACTCATGTCTCGGCTACGGGAGAGATCGGGATGATCAAGCTGCTGAAGTGTGAGAAGCAGAAGGGACATACCCGGATTTATTTTAAAAGCGGGTATCGAGCGCTGCAGGAATTCAATCAGAGTGCAGACATTCTCGCCAAGCTGTCAGTCCGGTTCCATGCGCCGAAGGAAGAGATGATGAACCGCGTGGCCAAATGGGAACAGGAGCAGAGGCAGCTGCTGGTACAGGTTCAAGCATTAAAAGCCGAGAATGACGCCTATCTCGGAGAGCGCCTGCTGGCGCAGCGTGACGGAGGCGTAGTTCACTCATCCTTTGCAGACCGGTCGCTCAAGGATTTGCAAAGCCTGGCCCTTAGAATGATCCAACAGGAGGATGTGGTCACCGTGCTGAAGTCCGACCCCGATCTTAAAGTGCTTATCGCACATCGGGGTGACCAACACCCCGGCTGTGGTGCCTATGTGAAACAGCAGCTTCATAGCGGAGCCAAAGGCGGGGGCAGCGACAGCATGGCTCAGGCAAGCTTTACCACGGCAGAGGATGCTAACGTGTTTTATGAAGCGGCTGTGAAGGCTTTCGCGTCCTTAACGCGGCAAGATGCAGCGGAGCAAGCCTGAGCCATCTGGATGGGAAAAAGAACCATCCCTGCACAAGCCATCTATTCCGTGATAAACTAACGCTACACCTCGCTACAGCGTTATGGTATTCCATCGGCGTAGCCAAGTGACTTACCTATGAACCGGAGGAATACGATGAAATCAGTATTTGGGGCATGGAGCCGAATCAGTCTTGTCAAACGAATCGGTTGGGGAATCCTGGCCGGCGTAATTCTTGCCTTGGTGCTTCCGGATACGGCAGTCATTAGTATCCTGGGATCTCTATTTGTATCTGCATTAAAGGCCGTTGCTCCGCTGCTGGTGCTGCTGCTGGTTATGTCGGCTATTGCCAATCATAAGCCAGGAGGCAGGACGAACATGAAGCGGATCTTGATGCTCTACGGCATCAGTACGTTTATGGCAGGCTTGATCGCGGTAGGGGCGAGCTTCCTGTTTCCCGTTTCCCTATCGCTGGTAACAGGCACGGAGGACCTCGCTCCTCCTGAAGGAATTGCTGAAGTGCTGCAGACACTGTTGTTTAATATTGTGGATAACCCGGTCCATGCTCTGATGAATGCGAATTTTATCGGGATTTTGGCTTGGGCGATTCTGCTTGGGGCAGCTCTTCGGAATGCCGGTGAAACGATGAAAAATGTGCTGGCTCAAGGCGCCGATGCCGTTTCGCTCATCGTCCGGTGGATCATTCAGTTTGCACCCCTCGGCATTTTGGGACTGATTTTTGAATCCATTACTTCTAATGGACTGGAGTCCTTGCTGGATTATGGTCAGCTGATTCTGGTGCTCGTAGGCTGCATGCTGTTTGTGGCTCTGGTGATGAATCCCTTGATTGTGTTTCTTCATCTTCGCAGAAATCCATATCCGCTTGTGGTTCAGTGTCTGAAGGAAAGCGGACTTACAGCGTTCTTCACCCGCAGCTCGGCAGCCAACATTCCGGTTAATATGAGACTGTGCGAGAAGCTCGGGCTGGACAAGGATACGTACGCGGTTTCCATCCCTTTGGGTGCGACCATCAATATGGCGGGAGCGGCGGTCACGATTTCTGTTCTGACGCTCGCAGCGGTTCACACCTTGGGCATTGAGGTGGACTTCGGCACGGCGCTGATTCTCAGCCTGTTATCGGCTGTATCCGCGACCGGGGCCTCGGGGGTAGCAGGGGGCTCACTGCTGCTGATTCCGCTGGCTTCCAGTCTGTTCGGCATTCCCGGCGACATTGCCATGCAGGTGGTAGGTGTGGGCTTTATCATCGGCGTACTGCAGGATTCCTGTGAGACCGCATTGAACTCTTCATCGGATGTGCTGTTTACAGCTACAGCTGAATATGCCGGTCAGCGCAAGGAGTTTGGCGCAAACTAGCCGCCGTTGAAGGACTTTAGGCGGGCTGGTGCTCATATACTGTGGTAGACCTGATTGACAAATACCTGATAAGGCATAGATCCTTATCAGGTATTTGTTCTTTTATTGTCGCCATCGTGATATCGTTTCAGATCGCTCTTGCGCTCGGCATGCCTTGGGGGAGTTACACGGATGACGAATCATACTCAGCTTGAGCTGAGCTATTTCTGCTTGACCATGGCAATCCCGACGCCGATGACAGCGAGTCCGATCCACGTCTTCCATGTGGGAACCTCCTTCATAAACCAATATCCCATCCCCACCGAGATCAGCACCTCTATACACTTAGCAATGATGAGCACATAACCCAGCTGATGTACTGCTTTCAGTCCAAATTTGATCCCGTATCCGATCGCAAGATTGGAACCAAGAAAAAGAGGCAGCATCAGCAGCTGAAATTTCAGGGTAGACCCGAAGTGAGGGTCAATATACTTGCTCTGATATGAAAAAATAACGTTGATACATGTTAATCCAGCCAGTAACAGTCCGAAGCTTACGAAATATAGCATCCTGCTCTCCTTTCCGGATCTGATGGTGACGTTAGTTTTCCTAATCGCCAACAATTTTATCCCGGGGCAATTGTCAGTGCTTGTTCTGAAGATTAAGCTCCTGAAATCTCTCTGAAAAAACAGGATTGACAACCTCTTTGATAATGGTTATCATTTATCTATGTTGACGATAATGATAATCGTTATCAATCTGTATCATCAACCATACATAACGAGAGATAAAGGAGAGAAATACATTGCGTAATATGAAAGGCTTGTTCTTATTGTTCGTCATGTTCAGTGTACTGTTAGCAGGCTGCGGGGGCTCTGGCACAGCTTCAAACCAAAGTGGGGGCAGTGAATCCGCACCTGCAGGCGAAAGCGCCAGTCAGGGCACAAGTGGTGCACAAAGTGAGGCACAGACCCGGACCATTGAGCACGTGCTGGGAACTACAACAATTACAGGTGTACCAGAGAGAGTGGTAGCATTGGAATGGCTGTATGCCGAGGATGTGCTGGCTCTGGGCATTCAGCCTGTTGGCATCGCGGATATTGAGAATATGAATAAATGGGTGAACATTCCCGTGGAGATTGGAGCAGACGTTATGGATGTCGGTTCCCGTCAGGAACCAAACCTTGAGCTGATTGCTTCCTTGAAGCCGGACCTGATTATCGGTCTGAAGGGAAATCTTGAAGCAAACTATGCGGCGTTTGAGAGCATTGCCCCGACGCTTGTATTCGATCCTTATCCTGCAGAAGGCAATGGTGATCAATATGAGGAGATGATCAGTACGTTTAATACGATTGCGGACGTTCTGGGTAAGCAAGAAGAAGCAGCCAAGGTGCTGGACGGCCTGGATCAGACCTACGCTGATGCTAAAGCCAAGCTGGATGCTGCCGGAATGACAGAGCGTCCGTTCACGCTTGCTATGGGCTACAGCAATCAGAATGCCGTTACGTTCCGAATCTCGACGAATAATTCCTTGGCCATTAAGATTCTGGAGCACATCGGTCTTCAAAATGCTTATGAGCCGAAGCAATTTGAAGTGTACGGCTTTACAACAGCAGACGTTGAAGCGCTGCCTCCTTTGCAGGATTCGAACTTCCTGCACATCATTCAGGAAAGCGATAACGTCATCGACAATCAGCTGAAGGACAATCCTGTCTGGAACGGATTGAACTTTGTTAAAGAGAACCGGGTGTATGCCCTGGGCGGTGATATGTGGCCATACGGCGGGCCGCTGTCTGCTCAGGTTATGGCTGAGAAGACAGCGAATCTGCTCACTCAATGAGCCTGATGTCCTCTCATTCCCATTCCAGCCCGGCCAGTGCTCCTCCAGCTCCTACCGCTTCCCGCGGCAGGAGCTGGAAGCCGTTATGGATACTGGCTGGCGGAATTACCGCGCTGCTGGTGCTAACCTTCCTCAGCCTGACTCAAGGTCTGGCTGACATCTCCGTTCAGACTGTAGTTCAGGCACTGCTAAATCCTCAGGATCTTGCAGACCATCATATGATTCGCAGTGTCCGGCTGCCGCGCACCGTGATGGGACTGCTGGCTGGAGGAGCGCTGGCTGCATCTGGCGTCCTCATGCAGACGGTCACCCGCAATCCGCTAGCCTCGGAGACGACACTTGGCGTGAATGCCGGCGCTTACCTGGCTGTCGTAGCCGGGATGATTTTCTGGCCAGGTCTTCTGCACCAATATGCCATGCCTTTGGCGGTGCTGGGCGGAACGCTCGCAGCGCTGGCCGTCTTTGCCCTCGCTGGCCGATCGGAAGGGGCGCCGCTCCGCATTGCACTGTCAGGTATGATTGTGACCCTGGTCCTGTCCTCCGTAACCAGTGCGCTGGTGCTGCTCAATCAGCAGACGACCCAGGGTATCTTTCTATGGGGCTCCGGGTCGCTGATTCAGAACGACTGGGACGGTGTCGCCTTTTCGTGGCCATGGATCATTGCCGGTCTGATCGCGCTGTGTCTGTCTGCCCGCCACTGGGACGTGCTTACCTTAAATGAGGAAAGCGCACGTTCACTCGGTCAACGAGTGGGCACAGCCCGCTTTGTGGCTATGGGCGCAGCGATCGTACTGGCTGGTGTCACGGTGAGTGTGGTTGGACCCATTGGTTTTATCGGTCTGATGGCACCGCATCTGGTCCGTCTGTCCGGTGTCATCCGCCATGCGGGTCTCATCCCGCTTGCTGCGTTATGGGGGGCGGCGCTTCTTGTTGGCGCAGACACGATTGCCCGCATGTTCGTGGATGCCTATGGCGAGCTACCGGTAGGCGCAATTACTGCCATGCTGGGAGCCCCCTGCCTGATCTGGCTGTCGCTGCGCGTCTCACGCTCTATGATGGGCAGAAGTGGCAGCGGCGGCGGCTCGATGGTTACCGGCGGCCGTCTTCGAAGGGTGCCATATCCGGTCATGATATTACTGTGCAGTATGCTGCTCCTTCTGGTGTGGGTATTTAGCCTGATGGGCGGAAGCCTGAAGATCCCACTGGCAGAGGTCATAGCCGTTCTTACTGGTGGAGGAGACCCCCTGTATCGCCAGATTTTGCTGGATTTCCGGCTTCCCCGGCTGCTTACTGCGGGCTTGTCCGGCATGGCTATTGCGATCAGCGGCAGCCTGCTGCAGCATGCGGTTCGGAACCCGCTGGGTGATCCTCAGGTGATCGGCGTTACGAGTGGTGCTGGCGCTGGTGCGCTGCTGCTCATGGTCGCTTTTCCTCAGCTGTCTGCAGCCTGGGTGCCTGCCGGAGCTGTACTGGGAGGGATGCTGGCCGCAGCACTCGTCTACGCCGTTTCATGGAGAAGGGGCCTCCATCCCACAATTCTTACCCTGGTAGGGATTGCCGTGGCCGCTTTGGGCTCGGCTATCATTAACCTCATGATTATTTATGCAGAGGTGGATGTCGCCCCGGCCTTGTCCTGGATGGCTGGCAGCACGTACAATCGAAGCTGGACCGAGGTACAGCGAATCGTTCCGGCGATTCTAATACTGGTGCCGATTGCTGTCTGGCTGGGACGAAGGGTAGACCTGTTGAATTTTAATGAAGAAAGCTCCATTGGGCTTGGACTTCATGTGCGGAATACCCGCATGGGTGTCGCCGTTATCGCGGTACTGCTGGCGTCGATCGCGGTGGCCAATGTGGGCTCGGTCGGCTTCATCGGCCTGCTGGCACCGCATGCAGCCCGGATGCTGACCGGCGCCAGCCACCGGAGATCCATGATTCTTGCAGCTCTGCTTGGAGGCATATTGCTAGCCGGGGCAGACTGGATCGGTCGTGTGGTCATCATTCCGAAGGAGCTGCCCTCCGGCATTGTTACCGCTCTGCTCGGAGCACCCTATCTGCTGTATTTGATGTGGAGAAGCAATAAAGTAAAGGTGAAATGACCGCTGACTGTCTCAGTCAGCTTGCCGGCTCGTGCGTAATGACACGGGTCGGTTTTTTTGCGTTATAGGGAAGCTGATGCCCGCAAGCTCGAACCCTATACAAAAGAGGCTGAAGGTGAGACAATATTCTAGTTTGCATTTTCTAACATTAAAACATCGGAGAGGAATTTCAGCTTGGACATTTTATGGATAACAGGAATGCTCGTCATTGTGCTGGCTGGCTTTATTCAAGGCCTGACGAGCTTCGGCTTTGCATTGATTACACTGCCTTTTTTGGCCCAGCTGGTGCCGCTTACGGAGGCTGTACCGCTTGTGGTTATTTTAAGCCTGTGTACAAACCTGGTCATATTTACACAAACACGCGATTTTATCGATTTGAGATCCATCTGGCTTCTGATTCTTTGCAGCGTACTGGCTGCGCCTTTAGGAACCAAGCTGCTGCTGGTTGTGGAGGCTGGCCTGCTGAAGGCGGTAAGCGGTGCAGTCATCGTCGTGGCCGCCGGTTTATTGCTGGCCGGACGTTCATATCCCATCCGGAGAGAGCGGCTAGGGATGGTGCCGGTAGGGATTCTGACCGGACTCTTGAACGGCAGCATCTCCATGAGCGGACCGCCGGTCGTATTGTTTTTGTCCAATCAAGGGGTAGACAAGCAGGTTTTTCGAGCCAATCTCAATGTATACGGAATTCTATTAAATCTGGTCACCATCAGCACTTTTGTATATAGCGGATTAATTACAGAAGCGGTGCTGCTCCAAACGGCATGGTATATCCCTTGCCTGCTGATTGGCGTACTGATCGGGCTAAAGGCAGTCCGAAGATTAAACGAGCAGCGGTTTAAACGATTTGCTCTCGGATTCATTCTGATTTCGGGAGGCTGGCTGCTGATCCAGTCCTTATTCTGATGGCGACAGGAATCGCCTTTTTAGTACTTTTTGAACCCTCTTTTTTTCATGCTTGCGTATATAGGTGTGTCTGAGCTGTTTCAGTTTCGCTATAGGAGCTTATAGATATAATGTAGAAGGTCTATTCTATGGTGTACATATTAAGAATGATTGGCAGCACGATGTCCTCAGACGATCGAAAAACCCCCTATAAACAGGCAGATCTCGGCACCCCATGTATCCCTCCAATTAGCGAAGGATCATTCTTTATATAAGCATAATGGCAGTAGTCGGAAGGAGTCTGGGTTCAATGAACATACAGCAGGAATATGAGTGGTCTGGGATTTGGCTGTCCCATGTGAAGGAGCTGGTCATTTTTTACCGGCAGGATGGGACCATTGCTTATGTTTCACCATCTTGTCTGAGAATCCTCGGGTATGCTCAGGAGGACATGATTGGCAGACATCGAAGTGAGTTTGAGCTAAAAAGGGATGTGCCTTATTGCTCCTACGCTCATCATTTTGGAGAAATCGAGTCTGAGGAGCTGCATTTGCGCACCATGTCTCATCAAGACGGCCGGATCCTCTGGTTCGAGGCGGAAGAGCGAGAGATCGACAGGCTGCCGAACGGCGAATCTGGAACGATGTCAACCGCCAAGGTCATGACGGAGCAGAAAAGAAAGATGCTGATGTGGTCGTATGCCCGCTCGATGGTACAGGTTGGTTATTGGGATTGGGACTTTGAGAGCGGCAAAATATATTTCTCTCCGGAGATTCGCGACATGGTCACTGGAAAGGTACAGGCTTTGGAGCAGTCCCCGCAGCCCTTTTATGACCTTATTCACCCTTCAGACGTAGATACTGTAATCAAGACGCTGAATACTGGTACGAAGACCGGGCAAGGCGGCGATATTCGGTTTCGCATCCTGCTTCCCGGGGAGATCTGGCGCATGCTCCGCTGTGTTTGGGGCGTCTTTAAGACGGAGGATGGACAATTAAATCGGGTATTCGGCGTTATTCAGGACATCACGGAATCCACTGAAATGGAAGAGAAAATGCTGGAGAGCGAGCGCATGTACCGTCTGATTGCGGAGACCTCCGGCGACTGGATTACGCTTCACAAACCGGATGAAGCGGCTACAGTCCTGTATTCCTCACCGGTCTGCAAATCCATGCTGAATTATGAGCCGGAGGAGCTCATCGGGATCCCTGCATTTGATATTATTCATCCGGATGACCGGGAGCCGGTTGCCGAGTTTCTGGGCCGGGAAGGGATCCATGAGGACGACCGAATTACTCTTAGAGCGTTACATAAAGCTGGACATTATATCTGGATTGAAACCTCCAGCCGCAGACAATATAACGAGAAGGGTGAAATAACCTCAGTTATCTCCGTATCGAGAGATATTACAGAACGGAGAAAGGCGGAGCAAATGCTGAAGGAGAATCAGCAGCGATATAGATCCTTATTCGATCATAATCCGTTCGCCGTTTATTCCATGAACCTGAATGGCGACTATTTAACAGCCAATTCTAATCTCCAAAAAATCACAGGCTACACCCTCGAGGACTTAATCGGCATGTACTGGGGACCGCTCGTGCATCCGAAGGATCTGGACAAAACCAACTATCATTTCAATCTGGCCAAGCAGGGAGAGCCGCAAAGCTATGATCTGACAATCATTCATAAAGACGGTCATCTCGTTGAAATTAACTCGACGAATATACCGATTGTGGTCGATGGAGAGATCGTTGGAGTGTACGGCATCACCTATGATATTACAGACCGCAAGCGGCATCTGGAGCAGATCGAGAAGCTGAGTAATCAATATAACCTGATCTTGAACAGTGTCAATGAAGGCATTATCGGCTTCGATGAGGAGGCCCGGCCAATCTTCATTAATCCTGCTGGAGCCGACATGCTTCAAATGGATCCAGGCGAAATTAGCGGCTACAGCTATGATGAGTTTATGAAGCAGTTCCAGACCAATGTGGCTCTCCAGTCTGAGAATGCGGGGGTTTACCGCGCCATTCAGGATGGCAGAAGATATGCCGTCAGTGAAGCTGTACTGCTTCGAAAGGATGGCTCAAGCTTCCTGGCAGACTATCAGGTGACTCCGATCTGGGATAAAGGCGTGCAGAAGGGTGCCGTTGTCGTCTTCCGGGATATTACGTCCGAGAAGGAAATTCTGAAGGCCAAGGAGATGGCAGAGAAGGCAGACCGGGCCAAATCAGAATATCTGGCGATTATGAGTCATGAGATAAGGACCCCGATGAATGGCATCATGGGGATGGCCGATCTGCTGGATGAGACACTGTTATCCGAGGAACAGCGAAGCTATCTGAATACGATACAAACGAGCTGCAACGCTTTGCTGCGCATTCTGAATGAAATTCTGGATTTCAGCAAGCTGGAAGCCGGAAAGATGGAGCTGAGCCACGAGCAGTTCTCTCTGCACTCTGTAGTTGGCAGTGTGGTAGATTTGTTCCTTCCGCGCGCAAATGAGAAAGGAATCTCTCTTGAGGCAGACATTGAGGACAAGGTCCCGGTCCTTGTGGAAGGAGACGAGGGCCGCTTCCGGCAGGTGCTGGTGAACCTTGTTGGCAATGCGGTGAAATTTACGGAGGAGGGAAGCATCCGAATTCACGTTAAATATGAATATGCCTCCTCCATACACTCAGGCGGATGGTTTACAGTCTCCGTGACGGACACCGGAATCGGTATCCCGGAAGAGCGGCGCGACCAGCTCTTTCAATCCTTCTCCCAGCTGCATCCGTCGATTAATTTGAAATATGGCGGCACAGGGCTGGGGCTGGCTATTTGCAAAAAACTGGTTGAGCTGATGGGTGGAACGATCGGAATGCAGAGCAGGGAGGGGACAGGGTCAAGCTTTTATTTTAGCCTGCCGTTTATGGGTCGTAACAAAGACAGTGAGCTGGCGGCAACGCCCTCCAGTCAGCCTCGGCTTCCAGAGCCCGAATCCGACTCCTCTGCACGGAGCTCTTACGCCTTGCGGGCCTTGATTGCGGATGACAATCTGATTAACCGGACCTTGCTGTCCAAAATGCTTGGGAAATTCGGGCTGCACACGGATCAGGCAGAGAATGGAAGGGAAGCCGTTAAGGCTTATGAAGAACAGCGGTATGATATCATCTTTATGGACATTCAGATGCCGGAAATGAACGGCTTCGAGGCCGCGCAGGCGATTCTCCAGCAGAGCAAGGACGGCCGCTCGCCGATTATCGTTGCGGTTACCGCCTTTGCGCAGCAGAACGACCGGGAAGCTTGCCTGGATTGCGGGATGCATGATTTTATTAGCAAGCCTGTCTACGTATCAGAGATCAAGCGCGTATTAAACCGATGGTTTCATTAAAAGCTCTTACCATCATCATTCGCAAGGGAGGCTACAGCCTCTACGTATAATAAACATGATAAACCGCGTAGCTCGGGTAAACCCAGGCTATGCGGTTTTTTTGGTGCGCCTGGAGAGGGAAGCACCAATCACATCGAAGGCTGGGGAAATGACTAAACCCGTAAAAAGCTCGCACAGGCAGGGACCAAAGCTTCCCTGCGCAGTGCGAGCGTCTGCGGAGCATGTACCTATGCAATTAAAGCGCCGTAACCCGAACAAGCTCCTGATGAATCCCTTATCGCTTACGGATGAACATGTGTGAGCGAGAAGAAGGTGGCCTTTACATGATCGGACTTGTCGCTTGTAGTATCCGTATTGTTTTGGTTATAGACGCCAGCCTTGTAATACAGATATTTGTTGTTATAGCCTGACGGCAGATTATAGTTGACGGTTGTTGTTGATCCACCCTCCGGAGTTACCTTGACCGTCATTTTCAAGCCGACAACCTTGATTTCATAGCTCCATTTCTGGCCCAGTGCAATGCCATTGGAAGGATTGAGGCTGGATGGTCCTCCGAGAACATTGACCCATGTGTTGTTATTGTTCAGATCGTCCGTGCCAAAGTAAATGGCACCCTTGCTGTCGCTGGGACGCTTGTGGAAATACAAGCGAATCGGCTCTGTATCCGGTCCATGAATCTGGCCTACAACGACACGGCCGAGCTTGGAGGTATCTCCACTGGTTGAGACGCGGTCTACTCGCAGCGTAGCTTTCATGGTGCCGTCTACTCCGCCGGCCTGAGCCTTAATTGAAGAAGAGGAGGTAGAGGTCACCCAGTTGTTACCATACGAGGTGGTGCCCGCCGAAGCGTTCAGCATTTCCCGAAGCTCGGAACGGGTGTAGCTGCTGTTGGTCGTCGTACTGCCCAGGTTCGGAGCCACAAATACCATACCGCCTGTCGCGGAATCCGTATAGAACCATTTGGCGTTGCTGTAATTACTGAGGTTAGTAATCTCCGAAGCGTCAGGCAGCGTAAGCTTCCATTTCGTAAGATTAAAATTCTGAGAAGGCGGCTGGCTTGGAGAAAGCGCATTCATAGAATGAGATGATGGAGCAGCCTGGGCAGATGGGATTTCTCCTTCGGCAGCTAAAGCTCCAGTGCTTAAGCCCGCGGAGCCGAGCAGCAAGGCCGATCCCAATACAGCGATTCCTGTCTTCCGAGCGATACGGTAGTTCATCATTACAATTCCTCCTTTTTAATGGTAAAGAATGATTTCACAAGAGTAGCAAAATCTGCGAGCCGCACTCCTTTCTCTACAACAGTGCGCCATTGCTCCTGCGCCTACCTATAAAATATCAGATACTGGAAGAACATACTGTTGTTTTCCATAGATGATATATGGAATATTTTAGAATGAATTCGTAACCAGTTCCACATTACGACACCCTAAAAAAAACACCAATTCACAAAAAGGGAGACCCTAGATAGAGGAAACGAAAGTGCTTACAATAAATTGCAGGACAGATTATTTATCCAAGAAAGGAGTTTACCAGCATGCCACAAATCACCATAAAAATGTACGAGGGTCGAAGCCAGAGTCAGAAAGAAGAGATTGTTGAAACGTTTACCCGGGAGCTGTCTCGCATTATCGACAGAGAACCGGAATTCATCTCGATCACCTTCGACGAAATTCCAGTAGACGAAAATGCACCGGAGCATCTTAGGAAGCAGAAGGAGCTTGAAGGAGGCAGCCGTGGCTAAGTCCTTGACAGCACAAGATACGAGAACCCTTCGGCCGGAGGAGAGATCGATTTTCTCCTACATGTGGAAGTATAAAACCTTATACATTCTGGCTCTGCCAGGCGTCCTATATTTCATCCTGTTCAAATATGTACCGTTGTTCGGATCGGTAATCGCGTTCCAGGACTACAACATTTTCAAAGGCATGTGGGACAGTGAGTGGGTAGGACTGGAGCATTTTCGCACCATGTTTGAGCATTATGACTTCATGCGTATTCTGGGCAACACCTTGTTAATCGGCTTGTATGATACGCTGCTTGCATTCCCGGCGCCTATTATTTTGGCACTGCTGCTGAATGAGCTGCGGCTGATTTTTTACAAAAGAGTACTGCAAACCGTTGTGTATATGCCCCATTTTCTTTCCTGGGTCGTTGTCAGCGGGGTTGCGGTCGGTATCCTGTCTCCCTCCACCGGGGTGGTCAACACCTTCCTGGGCTGGTTCGGAATCGACCCGATCTACTTCCTGGGTGAAGAATCCTACATTCGCTCCATTCTGATTACGTCCGGAATTTGGCGGGACAGCGGCTATGGCACCATTATTTATCTCGCAGCGCTTGCCGGTATCAATCCGGATCTGTATGAAGCAGCGGAGGTCGATGGAGCAGGACGCTGGAAACAGACCTTATCGATTACATTGCCGGCTTTGCTGCCGACGATTATGATTTTGTTCCTGCTGCATATCGGTAAATTTATGGACTTCGGCTTTGAACGCGTTATTGTATTCCTGAATCCGCTGAACACGGAGAACGGTGAAATTCTTGATACTTATATTTATAAAGCCGGTTTACTGCAGCAGCAGTACAGCTATACGACAGCCATGGGATTGTTCAAATCCGTAGTCGGCTTGATGCTGGTCTATATTGGGAACCTTATCAGTAAAAAAACAACCGGCGAGAGCTTGTACTAGGAGGTGAAGGACAATGAATCATGCAACTCAAGGACAGAAGATATTTAACGTTTTCAATATTATTCTGCTTACTGCCATCGCGCTCTGTATGTTTCTGCCATTTGTAAACGTATTGGCCCAATCCTTCAGCTCTTCGCTGGCGGTTACGACGGGCAGGGTTACCTTTTTTCCGGTAGAGTTCACCTTTACGAACTATCTGTACGTATTCAGTGATGCTTCCATCTGGCGTTCCTTCGCGGTCACCATTTATATTACCGTGCTTGGTACACTGATTAATCTGGCGGCTACTGCTTCGCTGGCCTATCCCGTTTCCCGACAGGAATTCGTCGGCAGAAAATACGTGGTTATGCTGGTGTTGATCACAATGGTATTCAGTGCACCGCTCATTCCTAACTTTATCCTGATCAAGGAACTGGGAATGATGAACTCCTTGTGGTCCTTGATGATTCCGGGAGCGATATCTGCTTTTAACTTCTTCGTCATGAGATCTTTCTTCATGCAGATTCCAAGCGAGCTCATTGATGCTTCCCGGATTGACGGCTGTGGAGAGCTCCGGATCCTGTGGAACATCGTGCTGCCGCTCTCGAAGCCAGTTATGGCGTCTCTTGGTATCTTTTATGCAGTAGGACACTGGAATACCTTCCAGTCGGCCCTGTACTATATTAACAAGCCAAGCCTGTGGCCGCTGCAGGTCAAGCTGCGTCAGATGATTACCACGGACGATATTTCGATCGATCCGTCGGCATCGCAGTTTAGTGATCTGGCCCATTCATCTCCGGAAGGAATCAAGATGGCGGTTATTATCGTCGCAACGATTCCAATCATCATGATCTATCCTTTCCTGCAGCGTCATTTCGTAAAAGGCCTGATGCTGGGTTCCGTTAAATCCTGATCCTGATTTCTAAAATGGCACCTAAAGAAAACACGAGACCATCTCAAACTCTCCATGGCGCCATGATTTGGAAAAAAGCTAGAGTGAAATCAACTCGTTGAAAGCGCTATCTTCATAGTCGCTTATGACGTATAATCAATTTAAGGAAAAGAGGGGTAACGGACATGAAAAAATGGGGATCATTCACACTCGCAGCATTGTTAGCGCTCGGTACGCTGACAGGCTGCGCACAAGAAGCGGCAACGCCAGAGAAGCCCGCCACCAACAGTGAAGGCAAGGCAGCAGAGGGCACCGATCAAGGTAAAGCAGAATTCTCGATCTCGATGCGTACACTGGCATTCAACCACGTAGAGAAGTCACCTAATATCAATGAAGATAAATGGGTGAAGAAGCTGGAGGAGATTACGAATACGGACCTGGATATCGTGCTGGTTCCCCATAAGGATTATGAGCAGAAGATGCTCCAAATGTTTGCGACTAATGACATTCCTGATGTCGTTCAGGGCAGCGGCGGCGTAAACGGCAAGGAAATGGGCGGATCTGTACAAGCCGGCGTGTTCCAGCCTCTAGATGATTTGCTACAGGAGCACGGTCAGAACCTGCTGAAGGTTATTCCGAAGGACGTGTGGGCTAACGTTTCCTACGAAGGCAAGATTTATGGCATTCCGGAGTGGCTGTCCAATCCATCCCGGAGAGCAACCTGGATCCGTATGGATCTGCTGGAGAAGTCAGGGCTTCCAGTTCCTGTAACGGTAGACGATTACATGAACGTCATGAGAAAGTTTAAAGAAATGGGCGTTGAGAATCCATATATGGGAAGAGAAAACTTCCGTTATTCCGATACGTTCTTCGGAGCCTACGATGTATTCCCGTATCAATCCATGTTCGAGAAGCAAGGCGATCAGATCGTGCCGAAATTCATGGACAATGAAAACATGATGCAAGCACTGACCACATATAAGACAATGTATGACGAAGGCTTGATCAATAAGGAATTCGCAACGATTAACCCGACGAAGTTTAAAGAGACGATTTTGTCCGGCAAAGCAGGGATCTGGACGATGAATGCTAATGAGCTTCTCCAATGGGAGCAGCAGCTGAAGGCAGCGGTTCCTGATGCAAAGGTAGCCATCATCCCATCTCCGGTAGGACCTGACGGCTCCGGCGGACATTATCTGTATGGTTCGGTATCTAGAGCCTACTTCATTAATCAGAAAGTTGAGAATCCAGAAAAGATCATTCAGTTCTTTGACTGGATGGTGAGTGAGGAAGCAGAGAAGTTTTTCAGCTTCGGGATCGAGGGAGAGAATTACACGGTTGAGAATGGAAAGATCAATTACAAGGCACCAGTAACACCGCAGGAAGTAGACGAAGAGCGCTACCGTCAAGCCTTCTTGTGGATGGTACAGGACACCACGTACAACAAAGGTACGCTGGAGCTGTCTGAACAAGGACAGAAGCTAATAAAGGTATATGACGATGTCCTGGCGAAAGAAGGACGTGATGGAATCTCCTTCGAGCCGCGTTTGGACGCATTCCAGAAAAATCCGGATATTTCCCCGATCTCTGACCAGGCTCCACCGGTCATTCTGAACCACATGGTCAAGATTGTATACGGCAAAGAGCCGGTAAGTGACTGGCCGAAGGCGGTAGAAGAGTGGAAATCCAAAGGCGGCGACGAGGTCATCAAGGAAGCAACCGAGAAATACAACAATCAACAAGGGGTGCTTGAGCCGCGCCGCTAAACCCTGACTGAATGAACTGAAGGAGGCCCAATAACATGTACCGAGTGCTGATAGTTGATGATGAGCCGATGATCAGGCAAAGTCTGTCCGTATTAATCTCTGAGAGGAAGGATCTCATTGTGGACGTCAAGACTGCCGAGAACGGAGCCGCAGCGCTTGGAATATTGGAGGAGGGCCTTCCTGATTTTATATTTACGGATATTCGGATGCCCAAGATGAATGGAATTGAGCTGTGCCGACATTTGTTCCAACAGGATTCAAGTGTTCAGATTGCTGTTGTATCCGGTTATGGTGATTTTGAATATGCTCAGCAGTGCATGTCTCTAGGCGTGAAGGAATACCTGCTTAAACCCGTTTCCCGAGACAAGGTCCATCATGTTCTGGAGAAAATGGCTGCAGCGGCACGTAAAAAAAAGAAATCCACCTATATTTCTCCGGTTCGCCTGGAGGAGGTTGCCCACGCGATGGAGCAGGCAATCTGGTCCCTCAGCAAGGAGCAGCTGAACAAGCTGCTTAAGGATTGTGAACAAGAATTTATGGGATATGGATTAGGAGAGAAGCAACAACAGGAGCTGCTTCAGGCCTTGTACGGATTGGTTCTGAAAAAGCTAAACGCAAGAGATATTTATGCATTCCAAGTCAATACAGAGCTCATGTTTCATGAAGGACGAGAGCTGTACCCTAGACTTCAAGACGCGCTGAATCTGTTTATAGATCAGCTGCAAAGCAAGCGTCGCGGTCATGTCAAGGACCCGGTGGAAGAATCCAAGCGGTATATTGAAGCTCATCTCGCCAGGGAATCCTCGCTGGAGGAAGTGGCGGACATTCTGGGACTCAACCCGTCTTATTTCTCGCAGATGTTTAAGCAGTCGACAGGAGAAACCTTTGTGCAGTACCGGATCCGGCGGCGGATGGAGAGAGCCAAAAAGCTGCTTCAGCAGCCGCACTACCGGATCACGGATATTGCCTATGACATTGGCTACGCTGATCATTCACATTTTACTAAGACGTTTAAGAAATATACCGGTGTTTCACCTTCCGAATTCCGGCAGAGCCTGGGGATGAATGGATGAAAGCTTCACTTGCCCGCCAGGTGTTTCTTTACTTCCTTATTGTGATCATACTTTCCTTGACAAGCCTGGGATTGTTCTCTTATTTTAAAGCCTCACGAGCGCTTGACCGCCAAATGGAGAAGTATATTTCCCAGATGACTACGAATATGGCTTATCAGACGGATATCTTTTTGGATCGCTATAAGGATGTTAGCAGCTCTATGCTGTCCAGCTGGGATATCAAGTATTTCCTGGATATGGACTATACCGACAGCTACTCCTACTTTTATTATTCCTCCCAGATTCGGCGCCACGCCCTGGAGCCTTTATTTGTTCAATATCCACAGATTCATCAGATTTATCTGATCGGAAAAAATGGGCGGGCTGTCGTTAATGACAGCTCCATCCATGTGGAAAAACGGCTGGAATGGCTATGGGAGCGCACGCCTGCTGAGGGAGGCATTGTCGTTCTGAATGACCGAATTGCTTCAAACAAGACCAATATCGTTACACTTGCGAGAAGAGTTCGAGGCTTCTCTAGTTATGAGCCCACAGGGGTCCTGGCGGTGGAGCTGAATGTGCAGGAGCTGACACAAATGTGGCAGCAGAAGGATTTGGGGAAGGACAGTTATTTCTTTGTCCTGGATGAGCTTGGACGATATGTATATCATCCGGAATCTTCCTTGATTGGACAGAAGGCGGACGAAGAATTAAAGTCCAAGGTGCTGGATGGGGAAGAGGAAAGCTTTATTTCAGGTAATGGTGATGATCATCGTTTATTCGTTACCCGATCATCCTTGGAATCAGGATGGAAGCTGACCGTTTCCATTCCGGTAAAGGAGCTGCGGGAGCCTGTAAACTCTATCCGTTCCACAACCATCACTGTAGGACTGATTACATTGGCACTGGCCGCATGGCTGGCTTTCCGGTTCGGACATTCTATCGTTTCTCCGATTCGCCGGTTAAACAGCAGTATGCGCCAGACTGAGAAAGGAAATTGGCAGCAAATCCAAGGGGTTCATCGGACTGATGAGATCGGCGGTTTGATGCACAGCTACAATATCATGGTTTCCAGATTGTCAGAAATGATCGAGAAGGTTTATGAAACGGAGCTGGCCAATCAGAAGGCTGAACTTGAGCTGCAGGAATCCTCGCTGGAACGTCAAAAAGCGGAATTCCAAGCCCTTCAGCTGCAGATTAATCCACACTTTTTATACAATACGCTGGCTACTGTAAACGGTTATGCTATCGTGCAGCACTCCGGTGAGATTTCTGAAATTGTGGAAGCGATGTCCTATATGCTGCGATATTCCATCCAGACGAATCTGGAAGAGATAACAATCGCAAATGAGCTGAACCATGTCCGTAATTATTTAATTATTCTAAAGCACCGCAGCGGGAGAGAGATCGAGATCGATGTAGATATAGATCCCGAGCTGCTGCTGGAGAAATGCGTCCGGCTTACCTTACAGCCATTGGTGGAAAATATTTTCCAACACGCATTTCCTGACGGGATGGAGGATTACCATCGGATTCGGATCGACGCCAAAATTGAGAATCAATGCTTCTACGTCATGGTAGAAGACAATGGTGTCGGTATGACTTCGGAGCAGCTACAAAAGCTGCAGGAGCGCCTGCGCCAAAACCGTTTGGCTGAGGCGCCGAAGGATACGGTGTATCATCACGGCGGGATCGGGCTGATGAATGTGCATCGGCGGATTCAGCTGGTGTTTGGGGATGAGTACGGACTGTTTGTAGAAAGTGAAGAAGGCAAGGGGACCCGGTTTGTGATGAAAATGCCGGAACAACAAAAAAAGAGGAGGATTTCTACATGATTAACTTGGATTTGACAGGAAAAATTGCATTGGTAACAGGGGCGAGCGGCGGGATCGGCAGAGCCTGTGCGTTAATGCTGAGCCAAGCGGGTGCGAAGGTAGCCATCAATTACAGAAGCAGTGCAGAGGATGCCGAGCAGGTTGCAGCCCAGATTCGGGAGGCTGGCGGTGAGGCTGCGCTATTTCAGGCAGATGTGACTCGAATTGACCAGGTTGAAGCAATGATTCAGGGCATTCAGGAGCAGCTGGGTGGAACTGTAGACATTTTGATTAACAATGCCGGTCATCTGGTAAAGCGGGTTGCCAACGATGTCATGACAGAGGAGCATTACAATCAGGTCATGGACGTCAATATGAAGAGCACGGTCTTTGTAACCCGTGCTGTGCTTGCCGGCATGAAGGAGAAAAAATCCGGAAGAATTGTTAATATGACCTCTGTAGCCGCCCACAACGGCGGCGGTGCTGGAGCCAGTATCTATGCGGCAAGTAAAGCAGCCGTGATCTCCTACTCCAAGGGCTTGGCCAAGGAACTGGGTCCGGATGGTATTACTGTTAACTGTATTTCTCCGGGCTTTATCGGAAACACCGCCTTCCATGCAACGTTTACACCGGATAGTGCAAGACAGGCGACAATTAACAGCATCCCGCTTGGACGTGAAGGACATCCGGATGATGTGGCTTCTGCGGTCATCTATTTCGTCTCTGATCTCGGTTCATACATTACCGGCGAGACGCTTGAGGTTAACGGCGGAATGTTCATGCGTTAAAAAGAAACCATCAATGAGCACGCAATTCTAAGGAGGTAATCTGTAATGATTTCAGGTAACAGTGCATTGTACCAACCCAAATCCGGTAAGCTGACCGTTCAATATAAGCCGGATCAGGAGACCAAGCTGGTCGAGAATCCGCCGAGATTCACCTGGATGGCGGCCCGCCTTGAGGATGATCAATACATCCTGCAAATTTCTTCATCGCGTGAATTTAAGGATCAGGATACACTGACCTACAGTCCGATTCCTTACAATTTCTTCACACCGGATGAAGTGCTTGCCCCGGGCACCTATTACTGGAGATATGCCCTGCTGGGAGATTCCCATGCGTCCTCCAGCACACTGGCTACGGACTGGAGTGAAACTCGGGAATTCCAGGTTCTTCCTGGCCTGCCGGAAACGCCATTGCCGGCGAGAGCAGATCGCTATGCTCATGTGAAGACAGAGCATCCTCGCTTGTGGCTGAACCGGGAGCGGTTGAACACATATCAGCAGCAGGTTCAGGAGGATCCACAGTCTGCGGGCTGGGATGAATTCTACGAGAAATCCGTGAAGCCATGGATTGACAGACCGCTTATTGCCGAGCCTGCACCTTATCCGGACAATAAGAGAGTCGCAGTCCTGTGGAGAAAAATGTACATGGATTCGCAGGAAGTGCTGTATGCAATTCGGCACCTGAGTGTGGCCGGTGTTGTGCTGAAGCAAGAAGACCTGATTCAACGGGCTGTAGAGTGGCTGGTGCATGCTGCTTCCTGGGATACTGAGGGCACAACCTCCCGGGATTACAACGATGAGGTGGCATTCCGTATTGCCGGTGCACTGGCCTGGGGCTATGACTGGCTATACGAATACTTGTCAGACGATCAGAAGGATCTTGTCCGGAAAAGTCTGTTCCGTCGCACCGAGCAGGTAGCCTTCCACGTGATTGAACGCTCCAAGATTCATCATGTGCCTTACGACAGCCATGCCGTCCGCTCGCTGTCTTCAGTCTTGGTCCCATGCTGTATCGCTTTGCTGGGCGAGGAGCCGAAAGCGCAGGAATGGCTGGATTACACGGTTGAGTACTACTCCACCCTGTACAGTCCTTGGGGCGGGGAAGACGGCGGCTGGGCTGAGGGTCCAATGTACTGGACGACCGGTATGGCCTACCTGATTGACGCTTTGAACCTGCTCAAAAATTATACGGGCATCAATATTTATTCCCGTCCATTCTTCGACAAGACCGGGGATTTCCCGCTCTATGTATTTCCGCCGCATACGGCCCGGGCTAGCTTCGGAGATATGTCGAATCTGGGTGAGCCGCCAAGCTTGAAGACGGGAGTGAACATCCGTCAATTTGCAGGCATTACTGGCAACCCATACTACCAATGGTATTATGAGCAGCTGAAAGAGAAAGACACCGATGCAGACAGCAAATTCTATAATTACGGCTGGTGGGATTTCCGTTTTGACGAGCTGATCTACCGTTCAGATTATCCGCAGGTTCAGGCGGAGGCTCCAAAGGACGCTGCTCCGCTGAAGTGGTTCCGTGATGTAGGCTGGGTAGCTATGCATTCCCGCATGGATGATCCTGAAGAGCATGTATTCCTCTTGACCAAGAGCTCTTCCTATGGCTCCCTGTCTCATAGCCATGGAGATCAAAATGCGTTTATCCTGCATGCTTACGGCGAGCCGCTGGCGATTCAAAGTGGATACTACGGAGCCTTCGGCAGTACGCTTCACCGCAACTGGCGCAGACATACCCTCTCCAAGAATGCGCTGCTCATTGATGGTAAGGGACAATATGCCGACAATGACAAAGTGAAGAACATGGAAGCTTACGGTAAAGTGGTTACCGCAGAAGACCGGGGTGCATACCTCTACACGAGACTGGATGCTACCGAAGCTTATCGCAGTGAGGTTCCTTACCTGAAGCGTTATGAGCGCGAAATTTATTTCATCGGCGGATCCTATGCCGTGATTGTGGATCAGGTTGATCTGGAGCAGTCCGGCCGGGTAGATTGGCTGTTCCACACGCTGCATGAAATGAAGCTGAAGAATCAGGCGTTCCGAGTTGAGGGCACTAAAGCAGATATGGATGTTCAATTTGTGTACTGCTCATCCGGGGAATTGGAGCTATCTCAAAGTAATGCCTTTGCCAATGTAGATCCGGCAGAGCTGGAAGGTCTCGACATTCACTGGAATTTGAAGGCGACTACGCGTTCAGCGTCAGCGCACCGCATCGTATCCGTACTGGTGCCGATGAAGAAGTCGGAGCCGAAATACGTTTCACATTTTATGGATGATCAAGACCACGGTATTCATTTGTACTTCACGCTGGACGGTCAGACACAGCAGGTTCAGGTTCCTAAAGTCTATTAATTTCTCGTTAGTCAGGGTTCTCTAAGGTTTCTTCCATATTGAAGACCTTTGCGGAAAATTTCCGCAAAGGTCCTTTTTTTTGAATAGCGTATTTGAAATGGCAAAGACAGGGTATAAATGTTTATACGTTGACAACCTGTATATACAGGTATATGATGTGAATCTGAAAACTTGTATATACATGATTGAAGGAGGCAGGCCTATATGAACGGAGATGACAAGCGGGGGAAGGACTGGTGGAGAACCTCCACCGTATATCAGGTTTACCCCAAGAGCTTTAATGATACAACAGGCAGCGGTACTGGAGATATTAAAGGACTAACGGAGAAGCTGGATTATATCAGAGGGCTGGGCATTGACATTGTGTGGCTGCAGCCGGTATATATTTCTCCTCAGAATGATAACGGTTACGATGTTGCCGATTATACCTCCATTGATCCCGTATACGGTACGATGGAGGATTTTGACGAGCTGGTCTTTCAGCTAAAGCGCCGGGATATGCACCTGATGATTGATATTGTCGTCAACCATTCCTCCACAGAGCATCGCTGGTTTAAAGAAGCGAGATCCTCTAAAGATAACCCGTATCGTGATTATTATATCTGGAAGGATCCTGCCGAGGATGGAGGACCACCTAATAACTGGCAGTCAAAATTCGGTGGTCCTGCGTGGCAATACGATGAAGGAACAGGACAGTATTTTCTCACGCTGTTTGATAAAACCCAGGCGGATCTGAATTGGGAGAATCAGAAGGTTCGGCAGGAGGTTATGGATATTCTTACCTTCTGGGCGGAAAAGGGAGTGGACGGCTTCCGGATGGATGTCATTAATCTGATTTCGAAGGATCCCCGCTTTCCTGATGATGACGGCTCGACCTCCCCGGGAGATGGGCGCAAGTTTTACACAGATGGGCCAAAGGTTCATGAATATATCAAGGAAATGAATCAAAAGGTATTTCGTCCCTACAATCTCGTGACGGTCGGCGAGATGTCCTCGACCACGCTGGAGCATTGCATCCGCTATTCCAGGCCGGAGGAGAATGAATTCTCGATGACGTTCAGCTTTCATCATCTGAAAGTAGATTACCCGAACGGACAGAAATGGGAGCTGAAGCCTTATGATTTTGAAGAGCTGAAGAGAATATTGTCCTATTGGCAGATTGGTATGCAGGAAGGCGGGGGCTGGAACGCACTGTTCTGGAATAACCATGATCAGCCGAGGGCACTGAGCCGGTTCACAGATGACACCAGATATCGGCAAGAAAGCGCGAAGCTGCTGGCGACGACGCTTCACGGGCTGCAGGGTACTCCGTACGTCTATCAGGGTGAGGAAATCGGATTGCCAGACCCGAAATGGAACTCCATGGACGAATTTCGAGACATCGAGTCCAGGAATATGTACGATATTTTGCTGCAAAAGGGGAAATCTCCGGAAGAAGCAGAGCACATTATTCAGGTTCGTTCCCGGGACAATTCCCGGCTGCCAATGCCCTGGGAGAATCAGGAGCAGGCTGGATTTACAAAAGGCACCCCATGGATCAAGGTCGATGAGCGGTATCGTGACATCAATGCACGCCTCGCGGTGGAGGACCCGGAGTCCATTTACCATCATTATCGCAAGCTGATTGAGCTTCGCAAAAGCCTGCCAGTGTTAACAGATGGTGCTTATATCCGGCTCGATGAAGGGCATCCGCAAATTTATGCTTATGCAAGGCGAAATGCTGGAGAAATGCTCGTCGTGATTTCCAATTTCAGTGATCAGGAGATTTCCTTCCGCCTGCCGGAGTCTTTAAAGGCCTCAGGCTATGCGTTCGAGAATGCCAAGCTGCTGATCGGCAATGTGAAGGAAGCTCCGCGCTTGGATGTCATTGTGCGGCTTGCGCCGTATGGCTCTTTTATGTGGCTGCTGACATAGGCCATCTATATATTCTGACAGGACAGGAGAGAGGACAATGGTCAAAATCGACCGTGCTAAAGTAGAGCAGATCGTTCAAGCGGTCGGCGGCAGGGACAATATTGAAGCCGCTTCGCACTGTGTCACCCGTCTGCGGTTTGCGTTGGCAGATGAAAGCAAAGTGGACGCAAAGGCTTTGGATCAGAACGACTTAGTGAAAGGGCAGTTCTCATCGCAAGGCCAGTTCCAGGTCGTCATTGGACCGGGCCTTGTGGATCAGGTGTATGAAGAGATGATTCAAATCACCGGAGGCACCCGTGCCTCGAAGGATGATGTCAAGGATTTAGCGGGTAAAAAGCAAAATCCGATTCAGCGTGCAATCAAGACGCTTGCTGATATATTCATCCCGATTCTTCCGGCCATCGTTATGGCAGGCTTGCTGCTCGGCGTGAACAATATCCTGACGGGCGCAGATATTTTCTATGAAGGGCAATCTCTGATTGAAGTACATCCGCAATGGACGGACGTCGCTTCCATGATCAATCTGATTGCCAGCACGGCGTTCACCTTTCTGCCGGTCCTGATCGGCTGGTCGGCTGCCCGGCAGTTTGGCGGCAGTCCATTGCTCGGTATCGTGCTCGGTCTTATCCTGGTCAATCCCGGCCTGATGAGTGCCTACGATTATGCCAAAGCGAAGCTGGAAGGAACCGTCCCGGTCTGGAATTTGTTCGGATTGGAGGTGCAGAGCATTGGCTATCAGGGACAGGTGCTGCCGGTACTCGTGTCGGCATACATTCTAGCCAAATTAGAGCGATTCCTGAACAAGCGGGTTCACGATTCGATCAAGCTGCTGGTGGTAGCTCCGGTTGCGCTGCTTGTCACCGGGTTTCTGGCCTTCATTCTGGTGGGGCCAGTTACATTTGCGATCGGCAACATGCTGACCTCGGGTCTTGTAAGTATTTTTAATTCCTTTGCCGCGCTTGGCGGTCTCATCTATGGCGGCTTGTACGCCGTATTGGTCATCACCGGCATGCACCATACGTTCCTCGCTGTGGACGTGCAGCTGATCGGCAGTGAAGGGGGCACCTTCCTGTGGCCGATGCTGGCGCTGTCTAACATTGCGCAAGGTGCGGCGGCACTGGCCATGCTGTTCGTGTATCAGGAACAGAAATCGAAGGGCCTGGCCGTGACCTCATCGGTATCGGCGTTCCTCGGCGTGACCGAGCCCGCCATTTTCGGGGTTAATCTGCGCCTACGCTATCCTTTCATTTTTGGCCTGATTGGCTCCGGAATCGCGGGCATTCTCCTTGCCGTCAATAATGTACTCGCCTCTTCCATCGGGGTGGGCGGTATTCCCGGATTCTTATCCATATTCCCGAACCAATGGGGGGTCTTCTTCCTGGGGATGGCTATTGTGCTCATCGTGCCGTTCACGGGCACCCTGCTCTATGGCCGGGTGCAGATGGCAAGATTGCGGAAAAAGGCCGCCGCCGAGGACTGCGAGCCTCAGGAGGCGGTATTGATGAACACAGACGGGAAGCAGGACGAGGAGAGGGCCTCTGCTTCAGGGACTTCAGCTCCGCCGGTCACTCATCCAGATGATGCAGAGACGGCAGGGGACAATTCGTTCATGCTGGAAATGACATCCCCGCTGAGCGGAAGGGCAGTCAATTTGTCTCAGGTGCCGGACCCGGCCTTTGCAGAGAAGCAGATGGGACAAGGCATTGCGATCATTCCTGCAGAGGGTAAGGTGTATGCACCATTTGATGGTACAGTAGTCCATCTGATCAAGAGCAAGCATGCGTTAATTTTGCAAAATGAAGAAGGGCTTCAGGTGCTGATTCACGTCGGGATAAATACCGTCTCCCTGAAAGGAAGACCCTTTACTGCCCATGTGGAAACCGGGGCTAGCATATCGAAGGGTCAGCTGCTGCTGGAGTTTGATATGGATGTCATTCAATCGGCAGGCTTGCCAATCATCACGCCAATTATTATACCGGACGGCCAGGAGCAGATTAACAATGTGGAGGAGCTTCCTGGCGAAGCCATACAGGGCGAGAGCACCATTCTCCGTATTGCCTACACTCAAGGTACGTAAGCCATTGACGGGGATTCAGGCTGAAAGCTGATCGTTAAACATGTTACAATAACCGATGGTGATTAACATGAGAAACAATAATATTTTTCTAAGTCTATATAAGGACTACGCGCAGTACATTGAATCCGGTTTGCTGCCTCCGGGCAGCAAGCTGCCTTCAGAGCACGAGCTGTCCGCCGTGTATGAAACAACCCGTGAAACCGTCCGGAAGGGACTAAATCTGTTGGCCCAGAACGGCTACATCCATAAGGTGAAGGGTAAAGGCTCTTTTGTTCTGGAGAAAAGCCGGCTGAAATTCCCGATCTCAGGCCTTGTTAGCTACAAAGAGCTTTCCAAGGCGCTGGGCAAGCCAAGCCGGACTCTTGTCTACGCTGTTGAACAGATCCCGGCTGGAGAAGTGATCGGAAAAGAGCTGAAGTGCCGTCCGGATCAGCGGGTATGGAAGGTCATCCGGGCTCGTGAAATCGACGGAGAACGCGTCATTCTGGATATTGACTATCTAAACGCTAAGGTCGTCGATCATCTGAATCCAGAGATTGCCGCAGATTCGATTTATGCCTATCTGGAGCAAGAGCTGCAGCTGAAAATCAGCTATGCCGAGAAGGTCATTACGGTAGAGAGCGTGAATGAACGGGATGCTGCCTATATGGATTTGGGAGATGATCGTCATGTGGTGGCCGTTCGAGGATATGTCCATCTGGAGGATACAACGCTCTTTCAGTACAGTGAGTCACGGCACCGGCTGGATAAATTCCAGTTTGTTGATTTTGCGAGAAGGACCTCGTTAACAGATTGATGAATTCGTGAGCTTTATCATGATATTTGTTAACACAATGTAAGCCAGGCTTAGAGTGGTGTGCAAAAGAAAAGCGGTGGACGAGAGGGGTAACCCTGGCGGCCTGCCGCTTTTTTGGCGTTTTCATCGTTTTCATAAAAATGATCAGTTTCGACATCAGTTTACAATCTTCGCATCCAAGTTTAACCAAGCTCTCATCCTGCCCTTACACTAACCCTGTATATTTAGCTTAAATATGTTAAGAAACCATGGGAGTGTGAACAGCTTGAAGAAATGCAAGAGGAACAACGTCACGACCAGGTGGAGCTCCGCTCTGCTCGCAGGCACCCTGTTCATGGGACTGGCTGTGCCGCCAGGATACGGCAGTCCTGCAGAGGAAAATCTTACCCAAGGCGCATCAGTGGAATTGGCTCAAAGCGAAGCCGTGACGGTACAGGATGCGACGTACTCACCGGATCCGCAGGACGACACCGACACCCGGCCACAGAGCCCGTTTCCGGAGCTGTTAATAACAGAAGTTGTTCCGGATACGGCTAATCTGTCCGGCTCGGATGCGTACGAGTTTATTGAAATTTACAATAACAGTGATCAGGAGCTCAACTGGAGAAATTACAAGCTTTTGTATCAAAGCGATGAATGGGACACACTTCATGGGAATGACATTCTAATTCCAGCCGGTGAAGCGATCGTGCTGTGGGTGATGAACGCTGTAAATGGTGCCCTAACTCAAGATGATTTCAATCAGAACTTCGGCACCCAGCTGACAGAGGATATCAATTTGTTCCGCGTTTCTGGCGGAGGCGGGATGTCAAACTCGGCTGCAAGAACCTTGAAGATTGTCCATATCAGCGGCGAGGAGGTTATTGAGGCTTCCTATCAGAATGATGATCAGACCAAGCCGGACATGGGGATTTTCTATGCCCATCCGAGCTGGGACAGCAAGGATATGATCATGATCGATGGTACCGGAACCGTCCGTGCTACCCCGGGACAGGTTGACAGCAGCCAGACCGTGAAGCCGGAGCCGCCCGTTGGTCCTGAGCCGCCGGCTGAGACCTTCGTGCTGAATCATGAAGCTATTCCTTCGGTCTCAAGAAACGAGGACCTTGTCTTCTCGGCTTCTATCTCCTCTCATCAGCAGGGAGGAGCTGTGCCGGAGCGAGTCAATGTCAGTCTGCTGTACAGAACGGCGTCCCAGAGCCGATTCACGGTAGCTCCAATGAATTTGCAGGACGGGAAGTATACAACGACGCTGTCTGCGGACATTTTGACGGAATCTGAGCTGGAGTACCGGATTGTAGCCAAAAGCGACAATCATACCGAGCAGAGTGATCTTCATACGATTGTGGTTACAGGCATCTCGCCCTTGGATCTTCAGCAGATTCCGCCACTGCTCGTGACGGAGCTTGTCGTCAATTCCAAGAATGTTGGCAGCTCGGACGGATATGAATTTATTGAAATTTACAACAACACGGACCGCGAGCAAAGCTTCGAAAATTACAAGCTGTACTATCGCTATACCGACACAGGTCCGGAGGGAGATGTCGTTTGGGCACCGGATGTGCAGGATTTGGTCATCCCGCCGCAGGAAACGGTTGTGTTCTGGATCATCAATGCAGCGAATCAAGACTCCACCGCAGCTGATTTCAATGCTCACTACGGAACCAGTCTGCAGCACAATGTGAATCTCTTCCGTGTGAACAGTGCAGGTATGGCCAACGGATCACGCCGGGCCATTGTGCTGAAGATGAATACGGGACGTGAGGTTTCCAGCGCGTATTATGATCCGACCCTAAAGTATGAGCAGGATGAGAGCTCCACGGAAACGAAGGAAGATACCGCGCTTCTTTACAAATATCCGCTGGATGGTACATCCCGGATGATCAAGATCAGTACGGGCACTGTATTCCCGACTCCGGGAGCCCATGATCCCGCGCAGGTTCCAGCGCAGCCGGTTCATATTGAAGACGATCTCAATCCGCCAACCATTGAGGATCGTACGAACGTAACGGAGATCGATCAAGGTCAAGGCTTTTCTATCCGAGCCTGGGCAGAGGATGACAAGCAGGTTACCTCGGTGACGCTGCATATCAGATCCGACAAGCAAGCCGCATACACCTCGTTCAGATTACTGGAGGACTACGGAGACAAGCATTATTATTATGAAGTTTCTCCGGCGGACCTGATTGGGAAGAGCTATTTAGAATATTATTTTACTGTTTCAGACGGGTACAACAAACCGATCTCTTCTTCACCCTATCAGGTTCAAATCACAGGGGGAGAAGACCGCTCGGAACTGAGACTGAACGTTCACAATGAACAGGTAATCAGCGGCAGCTTCATACTGAAGGGAACCGCCGAGCAGGGTTCGCCGGATACCGTCAAGCTGTCTGTCAATAATAACGAGATTACAGCAGGCCTGTTTAATGCTTTGGAACGTGACGCCTACTTTGCTTTTGATGCCAAGAATGTGAACTATTATTTTAAGAATGCCATTACCATGGGGCCGGAGCATTTAAAGGATGAAACCATCCTGTATACGTTTATGGATCCGATTCCTTCCTATAAAACGCTGACGTTTCCGATTGAGGCAGGGCGTTTAACCGAAGGAAATAACAATGTGATCTACATCCGTCCCGGCTCCAAGTCCGGTCCTTTCGACGATCGGATCGAGGAGAACAAGGACGATTTCGAAATCCGCAATATTCGTCTGATTCTTGCGAATGGTACTGTGCTGCGTGACCCGGCCTTTGCCGATGTCGAGCAAGAGATCAAGATGGGCGATGCTGCGGGGAAATATGAGGTTCTGGGAGCTTCCTTTCATATTCCTGCAGATCAGTTTATTTCCAGAGCATATCTTTGGGATACGACTAAGGTGCCGGATGGCGTCTACCAAGTTGCCGCCGAAACCGGAACATATAGCAAGAGTGCGTATGTCACCGTAGATAATACAGCTCCCGTGATTCAAACCGGCCTGCAGGAAGGAATGCTCTACCGGGGAGCATTCAGCATTGAGGCACAGGTCACCGATCAGTATGCCGGTGTGAAGCAGGTCACTGCGCTGCTGGACGGCGAGGAAATTCAGCTTCCATATGCCACCTCCTCATCCAAGCTGGGCGGCGGTGAGCATGAGCTGGTCATTACAGCTCAGGATCATGCTGACAATAAAGCCGAGTACAGCGTAACCTTTCAGGTTCCGAATGAAAATCCACTCCAGCCGGAGTTAATTAGTCCATCCAACGGACAATCTCTGACTGGAACCACCGCTGAGCTGAAGGTGAATGTTCAGGATGAGAGCGGCGATCCCATGAAGGTATCCTTCTACCGCGGCTTTCTGCACGACGGAACGCGGATGCAGAGCTTTAACGGCTACCAGAGCGCTTCTGTTACCGAGCCGCCGAAGCAGCTGGCTCCAGCCGGAGAGCAATCCTTGTCTGCAGCAGATTACGCAGCGATCCAGGCCAAGGATGGACAGTATTTGACAACGGATTCTGAGGAGCAGTTCCCATATCAGCGTTATGAAGTGAAGCTGGATGCTTCCGTTCAGCCTGATGATGTCGTCGATATTGTTTGGGAGGGCAAATCACTTCCAGATCGGAAGGTCAGCCTGTACGCCTGGAATACAGCAGCAGCAAGGTGGGACATGCTGGATACCGTCATAGCCGGTTTGGAGGATTTTGAATTGAACTCCTCAGTACGTGCCGGGGATTATAATGCTGGCGGCAGCATCACGGTGCTCATTCAGGATGAAATTGCCGAAAGCTGGAGCGCGCCAGATTCCAGTAGCCCGGTAACGCAGGATCCTTATGACTTCTCGTTCATCTGGATGTCTGATACCCAGTATTACTCGGAATCTTATCCCTACATTTACCGAAGCATTGTACAGTGGATGGCAGAGAAAAAGGACGACCTCAAGCTGAAATATGTAATTCATACCGGTGATTTGGTGGACAAGGCCGAGCAAGAATACCAGTGGGAAGAAGCAGACCGTAACATGAAGGTGCTGGAGGCAGCACAAATTCCTTACGGTGTTCTCGCTGGCAATCATGATGTAGGACATCAGACGGGAGATTATGCCCAGTATAAAAAGTACTTTGGGGCATCGAGATTTAAGGACAGCCCGGTTTATGGCGGATCGTATGACGATAATATGGGGCATTATGATCTGGTTTCCTCTAACGGAAATGATTTTATTATTGTATATATGGGCTGGGGCTTGAAGGAAAAGGAAATTGAGTGGATGAATAAGGTGGTTGCGCAATATCCGGAGCGTAAAGCGATCCTCGCCCTGCATGAGTATTTGCTCGTTTCCGGTAACCGTGCACCGATCGCTGATGAAATTTTTGAAAAGGTCGTGAAGCCGAACCCGAATGTTATCGCTACCTTATCCGGACATTATCACGACGCCGAGCTGAATACGGAAGAGCTGGACGATAACGGAGACAGCATCCCTGACCGTAAGGTATATCAGATGCTGGCCGACTATCAGGGGGCTCCAGAGGGTGGGTTAGGTTACATTCGCTTAATGCAGTTTGATATGACCAACAACAAGCTGCACATGAAGACCTACTCGCCTTACCTGGATGATTACAATATGTATGACGGGATCCCAGGCAAGGATGAGTTCTCGCTGGATCTTGATCTGCAGCCAAGGCTGAAGCGCGTGGCTACCGACTATATTGGCGTCAAGGTGTATACCAATCAGCTGATTGGCCAAACCATGAACGTTGCCAGTGGTGACACTACAGCAATGCAGTGGAATGGGCTGAAGGCTAATGAGTATTACCAATGGTATGTCAACGTGGAGGATGATTTCAGCGGAGCTGCCTGGTCTGATGTGTGGGGCTTTGCTCTCGGCAATCCTGTTGTTAGCCCGCCTACTGGCGGAGGCAGTGTAGAGCCGGGCACACCTGCAGCTCCACCTGCAATTCCTCAGCCTCCAGTCGTGGCGGTTCCTGCCGATGGGGTTGTGGAGATACAAGGAAATGCATCAGGTCAATATCAGGTGAATGAAAATGCCGTGAAGCAGGCAGCCGCTGCAGCTGCTGCAGCCGGGTTGAAGCAGCTCAGGCTGAAGCTGCAGCCAGCCGTTGACCCTACGAGCTCTGTGCTTCCACAGGTTCAGCTGGATGTCGCTGCAATGTCAGGGGCGGCACAAAGCAAGCTGTCCCTGATGGTGGAGTCCAGTGACAGCAAGATCACGCTGCCTGCGGCAGCTTTGGATCAGCTGAGCTCCGGCGGTTCGACCTCGATCATTTTGAAATTCGGGGCACAGGCTGTCCAAGCAGGCCCTAGTCTACAGCGTGATATGACATCCTTAGGAATGCGTTTTGACATCGCAGTCACTGAGAATGATGGCAGTGCATCAACAGCCGTGGAGGGATTTGCAGCACCGATCCAAGTAGAGTGGAAGCTCACTAAAGATCAATTAAACAGGCTGGATGCTGATTATGCAGGCATATATGAGAACGTAAATGGACAGCTTCGTTATGTGGGGGGCACCTTTGCAGGAGATATGGTTTCCTTCCAGAGTGAACGTCCAGGACAATATGAGCTGCTTGAGCTTCGGAAGGAATTCAGCGATATGAGCGGCAGCTGGGCGGAGGAGTACGTGCAGAAGCTGGCCGCAAAGCATATCATCAAGGGGATCGATCATGAGCGGTACGCTCCTTCAGTATCCGTGACCCGTGCTGATTTTGCTGTGCTGGCCATGAGATCGCTGGGGGAAGAAGGTACTGATTCACCTGCTGTTCTCTTCAATGATGTAGCGGAGGGCGCGTATTACGCGTCCGAGGTCAGCAAGGCAGCAGCTCTTGGATTGATTCAAGGCTATGAAGGCAGCTTCAGGCCGAAGGATTCCATAACGCGTGAGGAAGCAGCCGTGCTGCTGCAGCGGATGCTCCGGCAGCTTGGCATTCCAGCAGCAGGCTCTAGCAGCGCTGCAGCCTTTGCGGATGCGGATCAGATTTCTCCATGGGCACTCCGTGCTGTGACGGAGCTGCAGGAGCTTGGTATTTTGAACGGAAAAGGACAGGGCGTGTTCGCGCCTGATGCTCCGGTTACCCGTGCCGAGCTGGCGAAGATGATTTACGAGGTGCGAAACCAACATAATTAATAGATTCGGGGGCTGTCCCCCAAGTAGATTCTTGTTTAACGAGTCAGCTCACTTGAGTGAGATCTGAAGCAAAACATAAAGACGTGGTGGAGTCAGGGAGGTGATCCCAGCACCGCCACGTCTTTATTATTGAATGTACAGATGAAACCGCTCCTTTTTAGATGGTTGCTAGAAACATCCATTCTGCCAAAGGACGGTTTCTTTGTATTACCTGTGTTTTGGGGGATGGATATGCACGAAGCAGCGGAAAGGACGAAACGATTGCGGACCAGCGACAGCGAGGGGAGGAACGTTTTGTACGCGGAGCAGCTCGCAACAACAAACGAGGCCATCCCGCAAGACCCTAGATCTTGTGGGAAAGCCTCTTCTTTTTGCTCTGTTCTGATTCTATAATATGTAATATAATGGTTGCTAGATTCTGGAGTTTGTAAGAGTATTGCTTGAATATAAAGGAGCGCCGTTGATGTATATCCCCAAACCCTTTCGAATGGAAGAACAAGAGACGCTGTACGCCTTTATTGAGCAAAACAGCTTTGGCATTCTGATCTCTGCACCATCTTCATCTGCATCTCCCTCAGCACTGCAGGCCAGTCATCTTCCGTTTCTGCTTCAGCCAGAGAAGCACTGCCTGACCAGTCATCTTGCCAGGGGCAATGATCAATGGCGGGAGCTGGAGGGGCAGGAGGTGCTCGTGATTTTCCAGGGCCCGCATCATTACATCTCTCCTTCCTGGTACGGAACCAATGCAGCAGTTCCGACCTGGAATTATACCGCAGTGCATGTGTATGGCCGGGTAGAGCTGCTGGATGACCGTGCAATGTTTCCCATGCTTCAGGAGCTGGTGAATACATATGAGGAGCCTTCCAGTGTTTACCGGCTGGATGAGAGTAATGAAGAGCTGGTAACGGGTCTCCTTCAAGGCATTGTCGGGTTTAATATCAGGATCAGCCGTATAGAGGGTCAGTGGAAGCTCAGCCAGAATCATTCCCGGGACAGACAGGAGCGCGTCATTCAAGGGCTGAGAGGTGCCCAGAATGAGCAGGCAGCGTCACTGGCAGCGCTCATGCAGGGGAACCTGAAGTAGCATCAACAGGCTTCAAGTTCAGCGTGCACCGCAATCAATTAAAGCTGAGGGTGGTTTGTGACATGAAAAAGGCAGTGTTAGCCGGAGGAACAGGCTTTATCGGCACCTATCTTGCACAGCAGCTGAAGACACTTGGCTATGAATTGCACCTGATTTCAAGGCAAAAGGAGCATATTTCCTGGGAGGATGCTTCCGGGATCCAAGCTGCTCTGGATGGAGCAGAGCTGCTCATCAATCTGGCAGGCAAATCCGTAAATTGCCGGTACAATGAACGAAACAAGCAAGAAATATTTGACTCCCGTACGGAAACGACGAGAATCCTGGGGGAGGCCGTACTCTCGTGTGAGCAGCCGCCAGAGCTCTGGATCAATTCCAGCACGGCAACCATTTACCGTCATGCTGAGGATCGGCCGATGACAGAGGAGCACGGGGAGATCGGGTCCGGCTTTAGTGTCGAGGTGGCCCAGCGATGGGAGGAGACCTTTTTTGGCTTTCAATTGCCCTCCACCCGGCAGGCTGCCCTGCGGATTGCCATCGTGCTGGGACCAGGCGGCGGGGTAATGACTCCCTTTCAGAACCTTGTCCGTTATCGGCTGGGCGGCCGGCAGGGACCGGGAAGTCAGATGTTCAGCTGGATCCATCTTGAGGACCTTCTGGGCATCGTGCTGTTTCTGCGGGATCGCAGTGATTTGAGCGGAGTCTTTAATTGCTCTTCCCCTCAGCCGGTTACGAATCGAGAGCTCATGTCGTCGCTGCGCAAGGTCATGGGGACCTCCTTGGGTCTGCCCTCGCCGCGCTGGATGCTGGAGATGGGAGCCATCTTTATCAAGACAGAGACTGAGCTTGTACTCAAGAGCCGCTGGGTTCTTCCGGACCGGCTCTTGAAGGAAGGGTATACGTTCAAGTATGAAGGGCTGGAGCAGGCATTGCAGCACATTATTAACACAGATCAGGCCATGAAGCGTTAATGATTTAAGGAATGGCGAATCCTAACAATGACAACCTGGAGGCATACCATCGTGGAATCATCGTTTCATTCTTCTTCATCTACCAAAGAAGATATCGTTATTTATGGAAAGCCGGGGAAGCTGTTTGTTCTATCCCTGCTGTTCGTGCTGTTCGGTGTCCTGTTGATGGTGATCGGGCAATCTGAAGAAGCAGACGCCTTCATACTCGTTGCCGTAGGCATTGTGTCGATTCTCGTCTTTGGCTTATGCATGCTGTATTTCTTAATGCGTCTGATAAAGCCTAGACCTGCGCTGGTCATTGACCGCGAGGGCCTGACCGATCATTCATCCTATGTCAATGGTGGACGGATCCGCTGGGAAGAAATTGAGGATATTGTTCTGTACAGCTATATGAACCAGCATATGATTGGCATTCAGCTTAAAGATGCGGAAGGCTATGTATCGAGTCAAAAGGGTCTGAAGCGGCTGCTGATCCGCATGAATAAAAACATGGCATCTGCAGATGTAAGTATTATTAAGCAGAGCGTCTCAGAGAATCTGGAAAAGGTCTATTTAATCCTGTTGAAGCATTGGAAGCAGTCGCAAGGTAACGCTGTGAAGGAAGGCTCGTGAAACCTTCTCAGTCAGGTGCAAGAAGGGGCTGTCCCAAATGTAGTTTTTTTATGAAAAATTAAGCCAGAAATGAAGAAATGGCGATGCTGGGGAGGTTATCCCTGCATCGCCATTTCTGACTTTTGGTCTATTGCCGCCTTCTTGAGCAAATGATGAGCGAGCGAAAGCCATCCGACCTCAAGGGTTACTTTTGGCAGGCCTCGAAGCAGACAGCGCCGTAATCCGCAGCGGAGAGGACGAAACGATTCCGGACCCGCGGTAGTGGTCGCCTTTGCCCCCGAATTTCTCCCTTGGTAGAATCATTCAAAGAAATTTGAGGGCAGCAGCGAGGGGAGGAACGTTTCGTACGGTGAGCAGCTCGCAACAACAAACGAGGCCATCCCGCAAGACCCTAGATCTTGTGGGATGGCCCCTTTAATTTTTACGGATGCTGTTAAGCCGTTTACGAATCAAACGAGATTTCTTTGCCCAGCTCGGAGGAATCGTAGATCGCCTGAATCATTTTGGCCGAAATAATAACGGTATCGATGTGAGAGGGCAGCTTCGTACCGGTCCGGATGCTGCCTAAGAAAGAATCAATCTCTGCCTGAAATTGATCCTTCTTGTTGAACTTCGGAGTAGATTCAATCAATGCACCGCTTTTGGCACTATACAGCTTGAAATCACCGCCATAGGTGAGGCGAATGCCGGCTTGATCTCCCAGGAAATCAATATACATTTCTTCTTCGCCGATATTTTGAGCCCAGGCTCCGTTCATGGAGATGGTAGGGCCCTCTGTCCGAATTAACGCGGTCACAAAATCATCCACGTCATATGTACCGTCATATTTTGGCGGTCCGGCCCACATGTTTAGGTAGGCATAATCCTTCAAATTACGGCCGAGCTTCGAATAAGCTTGCGCACTGACGGTCTTGGGCTTGGGATCGCCTGAGCAATACATCACGATATCGAGGTAATGAATTCCCCAGTCAATCATAACACCCCCGCCTGCAACCGCGCGCGTCGTAAAGGCGCCGCCAAGTCCGGGAATGGAGCGATGTGCACGGAAGCTGGCATAAATATGATACAAATCTCCCAGCTCACCGTCCTCAATCATATCCTTGATGATATTGACTGCGGTGTTGAAGCGGTTGACGACGCCAATGAGCAGGATTTTGCCGGTTTCCTGAGCCGCCTTCTGCATCTCAAATGCTTCCTCGTACGTTCGAGCAGCTGGCTTCTCGCACAATACATGCTTGCCCGCTCTTAAGAATTCAATAGACACGGATGCATGGACGTGATTCGGAGTACAGACAGAGACGGCATCCAGATCCGGATCATCCAGAATGTCCTTGTAATTTTGAACCGCGGTGCCGCAGCCATGCTCGCGAACGAGCTCTTCGGCGAGAGACAGGTTAAAATCACAGAAATATTTGATTTCAGCACCGGGACTTTTCAAATACGCTGGAATATGAGCCGCTCTCGCGATGCCGCCGCAGCCGACGATGGCAATCTTTAACGTTTCCTTCATGAGATCCCTCCTGCAGACTGGTTAGTTTTTCTACCCTATATTAAACACGCCCGGCACGGAATTACAAATGATTCGCTGAAAAAGTCAAAATTGTTTCCGGGGCGGATGACAAAACCGACCCGGAATTGAACGGTTGATCCGGGCTATTCGTAATATAAGTATCCGAAATGGAAACACTCCAAGAACGAAGTCAGAGAAAAAAAGAGGGGATTGCATTGATTCAGCTCAATCAAATTCAAAAAAAGTTCGGGGAGCGGGTCATCCTGGAGGATGTATCCTACTACGTGCAGCAGGGAGACATCGTCGGGCTCCTGGGACCGAACGGCGCGGGGAAGACCACGTTAATCCGTTTGATGAATGGCGTAATTTCTCCGGATGGGGGAACGCTGTCTGTGTTCGGCCTCAATCCCGCGCAGCAGGGAAATGAAATCCGCAGCCGGTGCGGGGTTGTTACGGAAAGCGCAGGCCTGTATCAGGATATGAGCGCCAGAGAAAATCTGGACTTTTTCTCGCGTCTCTACAGCTGCCGGAGTGCAGCACGGATAGAGAGCCTGCTGGAGCGCTTTCAGCTGGCCCAGCATGGCGAGAAAAAGGTGGGTGCCTACAGCACCGGTATGAAAAAAAGGCTCGCGATCGCCAAGGCGATGCTTCATGAGCCGGAGCTTCTGTTTCTGGATGAGCCGACCAACGGCCTGGATCCAGACGGAATCCGGGATATGATAGGATTCTTGCGACAGCTCAACCAGGAGGAAGGCACAACTATTATGATCTGCTCGCATGTGTTGTATCAGCTGGAAGACATCTGCAATACGTATCTGTTTCTTGATCAAGGCAGGTTAATCGAGTCCGGGACATTGCCAGAGCTGGAGGCAAGGTATGCAGGTGCTGTGAAGCTGGTTGTGGAATCTACGCTGACCCTGAAGGACGCCCTGTCTACCGGGTTTGCTTGTGAGGAGCTGGGGCAAGGGAAATTTATGTTCACCGTGCCCGCGAGAGATGAGGCTCCAGACCTCCTCCGCAAGGTCCTGTCCTGTGGGGAGCTTTACAGCGCGGAAATCGTAAATCGGGATCTGGAATCCCTGTATTTTGAAGTCAGGAGGAGGCAGCATGAACACTAGCATGATTTGGGCAGTAGCCCGAAAGGATATGTCCTCAATCTGGAGGACGAGCAAGGTATGGATTGGCCTGATATTGCTTCCGCTGCTGTTCGGTGTGCTCTTTCCGGCGGGCTTGATCCTCCTCGTGAGAACGGTAGATATGAGTCAAAATGCTGAAATGGCGCAGCTGCTGAAGGTTTTGCCTCCCGAGCTGCTGCAGTCTTTGCCCACAGAACGTCACCGGTTGATCTATGTGGGCGTGAATTTTTTGTTAGCACCGCTGTTTATGCTGATTCCTGTCATTAATGCATTAATGATTGCCGTCAACAGCTTTGTAGGCGAGAAGGAGCAGAACACGCTGGAAAGCCTGCTGTTCTCCCCGCTGGAGATCAAGGATTTATTTCTGGGCAAGCTGCTGGCTTCGTTTATTCCTTCGTATACCGCGGCACTGGCCAGCTTTGTACTTTCCGGCCTGCTCATCAATGTACTTGCTTATCCGCTGTTTCAGGAGATTATTTTTCCGAACGCGAATTGGCTGATCATGCTGCTATGGGTGGCCCCGGCGTTTACATTCTGCACCATACTGTTCAGCGTGTGGGTGTCGGCCAGATCCAAGACCTTTCAGGAGGCTCAGCAAATCGGAGGGGTCATTGTGCTGCCCATTGTCGGGCTGATCGTGGGTCAATCCACAGGTCTGCTCGTGCTGGGACCGACGCTGCTGCTCATACTGGGATTCATATTATGGGGCGTAAGTCTTGGACTGCTAAGTATCATTTCAAAAATGAATCAGCGTGACGCCTTGTTTGAGCGGCAGGTACAATAGCAGCTTATCTTCATGTACAAGAAGTGATAGAATAGGAGAATGCTGTAAAATTTGAATACTGTTGATTCACTTTCATGGGATGTGAAGAGGAGGTCTATCGTTGTGAAAAAAATGCTCCTGGAGGCTGTCATTTACGGAACAGCTGCTGCAGGTCTGCTGTTGCTATGGAATGTCGCGGAAGGGTATCTGCTGACTCAAGAGGTAATGGGCGTAATGAGTATTCCTCAAAGTATGGAAGACATGCCAGAATCCATGATTTCTAGCCGTACTGATTCCGAAATCGGAATGGGTTTACCGAATGTGAGTTCTTTTGGAATCATGCACATGGATCCCTGGGTAGGTTTACTGGGCAGAGGGATCGCTCTTGCCCTGCTTTATCTACTGATTCGTATGAGCTTTAGAAGATTTAACCCCTCAAGATAGCATGGATTGACACCTTATAATTAGAAGCCATGATCTGCGGCAATCGAAGTATGGATGGAGGGTTTGATAATGAACATTTATGTGGCTGATGCCTTTACGAGTCAGCCTTACACCGGAAACCCGGCTGGCGTCATGGTTCTGGAGCAGCCCATGCCAGAGACCTGGATGCAGTCGATCGCGTCAGAAATGAATTTGTCCGAAACGGCTTTTCTTGTGCCGGTAGAGAAGGATTACGAGCTGCGGTGGTTCACTCCGGCAAGCGAGGTGGATTTGTGCGGTCATGCGACGCTCGCAAGTGCTCATATTTTGTGGGAGCAGGGCTATAGTCAGGCTGAAGTACTCCGCTTTCATACAAAAAGCGGTATCCTTACGGCAGCCAGGCAGAAGGATGGCTGGATTGCAATGGATTTCCCGCAAGAAGTCGAGAGCTCATGTCCGGCGCCCCAGGCGCTTGCGGAAGGGCTGGGGGCTGAGTATGTCTACGTCGGACGGAATCGGATGGACTATCTCGTTGAGGTGGCAAGTGAGGACATCCTGCAGCAGCTGGCACCGGATTTCGGGAAGTGGAAGAGTCTGGATGCCAGGGGAATCATCGTGACGAGTTCATGTCAACGGGAAGGGATGGACTTCGTGTCCCGCTGCTTTTACCCGGCAGTGGGTGTGAATGAGGACCCCGTCACGGGCTCCGCGCATTGCGCTCTGGCGCCGTATTGGTCCCAGCGATTGGGGAAAAACGAGCTGGCTGCCGAGCAAATATCGAAGCGGACGGGAGTGCTGAGGCTGCGCATTCATCCTGGGCGGGTAGAGATTATCGGACAGGCTGTAACGACCTTAAAGGCAGTGCTGGAGGCGGAGAAGCACTTCCGTAAAGCCTAAGCCCACGCCTATTGAATCATACCTGAACATATAAAAGCTCTGTCTCCATAGCTGCGGAGGCAGAGCTTTTATCAATGCAGGCCCTAGAATTTGAAAATGTTAATGGTCTTCTGAAGCTGGAATACAGCATCACTCATCGCTTGAGCTTCCTCGGCCATCGTCTGCATAGATGCAATACCTTCATTCATGGAAGCCGACACCTGCTGAGTGCCTGCGGCAGACTGCTGGGTGATGGCTGAAATATTCTGGATGGCAGAGGAGATGCTCTGAGCGCTTTCCAGCATACTTTCGCTTTCCTTGGAAAATTCTGCAATTTGATCGGTTATGTATTGAACGCTGTCTACCATGCGGGCGAAGATCAATTCGGCTTCCTGAATCATTTCGGTTTGATGCCGAACGACCTCTTCGTTGATTTTGATATTCTGTCCTGCCAGGTGTACATCCTGCTCAATGCTGCGAACAAGATTGAATACCTCCCGTGTCGACAGGGTGGACTCTTCAGCCAGCTTGCGAACCTCCTGAGCGACGACGGCAAAGCCGCTGCCATGCTCTCCCGCTCGTGCCGCCTCGATCGAGGCGTTCAGTGAAAGCAGATTCGTCTGGTTTGCGATTTCCGAGATCGTCTCTGTAATTTTGGTAATGCCTTTGGCATTTAATGACAAGGCCTTGATGGACTCAGCCACCTTCTCGGTCGCTTCAATGTTGCGCTGCATGCCCTCGGACTGTCTCGCAACAGAAAGGCGGCCCTGATCCACCAAACCGAGCGTGTGCTGGGAGCGCTGATTCATCTCGCGGGTGGAGTCCGTATAATTGCTAACCTTCTCCTCAATCTCCCGGATGGATTCCGTCATATCCGATACATCCTCCGAAATTTCATTCGCCCCGATGGCAAGCTCGTTGGAGGATTGAGATACCTGGCTCATCATCGTGGTAAGCTGTTCATTCTTGGCCGAAATGGCCTGACTGGAGCGGGTCACCTTTTTCGTAATTTCCGAGGTTTCTTGTAGAATCTTCCGCAGGCGGTCCACCATGCTGTTAAAGGTACGGCTAAGGTCCATCATTCCGCCGACTTCCTCTACCTTGTACGTAAAATCTCCTTTGGCAATCTTGGAGGAAACGCTCGTAATGTCAGAAAAAGAGTCTGTAAGCGCTCTCTCAAAAAGCAATGACAAAGGGTATGCAGCCGCGAACAGCACCGCTACCAAAATGATTCCGATCACCGTCTTGTCCATCAATAGGAACGAAATGAGCATCGGGATCCCGAATAATGCAGCAATTGCATAGCATGCCGTCTTCACCTTACCGGAGATGGAAAGCTTGTTTAACCATGACATAAAGCATGTCCTCCTTAAAGCATAGGATGTTTTTACCATGATTGTAGCATTAATCGACAATATTGGATACGAAAAATTAGGATATCTTGTAAAAATAGGTCTAACCGTCTAGTTTCAAATGAAATAAAGAGAAAGCCGCCCGGATCGACGGCTTAAGATGATAACGAATGGTTATTTGACCGCTTTGAATAAAGCGGAGGCCAGATACTCTGTATTGTCCAGTATCATGCGGTCGTGCTGGAATACCGTTTCCCACAGACTGAGGTCGAGCAGGATGCCCTCATCTCTGATTTCCATGCTGTCTGCATGCTGGGTCTGCTCCTGCTTCATTTGGTCGGTGAAATAGTTATATTCCAGGGCCGTTTCGGAAGTGAAGCCGCTGGATAGAAGCTGGCGATGCCACTCCTCCCGCAGCATGAGGCGTGGTATGCCAAAAAATTGCTGCAGCTCCTGCAGTGCCTCCTCCGGCATGGCCTGATCGAGCAGCAGCTCGCGGTCATACAGGATTCCGCCTTTTTTTAGCACCCGGCAGTACTCCGACAGGGAAGCGGCAGCATCCGTAAATACAGTTACCGATTCACCAAGGACAATATCGAACTCTTCATCTTCAAAGGGAAGTCGGCACACATCGGCCTGCAGAAAGCGTACCTGGACCCCCATGGCATCAGCACGGGCTTGAGCCTTCGCCAGCATCTGTTCATGGAGGTCAATGGCCGTCACCTGATAACCCTGCTCCGCAAGATAGCAGGCTGTACGTCCGGTTCCGCAGCCTACCTCCAGAATACGGCTGCCAGGCTGAAGCGGCTCTTTGCGGAACAGCCGGAGCGTGGCCTCGAAGCCGCCCGGATGGGCGCTGCCCATACCCAGCCTGGAAAGCATATGAATATAGTTCAACGATACTCCTCCTTCATTGGGGTTTAGGGCTACCCAAACCCCTGTTTTATTTACCATATGAAGATGGTACCTCCGGGGTTTTCGCTGAATGTAATAAATTAAGCTTTTTTTAGTGCAAAATTCAGTCAGGGGAGGAATATCCAATGAAGCGACAAGAGCCTCTGGAGGCAGCGAGGCAGGTCGTGCAGGAGCACTATCGTAATTGCCTGCTGGCTGTGCTTGGAGGTAGTGCTGCCCGGGGAGAGGCTAATGAGCACTCGGATCTGGACATTGTCATTGTGGATGACGGGGCGACAGACGATTTTGACAGAAGGACTGTGCAGTCTGGAGGCTGGGTGGTGGAGATCTTCTTGCTGCATAGCACCGGCTTCGAGGAGATGTTCGATGCCGGGGTAGAGGCGGCCAACCCGACATTGCAAATCATGCTAACGGAAGGAAAGGTGATTGTCACAACACCTGAAGGGGAAGAAGTGCGAAAGGCGGCCCAGCGTGATCTGGATTACGGTCCCATGCCCCTCACCTCCTATGATATTGCCGAGAGCCGGTATACCATAACGGAGTATATGATGGATTTAGTGGGTGCAGCTAGACCAGGGGAGCTGTATTTTACAGCACAAAAGCTAAGCACACTGCTCAGTGAGTTTTATTTGCGGGTTCATCTGCAATGGGTTGGCGAGGGTAAAACGCTGTTTCGGCGCCTGGAATCCTTCAACCCGGCCATCGCGGGGGGATTGGAGCAGGCGTTGATGACGCTTTATAAATCGGGGGAGACCAGGCCTTTGCTTGCAGCTGCCGACGAGATGCTGGCACCATACGGGGGAAGAATGCTTGCGGGACAGGAAGGATAGGATCTTAGGATATTCCTCACCTCTGGGCGTTTGCCGTTGCACCTGACGTCCCGGAGAATATATTGTCATTGTGACTAGATCACACACAACTTTTTCTCAGGAGGGATCTTCATGAGCGCATGCCACGGTGGAGGCGTTTGGGGAACAACAACAGGTGTAATTCTGGTACTGTTCATTCTTCTGGTTATCATCACTTCGACTTTCTTCATCTAACGTAACCTGAAGCATTGTAAAGCCGGCTGCAAGCAGCCGGCTTTATTTTGTACCTTATGGCCATTCCAATTATTTAAACACCTTCACACGCTCGTCCAGCGGCTGGAATTCCTTCTCACCCGGCTCGGAGGTTGGCTTGCCAAATGGCATTTGGGCAATCAGCTTCCAGCTTTCCGGCAAATTCCACTCGTTTCTTACATTCTCGTCAATAAGCGGATTATAGTGCTGCAGGGATGCGCCCAGGCCTTCAGTTTCCAGCATCGTCCACACTACAAATTGCAGCATGCCGTTGGATTGCTGAGCCCAGACCGGGAAGTTATCGGCATACAGTGCAAATTGGGCTTGCAGATTGGCAATCACCGTGCTGTCTTCAAAGAACAGAACGGTACCGTAGCCGGCGCGGAAGGAAGCCATTTTGTCAGCGGTGGATTTGAATTGCTCGTCACTGCCTCCAACAACCTCACGCAGGATGCTTTCCGTATGGTTCCACAGCTTGTCATGCTGCTCGCCGAGCAGTACCACAGCACGTGCACTTTGTGAATTGAAAGAGGTTGGTGTATATTTCACCGCTTCGTTCACGATTTCGTGAATGCGATCATCGGAGATTGGAGATTCCTTGCTAATTCCATAGTACGAACGGCGATGCTCCAGTGCAGCTTGAAAATCCATAGACATGATTGAAATACCCTCCTAGAATATAGTGAGATCAAGTTATTACAATTAGTTAGAAACACTAATTACGTAAGTATCTTAATATTAAGATGATTATCTTGTCAAGCATATTTAATCGTATTCCAAACCTTTTAAACATTTCAGAGCAAATAAATGGGCTTTTACCTCCACACTTGGCTTGTTGGATCCAAAAAGGGGTGATATACTTTGAGTGTATGCGAATGATAATCAATATCATTTAAGTGATGTAGATCCCTTATTTCTTATAGATAACAACAACGATATGGTGAAGGAGGATGCCTCTTGATACAGCTTCTGAATGTGAGCAAATCGTACAACGGTGTGCAGGCACTGGATCAGATTTCAGCAACCATTCCGCAAGGACAGATTACTTCGATCACGGGACCTCAAGGCTCGGGCAAAAGCAGCCTGCTGTCTATGATCAGCAGAGTCATTTCTAAAGACAGCGGTGAAATCTGGCTGGATGGCAAAGAAATTAATCATTGGAAAAGCACTGACCTGTCACGGAAGACATCCATATTGAAGCAGACGCGCTCGATTGGCCTTCGGCTCACAGTTCGGGAGCTGGTCGCGTTCGGACGTTTTCCGCACAGCCGGGGGCAGCTCAATGAGGAAGACCATCAATACATGGATGAAGCTTTAGATAGTATGGACCTTAGAAAGCTGCAGCATACCTACATGCATCAGCTGAACGAGGATGACACCCAGCGGGCATATATCGCGATGATCATAGCCCAGAATTCAGACTACGTGCTGCTGGATGAGCCCTTTCAACAGCTGAATGTCCAGCAATGCGAAGACATGATGACCATCCTGCGCAGGCTGGCAGCCGAGGGGCAGAAGACCATTGTGCTGGCTCATCCTGAGCATCATTGTGCATTTTGCAATGCAGACTGCGTATTTGCACTTCGAAACGGCCGGATCGAGGCCTCCTGATATTGCTTCGCTTGTCCTGCCTGTGGATAATACATAGTGAGAAGGAGGCTGACATCATGTTTAAACAGGCCATGTTCATTCATGGAGAGTGGATTACTGCTTCTGACACCATGGAGGTGATCAACCCGGCTGACGGCTCTGTTCTGGGGCATGTTCCTCGGGGAGGTCAAGATGAAGCCGTTCGGGCTGTGGATGCTGCTGCGGCAGCGTTCAAGAGCTGGTCGTCACTGACGGCAGGGGAGCGCGGAAGTTTCATGCGCCGCTGGCATGATCTGATCAAGCAGCATACGGAGGAGCTGGCTGAGATCATGACCCTGGAGCAGGGAAAGCCATTGAAGGAAGCAGCGGGAGAGATTGCATATGCTAACAGCTTCATTGACTGGTATGCGGAGGAAGGAAAGCGTATCTATGGTGAAACCATCCCGGCCTCAGCTGCAGGCAAAAGAATCTTTGTCACGAAGCAGCCGGTTGGCGTTGCGGCAGCGATCACGCCTTGGAATTTCCCGGCTTCGATGATTACGCGGAAGGCCGCACCCGCCTTGGCGGCGGGCTGTACGGTCGTGATCAAGCCTTCCGAAGAAACCCCATACACGGCGCTAAAGCTGGCGGAGCTGGCCCATGAAGCCGGCATTCCGGCGGGCGTGATCAATGTCGTGACGGGAAGCGCAGCGGAGATTGGAGAAGCCTGGCAGAAGGACAGCCGGGTACGAAAGCTCTCTTTTACCGGCTCTACAGCCGTGGGCAAGCAGCTGATGCAGGGGGCAGCCGAAACCTTGAAGAAAATTTCTTTGGAGCTTGGCGGTCACGCTCCCTTCATAGTGACGAATCAGGCGGATCTGGATAAGGCTGCGCAGGGTGTCCTATTGTCCAAATTCCGCAATGGTGGTCAAACCTGTATTTGTGCCAACAGAATCTATGTTCAAGCCGAAGTTGCAGAGGAGTTCTCCCGCAAAGTGACAGCTCTGGCTTCCAGGCTGAAGGTTGGCAACGGAATGGAGGATGGGATTGACATCGGGCCGTTAATTCACGATGAGGCAGCGCGCAAGGTGCGGGATCACATTCAGGACGCTTTAAGAAAGGGAGGCAGGCTTCTCACGGGTGAGCAGCCTGGCAGCAATACTAGTACGTATATTTCTCCCACCATCATTATGGATGCCACAGATGATATGCTGTGCATGCAGGAGGAAACGTTCGGACCGCTCGCGCCCATTACGGTGTATCACACGGAGGAAGAGGTTATTAATCGGGCCAATAACAGTCCCTACGGACTCGCGGCATATGTGTTCACAGAACATCTGGGAGAGGCGGTACGAATCTCCGAAGCGCTGGAGTATGGTATTGTTGGAATTAATGATCCGCTGCCATCCACAGCCCAGGCACCCTTTGGCGGATTCAAGCAAAGCGGTCTAGGCCGTGAAGGCGGTCATTACGGGATAGAAGAATATGTGGAAGTGAAATATATTTCGCTGGGGCTGTAAGGGTCCCGGCTTTGTTTGTGAAGAGGGAGGGGAAGGGCATTTGAGCTTTCATGAGCAAAAAATACTGCCGGCAGCGAAGCAGATCAAAGAGCTGGAGCGTATACTGGAGAGTCCCTATGCCTGCGGTGTGCTGCTGGATACGCAAATGTCACGGCTGGGCCAGCTGTACCGGCTCATCCGGCAGACACAAAAATCCATGCTTCTGCATGCCGATTTGATTCAGGGGCTGAAAAATGATGAGTACGCTGCTGATTATTTATGTCAGGAAATTCGGCCGGACGGTTTAATTTCGACTCGGTCCAGTGTTATTATGAAGGCAAAGCAGAAGGGCATCACCGCCATTCAGCGGGTGTTCATGCTCGATACATTGGCGCTGGAGAAGAGCTACGCATTGCTTGAAAAGACACAGCCGGATTACATCGAGGTGCTGCCAGGGGCCATGCCGCACATGATAGAAGAGGTACGCTTGCGTACAGGCATTCCCGTCATCGCCGGGGGCTTGATTCGTTCGCCCCAGCAGGTGGAGGAGGCAATCCGGGCTGGAGCACTGGCCGTCACCACCTCAAGCAGAGAGCTGTTTCAGCATTATCTTCCGTCTTGATAACGTTTACATTGTTGTGAATGCAATAAGCTAGGTGAAAGGAGATTGAGGATGGAGAAATACATACTTGCCTTGGATCAAGGCACCACCAGCTCCCGTGCCATCTTGTTCAATCAGGATGGCGCAAGTGTATATTCCGCTCAAAAGGAATTTCCGCAGTATTTTCCTCAGCCGGGCTGGGTGGAGCAGAATGCAAATGAAATCTGGGGCTCCATTCTGGCGGTCATTGCGACCTGCTTGTCAGAGCATGGCATTCAGACAGAGCAGATCGAAGGGATTGGCATTACGAATCAACGGGAAACGACCGTGGTGTGGGATAAGGAAACCGGAATTCCCATTTATAATGCGATCGTCTGGCAGTCCAGACAGACACAGGATATTTGTGACCGGCTCGCCCGGGAAGGCCATCAGGAGACCATCAATCGTAAAACGGGTCTACTGATTGACCCTTATTTCTCGGCGACCAAGATCCGGTGGATGCTGGATCACGTAGAAGGAGCACAGGAGCGGGCAGAACGGGGAGAATTGCTGTTCGGAACGATCGACAGCTGGCTGATCTGGAAGCTGTCCGGCGGTAAAGCTCATGTGACAGACTACTCTAATGCTTCACGTACGATGCTGTTTAATATCCATGAGCTTGTCTGGGACGATGAGCTGCTAAAGCTTTTAAACATTCCGAAAGAAATGCTGCCAAAGGCTTCCCCATCTTCCGAGGTGTATGCCAATACGGTTAGTCATCACTTTTTTGGGCGGGAGGTGCCGATTGCCGGGGCGGCTGGCGATCAGCAGGCAGCCTTGTTCGGGCAGGCCTGCTTTCACAAGGGGATGGCGAAGACGACATATGGTACCGGCAGCTTCATGCTCATGAACACTGGAGAGCAGCCCGTGCAGTCCAAGCACGGTCTGATTACGACGATTGCATGGGGAATAGATGGCTCCGTCCAATATGCGCTGGAAGGCAGTGTCTTTGTTTCCGGCTCTGCTATTCAATGGCTCCGTGACGGGCTGCGCATGTTCCGCGAGGCTAAAGACAGCGAGGCTTACGCGAGAAGAGTAGACTCTAGCGACGGTGTATATGTTGTGCCGGCCTTTGTAGGGCTGGGAAGTCCATACTGGAACAGTGAGGTGCGGGGCGCGGTGTTTGGATTGACCCGGGGCACTACGAAGGAGCATTTTATCCGGGCAACCCTGGAAGCCCTGGCATATCAGACCTGTGATGTGCTGTCTGTCATGGAGCAGGATAGCGGCTGCCCTATAGAAACGCTCCGGGTAGACGGAGGCGCGGCTTTGAATTCATTTCTGATGGAGTTTCAAAGCGATATACTGAACGTGCCGGTTGAACGGCCTGTGATTAGTGAAACAACAGCTCTGGGAGCCGCTTATCTTGCCGGCCTGGCGATCGGGTTCTGGAAGGATCAGGAAGAGATCAGCCGCAAATGGAGCAGGGACCGACTCTTTCAGCCTGCCATGGAGCCGGCACGACGAGAGCAGTTATATACAGGCTGGAAGAAAGCTGTAGCTGCTGCCATGGCTTTTCATTAAGCAATGCTGTAGTCAATACGGGAGTCGGCGTGATATAATGAGTCACAAGTTAATATTCGTCAGGAGACCTGGAGAGACCACATGACGCGGACCGTACTTGATTACAAGAGGTACCGCAGTACTTGTGGTCTCTTTTTTTGCGTTATGTTGACTCATGCTTCAGATCAGGAGGAGATCCCATGAATTTTTCAAGCTTGAAGAGGAAACACATTTTTTCTACTATGGCTGACTCTGCGTATGATTTGATTATTATTGGCGGAGGGATTACCGGCGCAGGCATTGCTCTGGACGCGGTAACCCGCGGGATGAAGGTGCTGCTGCTGGAGATGCAGGATTTTGCTGCCGGCACGAGCAGCCGATCTACCAAGCTGGTGCACGGAGGCCTCCGGTATTTGAAACAGCTGGAGGTGCGCATGGTGGCAGAGGTCGGGAAGGAACGAGCGATTGTGTATGAGAACGGCCCTCATGTTACCACACCGGAGTGGATGCTGCTGCCTATTCACAAGGGAGGGACCTTCGGTAAGCTCAGCACTTCGATCGGCTTAAAGGTATATGATTTTCTTGCAGGCGTAAAAAAAGAGGAGCGTCGTTCCATGCTGACAGCAGCACAGACGCTGCAGCGGGAGCCGCTTCTGAAGCAGGAAGGGCTGAAGGGTGCCGGCTACTACGTGGAATACCGGACGGATGACGCCCGTCTTACGCTCGAGGTGCTGAAGGAAGCAGAAGAGCGGGGTGCCGTCGTGCTCAATTACGTCAAAGCGGAATCACTGAGGTATGATGCGCACGGACATCTGACCGGGGTGACCGTGAAGGATATGACGGATGGAGAGCTTCAGAACGTGCATGGCCGCAAAATTGTCAATGCGACGGGGCCTTGGGTGGATCAGATTCGTGAGCTGGATCAGTCCAGAAAGGGAAAAATGCTGCAGCTGACCAAAGGCGTTCATCTCGTGATTGATCAGAGCCGGTTTCCGCTGCAGCAGGCGGTGTATTTTGATACGCCGGATGGCAGAATGATGTTTGCAATCCCGCGAGATGGCAAGACCTATGTGGGTACGACCGATACTCTCTATCAGGAGGATCCGGTTCAGCCTCATATGACGGAGGAGGACCAGAGTTATATTTTGAATGCCATTCAGTTTATGTTCCCGCAAATTCAACTGACGGCGGCAGATGTAGAGTCTAGCTGGGCAGGAGTACGGCCCTTAATTGGAGAGGAAGGGAAGAGCCCTTCTGAAATCTCCCGAAAGGATGAAGTGTGGGAATCCCATTCCGGTCTGATTACGATCGCTGGCGGAAAGCTTACAGGCTACCGGAAGATGGCGGATATGGTGCTGCAGCTCGTCACCCGAAGAATTGCAGAAGAGGGCGGGCCTGCCTTTGAGCCTTGTCGCACGAAGCACCTTCCCATTTCCGGAGGCCACGTTGGAGGGTCTTCAGGATTTCAAGCTTTCATCCAGGAGCAGACTCAAGCCGGGATACAGCTTGGCGTAGAGGCTGAACTTGCTCGGAGCTGGGCGCAGATGTACGGCTCCAATGCGGGAGTGCTGTATCAGCTGTCCCACCAGCATGGCTCTGAAGGCGCGCAATACGGGCTCCCTGTCGCTGTGTATATTCCACTGCTCTATGCGATGATCCACGAAATGGCGGTAAAGCCTGTCGATTTCCTGATTCGACGCACCGGCTCGCTGTTATTCAATATCCGCTGGACACTTGCGTGGAAGCAGCCGGTCATTCAGTGCATGGCTTCATTCCTCGGCTGGAGTGAGCGACAGCAGGAAAGCTACGCCCAAGAGCTGGAGCGCGAGATCGAAAGAGCGGTCCATGTCGTCGATAGTAAGTAAGCCCTTCCTTATGGTAATCTATACTAGTCAAATGATGAGAAGAGGAGGGAAAGTCGATCATGAATCTGAAGGCTTATGAAGGTCAATATCAGGGCGAGCCTGCGGTATGGCTCAAGTGTGAATCCTATGAAGCGGCGATCCTTCCAGGAGTGGGAGGCAATCTGATTGCCTTCCGGGACGTGGATCAGGGATACCGCTTCTTGAGAGAACCGCAAGAGGGGAACATGGAGGAGTTCAAGCAAAATCCCGGTGTACACGGGATTCCAGTGTTGTTTCCGCCCAATCGGTATGAGGATGGGAAATTCCCTTGGAATGGGCAGATGTATCAGTTCCCTATTAATGAGGAAGCGACGAACAACCATTTGCACGGTTTTTTGCATACTATTCCTTGGGAAGTTGAAGATTACGGTGTCACTGGGCAGGAGAGCTACGTGACCGTCCGTGTGACGGTGAATTCGCAGCATCCGGTGTATTCCATGCTTCCACATGAGTTTACCTTCAAGCTGACGTATACCCTAAGCATGGACGGACTTTCTCAACGCGTGTTTATCCGGAATGAAGGAGATCAGCCGATGCCGTGTCTGCTTGCCTTCCATACGGCGGTGAATGCACCGTTTCATGTTGACAGCAGCCCTGAGGATTGTGTGGTCAGGCTAAGTATCGGGGAACGGTGGGAAATGAGTGAGCGGATGCTGCCTACCGGGCAGTTCCAGAGCTTGACGCCCGAAGAAGAACAGCTGAAGGGGGATGGGGTAAATCCGTATTTTGCCGGATTGGACAATCACTATACCGCCGCGCCGCAGCAGGGCCGAAACACGATGGAGCTGACAGACCGGCGAATCGACAAGACGCTCGTCTACGATGCCGGTACGTCCTACAAGCAATGGATGATCTGGAACAACGGCGCCTGCAAGGAGTTCTTCTGTCCGGAGCCGCAGATCAATCTTGTGAATGCGCCTAACGTGGAGCTGCCGTCTGAACAAATCGGGCTGTATGCGCTGAACCCGGGTGACATCTGGGAGGAAACGTCCCGCTTTTATCTAAAATAGACAGGTCAAAGGGCCGCTGCTGCAGAATGTATGAAGATTCTGCAGCAGCGGCCCTTTGCGGTTTAGCTTAGCTGACAGGCTGCTTGCTCGAAGCCAGGAACCGTTTCAGCGGCTCTTGTCTCCAGCGTGGAATTCGAAGCACCTTGGCGGTCGGGGATTTCTCCCCGAAATAAATAATACCCTGCTCTACCTCAGTGATCTTATCGACATTCACGTAGCAGCTTCCTCCGACATTGTAAAATTGCTTGCCAGAGAGAAGGGTGGTCATTCGGTCGGCAGACATTCTTTTCTTTATATTGTAGTTCTTGCCGTGGAAGCTGACCAAGCTATGAGATCCGGTCTTAAAGAACAGAATGTCCGTCTCCACCACGAAGTCCTCATAAATATTTCTGGAACCCGGCGCGTACATTATCATTCTGATTCCCCCTTTAGGACAGTATCCTTATTTGGTAACGCTTACATGGTAACATGTTTTGCAGGAAGGGGAAAGAGTTTTTTCCAAAATGGATATCGTCAGTTCTCCTTTTCTCAGCATTAAAGAAGGTCCCGTTACGAACACGGGACCTTCTTCGCCAATGGCTCTGAATCCTTATTTACTTGGTGGAGTCGGATGGCTGTTCTGCCGCTGGGCTTTCTTCAGCTGCTGGCTCCTCCGCCTTCTCCAGGGTGTTCGTAATCTTCGCCTTGCCTTTCAGCTCCTGAATATAGGTTTCAGACTGCTGCATGGCCTGGGAGGTTTCGAGCTGAGTGCGTAAAGCCTCCTGCTTGTCCTCCAGCGTCGGATTCACAGCTTCGGTGCGGTCGGTCACGAGTATGATATGGAATCCGAAAGAGGATTCCACCGGCTCTTTGCTGTACGTGCCTTTTTCCAGCTTGAAGGCTGCTTCAGAGAAGGCCGGATCCATCTGTCCGACTTCCTGGAAGAAGCCGAGATCCCCGCCTTTATCTTTCGTCGCGTCCTCATTCTTCTCGGCAGCGATGGTCGCGAAATAGGCTCCCTCATCCAGCTGCTTGATCACCGCCTTGGCTTCTTCCTCGGTTTCCACCAGAATGTGGGAGGCACGAACCTGCTCCGGCGAGGAGAAGTTGTCTTTCACCTGATCAAACATTTGCTTGACTTCATCTTCTGTGACGTTGATTTTGTCTCCGAGGAGCTTCTTCATCTTCAACTGCTCCATGCTCTGTTCTTTCAAAATGTCCAGAGTCAGGCCATTCTGCATCAGCACATTATTAAACTCTTCCTCGGACTTGAACATGCTCTTCAAGGATTCAATCTCTGCAGTTACCTCGGCATCGGTAACCTCAATGGACTGCTTGGCTACCTCTTGGTTGATAATCTCTTCTGTAATGAGGCTATCCAGGGTCATCTCTCCGCCGGCTTCAACGAGAGAATCGTACAGATCCTGCTTCGTGATGGCGACGTTATTCACAGATGCCACCGGCTCGCTGCTGGTATCCTTCTCAAACGGGCGGACAATTAATACTACGATGAGCGCTGCAGCAAGCACAATGGAGGCTACCATCCAGCCTTTCCCGCCTCCGCCGTTCCCCCCGGCGCGTGCTTCTTCCTGAATAGGCTGACCCGAAATGGCTTCCTGGCTCCCGTCTGCTTCTGCTCTGCGGACCTCATGAACCTCCTGCTCCTCTACAGAGGAAACAGGCTTCTGCTCCTGCTCCAGGCTTTCCTCGTTCTGTCCGCCTAGGCTGGACTGTGATTCGTTCTCTTTCATGTACCATGGACTCCCTTCGAGACTTAAAATGATAGGTTTTATTGATCTTTTGTATCACTTTACCAGATTTAAAGAGAACTTACCTTAAGAATTCATAAAAAATTACAGCACCAGCATTCCGGCGATCCCGCACAAAATTCCGAGGGCCACTACGGAGAGAATGACAAACCCTAAGACCTTGGCCGGAAAAGATTTCCGCAGCATCAGAAGAGAGGGAAGGCTGATCGCCGGGAGTGTAAGAAGCAGGGCAGCAGCAGGCCCGGTTCCTAATCCGAACGCCATAAAGGATTGAATGATCGGGATCTCAGCGGCTGTTGGAATTACAAACAGCATTCCCATAACAGCAAAGAAGAAGATCATGATAAGGTCATTGCCTGCCGTCTCTCCAAGATGAGGGAACATCCAGACCTGCAGGGCACCCAGGATCAATACAGCCAGCACGTAAGCGGGGATCACCTTGAGAAGCATGCTCGCCATGTTGGACACCCAGCGCTTCCACCAAGGCTCCGCTGCCTGATCTCTATCACTAGCTTCAACGCTGTGAAGGTCCGCGACCGCCTTGGGGTCCGCGAAACGGTTAGCCAGATAGCTCACACCGAAGGTAAGCAGAATTCCGAAGAACAGCCGCAGCAGCGTAAACTTCCACGATAGCACAAATGTCATAAAAACAAGCACGGCCGGATTCAGCGTGGGGTTGCCGATCCAAAAGGCGAGCGCAGCGCCCGTGGACACCTTCTGTTTGCGCATTCCGATCGCAACGGGTGCCGCGCAGCAGGAGCACATCATGCCGGGCAAAGCGGCGAGGCCGCCCGCCGCAGTGCTTCCAAAGGTGGTCTTCCCGAGCACCTTGAGCAGCCATTGGGAAGGCAGCATGCTCTGGAGCAGTGTCCCGAGCAGAATTCCGAGCACCGCCGCTTTCCAGACCGCCTTGAAATACAGAAGGGCATACTCCCAGGCCGCCTGCAAGGAAGGCGTGCCGGCGCTCCGCCCGGCATCCAGAATCGATGTACCGATGCTGCGTTCTGCTGCGGCAGACAAGGCTTTTCCATAGTAGGGCCACCATTTGACATAGGTCAGCCCGGCAATGGTAATCAAAACAAACAAAACGGCCAGCCAGACCGTCTTACGGCGGTGCTGTTGACCGATTGGGATCAAGGCTTTTGGACCTGACACTTCCTATCAATCCTCCAAGTATAAGATGTTTCAAAAATAAGAACGACTCATTATATCACATCACACACACCTAGTGGTTCCAATGCGCATGGTACAGCTGTTTCATGGATCATCCCGGGAGTAACATGGACTTCACATAAGGATTTACATATAATAATAGAAGTCTGATTTTCGTTGATGAAAGGAAGTATCCCATATGAATCCATCCAACAACATTAAGCTAACCTCGCTTTCGTCCAAAGGCGGCTGCGGCTGCAAGATTGGCCCTGCCGATCTGGCAGAGGTCATTCGCACATTGCCGCCCGCCGAGCCGAATCCGGACCTGCTGGTCGGACTTGATACGAGCGACGATGCCGGCGTATACCGCCTGAGTGACGAGCTGGCCATCGTGCAGACCGTTGATTTCTTCACCCCGATTGTCGATGATCCATATTCCTTCGGCCAGATTGCAGCCGCCAACGCAATCAGTGACATTTATGCCATGGGAGGCACACCGTTAACGGCTCTGAATATTGTGGCGTTTCCGATTTCAACACTGGACAAGAGCATCCTGTCTGACATCCTAAGAGGAGCCGGGGACAAGCTGAAGGAGGCAGGAATCACGCTCGTCGGTGGGCATTCCATTGATGATAAAGAGCCGAAATTCGGTCTGGCCGTTACCGGAACCATTCATCCCGGCAAGGTCCGCACCAATGCCGGAGCCAAGCCAGGAGACAAGCTGGTACTCACGAAGCCGATCGGTGTCGGTATTTTATCCAGCTCCATCAAGAAGGATCTGCTGAGCAAGGAAGAGGTGGAACGCCTGACCGCAGTCATGTCACAGCTGAACAAAACAGCTGCCGAGGTGATGGCTCATTTCACCGTACATGCCTGCACTGACGTGACAGGCTTCGGCTTGATGGGTCATGCGCTGGAGATGGCGAAGGGCAGCGGCACCGGCATTACGATAACCAAGTCACACGTGCCCCTCCTGCCAAGAGTAAGGGAGCTGGCTGAGGCCGGCGTCATTCCGGGAGGAACGAAGAATAACCATGAGCATGTGAAGGGCGATGTCGATTTCCCGGACGAGATGGATCAGATTGACCGCTGGATTCTGTGTGATGCCGTAACCTCTGGCGGATTGCTAATCTCTGTACAGGGCGATGAAGCGGACCAATTGCTGCAGCAGCTGAAAGAGAGAGGCCTGGAGGCCGCTGTCATTGGCCGTGTCGGGGAGGAGCACCCAGGAAGAATCACCGTTGAATAAGACTACTTATTTTCTTGGATCAGGCAAAGGAGCATAGACATGTTTCAAGACATAACCGTTGAAGAGTGGCTCCAGCAGAAGCATCATAAGAGCATGACCTTGATCGATGTGCGGTCACCGTCCGAATTCCGGGAATACACCATTCCCGGCAGTGTGAACATCCCGGTGTTTGACGATGAAGAGCGGGCAGAGATCGGCACCCTGTACAAGCAGGTCAGTGTGGAGGCAGCCAAAGACCGGGGACTTGAGATTATGTCCGCCAAGCTGCCTTCCTTTATCCGTCAATTTAGAGAGCTGGAGGGCGATAAGGCCGTATTCTGCTGGAGAGGCGGCATGCGCAGCCGTACGGCAGCTACGGTGCTGTCGTTAATGGATGTTCACGTCAAGCGAATCCAGGGCGGGATCAAGGCCTATCGGAAGCTGGTTGTAGACACACTGGGAAGCATCTCGTTAGATACAGAGGCCATCGTACTGCACGGCTTTACCGGCACTGGCAAGACAGAGGTGCTGCAGCAGCTGCAAGCCGAAGGCTATCCCGTACTGGATCTTGAAGGGCTCTCGGGGCACCGGGGCTCGATCTTTGGCCATATCGGGCTCCCGTCATACAATCAGAAGATGTTTGACGCCCAGCTGTTTGAGCGTTTACAGGAGCTGTCTGCAAGCCCATATATAATTATGGAAGCAGAGAGCAAGCGAATCGGCAAAGTCATCCTGCCGGATTTCCTCATGAATAAAAAGGCCGCAGGATCAGCGATTGTGCTGCAGCTGCCGCTGGAGCAGCGCGTGGCACAGATCATGAAGGATTACCGGCCGGAGGAGTATAAGGAGCAGTGCATTCAGGCTTTTTTGCGGATTAAGGACCGGATTCACACCCCGATTGCAGCGGAAATTCATAAGTCTCTGGAAGAAGACCGGTTTGCAGACGCTGTCCGTCTGCTGCTGCTTCATTACTATGACCCCCGCTATGATCATACCTCCCAGATGTATGGGGAAGGGAGTAAGCTGGAGCTTCAAGCAGACAGTGCAGAAGACGCGGCTGCCCGGCTTAAAGAAATTCTGGCTGCACGATTCCAGCAGCATACCTCATAAAGGCCCGGGGGCGCCTCATGGTTCAAATGAACCTCAAGGCGCCCCGGGCTTTTATTATCTAATATTAAGGTAAGGTTTTCTCCGTGAAGCCTGACGGTGAAGCAGTCATTGTCGTCCCATCCGAAAAGGTTACATTCACTGGAGAAGAGGACATGTTATATACAACGTAGGTGCTGCCATGCTCCGGATGCTTGTATACGGCGTATAAAGGGGTGTCGGCTGTGATGTCCTTATCCTGCGTGCCCCGCTCGTTCAGCATGGAGATCCAGGCATAGGCATGAGCTTTGGAGCTGCCGGCCTGGGCTGCAAATAACGGAGCCGTATTTTCAAAAGCCTTCAGGGCTTCCTCGGGCTGAGAAATCGCCTGATACATATATACAAGGTCTCGCAAGCCTTCTTCGTCTCCTGTGTCCTGCTCATCTTGACGCAGTTTTGTGAAATGGCGCTCCGCGAGTGAAGGGGAAGCGGTCAAATACAAGGAAGAGCCGCTAAAGGGCAGCCAGTTCGCAGCCTGGACCTCTGCCGGACGTGTGGACCATAACGTGGAGTCACCCTCGGTTTTGCCGCCCCAGATCGCCGCGGCTCCCGCCGGCGTAAAGTCATCGTGAAAATGCGTCTGATCGGCATCAAGCCAGTATTGAAGAATAGCTTGCATTTCGGTCGTGTACAAATAAATACCGAGATTCCGAATCGCTGGATCCCGGGTAGCCTCACCCCAAAGGATCAGCGAAGACCAGGCATTCATGACTTCACCGGAGGCTGCATTGTAGTTCCCGCTGCCATAACGAGCAGCTCCGGATGACCAGGAATGGCCGGCATAGGGATCAAATACCCGGAGAAAAGGAAACAGGGCATCCTGCCGGTCAGGGCTTGCCATATCGCGGATGAGCAGGTCTACCATGCCGCCGTAGCTGCTGTCTGACGCCCATTCCGGATTATGGCGGGCCAGCTCTGCGGCTGCTTTGATGAAATATCCATTCACAATGTGATGATCATTCAGCTCACTGTCGCTGCCCAGACTCGCCGGATAGCCAATGAGTGTGCTCCATGCGAAATCGTAATAGAAATAGCTGGAGGGATAGAACAGCTGATCCCGGTCTTCATCGGTATATGTGAGCCAGTCCTCAAGCATACCCTGAAGCTTCTGCTCAAAAAAAACGGCGGCTTCACTCTCCCCGGAGTCCTTGGCCAGCGGGAGAAGGGCTGTCAGTCGGCCAAGCTCCTTGGCTGCCGAATATGAGTCGGCGGCGCCGGTCTCCGGCTCATTCCGGGCTTCCTCCAGCAAAGCTTTCATTAAGGAGAGCTGATCCTCACCGACCGCCGGAAGGGCGGGCAAAATACCATGATACTTCATAACTGTCGTGAAGCGGTCTCCCTCCCCGGTGGCCAGATCCCCGCGCACAGAAGCATAACGGTAGGGAAGGGGATCTGTATCTGTGGACTTCCACTGATGAGGATACATCGTGAACAAGGTGCCGGACCGAAGGCCTTCTTTCGGCTCGGTTGTGAAGCGGTAGGTTGAGGTAACCTCACTCTGCTCTTCATCGTATGTCCAGGACACCTTGGTATCTGTGATATGGGAGTAGGCATATTGCCGGAATTTCTCCAGTGTAGCGGGCCGGTTGTCCGGCAGCACGGCAATCGAGAAGTAATTCTTGCCGTTCAATTGGTTGACCCATTCCTGGCGGTCTAGACCGATCCAGGAGCTGCCTGTCGGTCCGAACAGGCCATAGTGGGACCCGTTGACCGTGATGCCGAGCACGGAGCTGCTGCGGCCGCCGTACCAAAGCTCGGGTGTCTCTTGAAAGATCAGCTTGGGATTTCCTCCGGCATATGTGAAATACGTGAACGGAGATCCGTGCCCGTAGCTGACCTTCATCTCATGCTGGCCTGACTCATATTGGGCGTCCACGAACCAGTCACTGTAGCCGGCCACCCGGGCCTCGGGAAACTGGCTCTCGCCGGTATGTCCGGCAATAAAATCTCCGTCAACCGCCATTGTACCGTCAATGACCGTGGGCTCTTGAAGAAGATGGGGTCCGGGATGATAGATCCGCAGCCCTTGCGGTTCATGCCGGACAGCCAGCGGATGCGGATACTGTGCTTCGGAGAAGGAATCCCAGAGAAGGCTGCTCCACCATTGATTCGTAGGGACCGGCTTGTTCAGCAGATCCTCGGTTATGTATTGCTCGGCTTGCAGCGGCATGGCTTCGGCAGGCGTGCCTGCAGAATAAGAGCCGGACCCGGACATGATGCCGGCGGCATGGACACTGGAAGGAGCAGCCGAAAAAGCAGCGGCGGCCATAGCCAGCACACTTGAAAGGGCGGTCTTGTACCAGAACTTGTTTCTCATTCATAAACCTCCTGAATCAATCAAATCATATTCGTTTAAGAAATACTGAACGTCAGACCGGCACGGCTTCATGAAACGGCTGCAGAGGAGGGAGACTTACATCATGCAACCAAGCCCATATATATCTACCCGAATTGCAGCTCTTTGGACCATCTCTTTGTGCAGCGCACTTCTTTTTGTTCTGCTGTCGTCCTGGGTCATTGCCGGGGGGGAGCTGCAGATTAACCCGTGGTTACAGGAATTTCAGGCCCCGATGTGGACATTAGGGGCCCGGCTGCTTACCTTCATCGGCTCCAAGGGTCCCATCATTGTGATTGCATTGTGGGTGGTCTGGTATCTTTATGCCGCCGCAGGCAGAAACGGCGAGATCAAGCTGTTTCTTCTGGTGCTGCTGGGATCAGAGGCTTGGAATGTGGTGCTGAAGCTTTTGTTTCACCGGGTCCGGCCCGATGTGAACCGCCTCATCGAAATTACCGGCTACAGCTATCCCAGCGGGCATTCCATGGCGGCTTTTTCCTTATATGGAGTACTGTGTTATTTGCTGTGGAGCCGCTGGAGCGGGTGGAAGGGGCGGCTGGTTCTGCTTGCTGCCAGCAGCCTGATGATCTTGGGAATCGGAATGAGCCGCGTCTACCTGGGCGTACACTATCCTAGTGATGTCGCAGGAGCTTATGCTGCAAGCTTGTCCTGGCTGCTCTTCTGTATCGGGTTCTATGAATATAAATGGCTGGAGCGATCGCCGGCAAGAGCATCCTGATCCTCCTGCTGAAGAGAAACCCTCATTCTGTCCAGCCGGATCAGAGGTGCATCGCAATTTGCATGTAACCTGGTATACAATGAAGCATGCATATCGTAAAAAGGGGGGCTAATGATGGCCTTTGGCGCAAGAATGGCAAAAACAGGCCTAGCGGTCACGCTGGCCCTGTACATAACGATGCTCCTGGGGCTTCAATCGCCGGTTGTTGCCGCAATTGCTGCAATTTTTGCCATGCAGCCGTCGATTTACCGGTCCTGGAGATATTTTCTCGATCAGCTTCAAACCAGCACGCTGGGTGCGGTCATCGCGGTGCTCTGGGGAACGTTCTTATCTAATCAGCCAATCTCCGTCGGGCTGGTATGTACACTGGTTATTATGATTTGTATCCGGCTGAATATGGGCGAAACGATCGGCCTGACGCTGGTCACCGTCATTTCCGTGATGGAGGCCTCCGGGCAGTGGGATTTTGCGCTCAACCGGTTCATCATGACGCTGGTTGGTATTTTTTCAGCTTTTTTCGTAAATGTCTTTGTCTTTCCACCCAAGCCGAAGGAGCAGTATTTCAAGCAAATCCAGAATGTATTTGTCAAGATGTCGCTGCTGCTTCGTTCCGCCATTTCGCATGAAATGAAGGACTCTGTATACCGGGAAGAGCTGAAGCAGCTGGGCGGAGCCATTAAATCTTTGAGCGACAAGTATGCTCTGTTCGAAGAAGAACAGAAGAAGCTGAAGCGCCCCAAGTACAGTCAGTCGCGTCAGCTGGTCGTATACAAGCATTTGCTGGAATCCCTCCAGAAGGGCTATGATATTCTGACTGCTGTGCATAATCATTATTTTCAGGCCCAGCGATCGCCGGAGCTGGATCAGCGGCTGGACGAGAATCTGGAACGGCTGATTAAATTCCACGAGCATATTTTATGGAAATTTGAAGATAAGCTGAAGCCGAACGCGGAGGAGGCAGAGCATATGGCCTTTGAGAATCAGCGGTTTATGGATGATATGTCCACAATTGTACCGGCGTCCTCCTCCAGCTTTCGAATCGCGGTGGTTGCGGCGGCGATGTATGATTACGGTCATATGCTGGAAAGGCTGAATCAGGTAGCGGATCATATCTCCCGCTTTGTTGACCGGAAGAAGGATGGCCGCAGTATTTTGGCGTGGCTGAAAAAATAAAGAGCTAAACAACGAGGGGGGAGTCACTTGACCATCCAGGATCAGGATTGGCAGGAAGAACAGCAGCGGGTTACCGAGATTACCGATATCATTGATCACTATATTCAACGGTTAATGAAGCAGGTCGGCGGCGTTCGCGGTGACGTCATCGAGATGAGAAAGGACTTCTGGGACGAGGTCACCATCAATTTCAGCGAAGCCGATGATGTTGGAGAAACATCCACCAATCTCCGCCAGCAATCCCAGGTGCTCTCAGAGCGGGAACGGACCCATTTACAGGCGAGCAAGGCTCTGAAAAAATATCGGAAGCTTGTGGACTCGCCGTATTTTGGCCGCATCGACTTCAGAGAATCGGGAGAGAGCGCAGCGGAGCCCATTTATTTGGGGATCGGGTCGGTCATGGATGAAGAGCTGGAGAACTTCCTGGTCTACGACTGGCGGGCGCCCATTTCAAGTCTTTATTATGACGGAGCACCGGGTGAAGCTCAATATGAGACGCCTTCCGGCATGGTGAAGGGCGAGATGAGCCTCAAGCGGCAATTCGTCATCCGGGACCGTCAAATCCAGGTGCTGTTCGATACCGGCGTAACGATCGGTGATGAGCTGCTGCAGCAGGTGCTCAGCCACAGTGCTGACGACAAGATGAAAAATATCGTCGCCACCATCCAGAAGGAGCAGAATGCGGTTATCCGTAACGACAAAACGCGAATGCTCATCGTCCAGGGCGCCGCGGGCAGCGGCAAGACCTCGGCAGCGCTGCAGCGGGTGGCGTATCTGCTCTATAAGTACCGGGATACGCTGCAGGCCGACCAGATGATTCTGTTCTCGCCGAACCCGCTGTTTAACAGCTATATTTCGACGGTGCTCCCGGAGCTTGGCGAGGACAATATGCAGCAGACCACATTCCAAGCCTATCTGGAGCATCGTTTGGGCCGGGAATTTGAGCTGGAGGATGTATTTACCCAGACAGAACAGCTGCTGGCTGAGCATGATGATCCAGGGCTTGAGGCGAGAAGAGAAGGCATTGCCTTCAAATCCGGCATGGGCTATCTGCGCTTGATTCAGACTTACAAGGAGCACCTCGAAGCCCGGGACATGCTCTTTCGTCCTATTGTATTCCAGGGTCGGATTATTGTGTCCAGAGAAGAGATGGTGCGGCAATTTTACAGCTTTGATCCCGCCATCAAGCTTGCGAACCGGCTGGATCTCATGCGTGACAGGCTGCTAAAGGCGTTATCATCCTTTGCAGCCGAGGAGCGGAAGGCGGATTGGGTGGAGGATCAGATCCAGCTGCTGGACCAGGATGATTATCAGCGTGCGTTTCAGATCATGCGCAGGAAGCAGCGCAAGGGAGAGCTGAGCTTCGATGATTTTGATGCCGAGAAGGAAGCACTGGCCCGGATGGTGGTCAGTACCCGGCTGAAGCCGCTTCGGCAGTGGATCAAGAACTACCGTTTTGTTGATGTGGTGGGGCTGTACCGGCGATTGTTCCAGGATGCTTCTATGACTGCAGAGCTGCTGGATTCAGAAACCTCGCTGCCCCGGGAGTGGGACGAGATTAGCCGCCAGACCCTGGCCAAAATGAACAGCAAGGAGCTTTATTACGAGGATGTCACGCCCTACTTGTATTTAAGAGAGCTGCTTCAGGGATTTCGGACGAACACCTCGATCCGTCACGTGATTGTGGACGAGGTTCAGGACTATTCCGTGTTTCAGCTTGAATTTCTAAAGCGGCTGTTCCCCCGGGCCAAGATGACCGTGCTGGGCGACTTGAACCAGGCCATTTATGCCCATGGAGAAGCACTGGGAGAGCTTCAGAGCCTGGTTAGCCTGTACGGCGAGGCGGAAACCGAGGTCATTTCGTTAACGAAGAGCTATCGCTCTACTCGTGAAATTGTGGAATTTACTCGCCAAATGATTCCAGGAGGAGAGCATATTACTCCCTTTCATCGCCCAGGTCTCCCGCCAAAGGTCATCCCGGCGGAGTCGGAGAAGCAGCTAGAGGAGCTGGTGGCACAGGATTTGCAGGAGCTGCAAGCCCAGGGCTATCACTATGTGGCGATGATCTGCAAGACCGAGGAGGAGAGCCGCGGGGTGCACCGCCGCCTATCACCACGAATGCCGATTCGATTGATTACCAAATCAACACCGGCATTTGAGCAGGGCATTCTCGTTGTGCCTGCTTATTTAGCGAAGGGCGTTGAATTTGATGCTGTGCTGATCTATAACGGCTCGGATGAGCTCTACTCCCGCGAGAGAGAGCGCAAGCTTTTTTATACCGCTTGTACCCGCGCCATGCATGAGCTGCACATTTATCATCTCGGAGCGAGGAGTCGCTTCCTTCCTTCATAGAGACGGCTTGGCCTGTTTTCAAGGACCTGCAATCCTTGGAGGCAGGCTTTTTTTGTTTTCCAGAAAATACATGGCACTAGCCCTTCATTTTTTGTAGAAAAAAGTCGAAATATGTCTCATTACAGGGAATCTGTGAAAAACGAATGAAAAGGAAGTCGGTCTATGAAAATCAAGACGAAATTGCTGCTGTCGTCCTCCATTGTGGGTGCTGTAACGGTGGCCATGATCCTGTTTGCATTCTGGAATGCAAAATCCACAGAGGAACGATATAAGGCTCTTATCCACGAGGGTCATACGGTGATGTACAATCTATCGCAAATGCAGTTGCTGCTGGCCGGGATCGCGAATGATGAACGCGGATTTTTGTTAACCGGAGATGAGAGCTTTGTTCAAGCAATGAAGCTGAAGCAGCAACACTTTTTGGAATTATCTGCAGATACGAGGCTGCGCACAAGGTTGCCAGAGGATATGAACGTGATCGACGAGATTGACCAGGGCTTTCAACGCTATCAGGCTGCAATTCTGGAGGTGCTGGAAAAGAGTGGACTATCGAGTCCGGGTGCCGCTCCGCCGACATTTGCTCAGTATGAAACGGCGTTCGAGGGCGAACGAGAGATTCGCAAAGCCTTTACGTCACTGGTGGATCAGTTCAAGGAAAGAAAAGAGGCAGAAATGGAGCAGCACATGGCGGATATTTCCTCAGCCAATCTGCTGCGGAATGAAGCGATGCTTGTAGCTGGGTTGATTGCTATCATCTATTATATGATTCAAAGCCGTGTGCTTATAGCTTCGATCAAGCCCTTAATCCGCATGAAGAGCGAGCTGGAGGACATAAGCCGCGGGGGCGGAGACCTGGTATCCCGCCTTGAAGTGCGCAGCCGCGATGAGATTGGCGAGGTAGCTCGTGCGTACAATGCGCTGCTGGATTCTTTTCGCTCAATGGTGCTGAACATCAAGGACTCTGCCATCCAAATCGCTGCTACCAGCGATCAGCTGTTCGCCGGCTCCTCAGAGATCAGAGATGCATCGCGCCATACCTCCTCGATCATGGAACGGCTTGCAGACGGCACGAGCCATCAGCTTGAAGTCAGTGAAGCGTCGATGGGCTCGCTGACCGATATGGCTGCCGGAATCGGCGTTATTCATCATGCAGCAGCACACACCTCCGAGGTGTCGAGTGATGCGCAGGTACTGTCCTCAGAAGGTGAAGAAGCGGTAAAACGGACTCTGCAGCAAATGGAGGAAATTCGGGGACGAACGAACCTTTCGGCGGAAGCGGTCAAGGAACTGGGAAGCAAAGCGGAGCTCATCGGCTTGATGGGGGAGACGATCAATTCGCTTTCGTCACAGACCGGACTGCTGGCTCTGAACGCCTCTATTGAAGCAGCCCGGGCAGGCGAGCAGGGAGCAGGATTTGCCGTTGTGGCTTCCCAGGTCAGGAAGCTGGCGGAGCAGTCCAATGCCAGCTCCGCAGAGATCAACCGTTTCGTTGAAGAAATCACCAAGGACATACATACGCTGGAGCATGCCATGGAGGAGGAGGTTCTCACTGTAACCAGGGGCATCCAGGCAGCACAGGGAGCTGCAGAGGCCTTTCAGAGCATTGACCAGTCCATTGTCCGGCTAAACAATCAGATCCAGGATATTCAGCAGTCCTGTGCCCAGCTTTCACGGCAGGCGGACGCAATGATGCATGGCATCGAGAGCATGCTGGAGAGCAATCGACATGCGGCTGCAGGGACGCAGAGCGTGAGTGCCGCTGCCGCTCAGCAGCTGGCTTCCATTGAGGAAATGGCACAATCAGTGGAATCTTTAAATGAGATGTCCGTGTCACTGGAGCGGGAGATGTCAGGGTTCAAAGTGTAGGACCTGCCAATGCGGCAACCATTTTTAACATGTATATTGCGGGCGGTAAACCCGCATTATAGAGAGGTCAACTGATGTTAAAGGTGGTCTTCTCATGGACAATAAGAAATGGGATCTCGCTGCACTGGCCTCGGTTCCCCTCATCATGACCTTGGGAAACTCGATGCTTATTCCCATACTGCCGCAAATTGCTAAAGCGCTCGGCATCAGCTCCTTGATGGGCAGTATGCTGATTACGGTGTATGCCGTAACAGCTATTCTGATGATTCCAATCGCCGGGTATTTATCTGACCGGTTCGGCCGCAAGAAGGTCATTATCCCGAGCCTGATCATTACGGTGCTCGGCAGCGGCATCTCGGCCGGTGCAGCGTGGCTGCTGGGAGGCAGCGCCGCGTACATCGTCATTCTTGCCGGAAGGCTGCTGCAGGGAATTGGCGCAGCCGGTGCATTTCCGATCGTTATTCCACTCGTTGGAGATATGTTTAGCGAGGATGAGAAGGTTAGTAAAAGTCTGGGCGTCATTGAAACGTCGAACACCTTTGGCAAGGTGCTCAGCCCGATTCTGGGAGCGTTTCTGGGCAGCTTCATCTGGTTTCTGCCATTCCTGGCCATCCCGGTTCTCTGCGCGGTATCCCTGCTGCTCGTCATATTCCTGGTGAAATCTCCAGAGCATGAGAAGACCCAGCAGTCGATCCGGGAGTTCCTCGGTACGACCAAGGATGTGCTTCAAGAAAAAGGTCGCTGGCTGTATGCGATTTTTGCGATTGGCGGTATTGCCATGTTCGGCATTTTTGGCGTGCAATTTTATCTATCGGAAACTCTGGAGAGTGCTTATGGCTTAACCGGCATTGTCAAGGGACTGGTGCTGGCGATTCCACTGGCAGCCTTGTGTCTGGCTTCATATCTGACCGGGAAATTCACAGGGCATAAGAAGGGGCTCATGAAGTGGACGGGCTTCGCCGGCATGGCGCTGCTCACAGGCTCTCTGGTCATCATCGGCTTTAGCGAGCAAATTTATTTTGTCATTGGATTTATGACGGCGGGCAGCATCGGAATCGGTTTGGTGCTGCCCAGCATGGATACGCTACTCACCGAGGGTGTAGAGGAGGAACAGCGAGGAACGATCACCTCCTTGTATAGCAGCATGCGCTTTATCGGAGTATCGCTGGGTCCGCCCGTTGTGTCCTTGCTGCTTGGCGCCAATCATTGGGTGCTGTTCCTGACCTTGGCTGCCGTTGCTGCCACCGGGGCCCTGTTGACGCTGCTCGCGGTGAAGCCGGAGGAAAGCGAGGGCGAAGGCGGGACCGGAGAAGTCAAGCGTGTCCAGTTCAAGCCGCCTGCCGGTGCTGCGAAAAACCTTGTCCGCAAATAGGGCAAGGTTTTTTTGGCTGCAGATATATTTAACACCGCTCTGATTATATTCCTTTATAATAAGCGTATCAATTGGTTCTTAGAGGAGGTAGGTATGATTCATGGCAGCATTTATTAATTTTGCTCACCGGGGAGCTTCAGGAGCAGCGCCGGAGAATACAATGGCAGCCTTTCACAAAGCGTTGGAGCAAGGCGCGAACGGTATTGAAACCGACGTACAGATGACCTCGGACCACAAGCTCGTTCTAATGCATGATGAAGCGGTGAACCGGACGACCAACGGACAAGGATACATAAAGGATTACACGCTCTCTGAGCTGCAGCAGCTGGACGCCGGATCATGGTTCAGCGAAGCGTTCAAGGGAGAGCAGGTGCCTGAGCTGAAGCAATTGCTCGCTCTGGGCAAAGCCCGCGGGACGTTCATTAACATTGAGCTGAAAAATGGTATCATCCCTTATCCCGGGCTGGAGGAGGAAGTGATTGCTGCCGTCCGGGAGTATGGTATGGAGGAGCGAGTCATCATCTCCAGCTTCAATCATTATTCTCTTGTGCATTGTAAGAAACTTGCGCCGGACATTGTGACGGCCATTCTGTATATGGAGGGTCTGTACCAGGTATGTGACTATGCGCAGACTGTCGGGGCTGACGCCCTGCATGCCTTCAAGTATGCTGTCCTTCCGGAGCTTGTGGCAGAGGCTCGGGACAGAGGACTTGCGTATCATCCCTTCACCGTGAATGCTCCCGACGAAATGAAGCGGCTGTTAAAGGCTGGGGTGAGCGGCATCATTACCGATTATCCGGATGTTCTCCACGCGTTGCTGCAGCAGGAAGAGGTGTAGCTGCTTGAAAAAATCATGGCTGCTCGGCTTTGGATTTTTCAGTATCAGCATGACCTGGGCGCTGTATAACGCCTTTGTTCCCTATTTTTTGGAGGACTATCTTTCCTCTGTTGCACTGATTGCTTTTTTTATGACGCTGGATAATTACTTCGCGCTGTTCCTCCAGCCCTGGGTCGGTAACCTGAGCGATGCAACCCGTACCCGGTTCGGGCGGAGAATGCCCTTTCTGCTTCTCGGCATGCCGCTTGCGGCAGTATTCACGGCTCTGATCCCGTTTCATACCGGGCTCCTGACTCTAATTCTGTTCATGATGCTGATGAATCTGGCCATGAGCCTGTACCGTTCACCGACGGTGGCGCTGATGCCGGATGTAATGCCGGAGCGGGAGCGGACCAAGGCCAATGGCGTCATTAACTTCATGGGCGGTGTGGGGGCGATCCTGGCGTTCGGTGCCGGCTCCGTGCTGTATGAGGCGAACGAGATCTATCCCTTTATCGCGGCTGCCGCCATCACGCTAATTTCCTTGCTGATTCTGTCTACCCGAATTCAAGAGAACCGAGACGTGCCAAGTATTTCAACACCGGACAAGTCCCTAAGACGGGTATCGTTCAAAGGGCAGCTTGACCGGACCACGGTGCTGCTGTTATGCGCGATCTTTTTCTGGTTCGTGGCGTATCAGGGGGTTGAAACGCTCTTTACCCTATATGGCAAAAATCATGTAGGCCTGACCGAGGGGGAGGCTTCCTTCTCCCTTCTGTTCTTCTCGCTGTTCTTCGTATTGTTTGCGATTCCCAGCGGCTGGCTGGGCAAGCGCTTCGGGAAGAAGAGGATGATCCTGACTGGTGTCCTTGGCTTGATGACTGTGTTTGCGGTCATGCCCTTCATCCATTCATTGCTTCTGCTGCGCCTGCTTCTCGCTGCAGGAGGTATATTTTGGGCCTGCATTAACATCAATTCCTATCCCTTTATCATTTCTACCGGAAGCGAAGAGAGCATTGGAACCCGAACCGGATTATATTACCTTGTCTCTTCGATGGCTGCCATTGCATCGCCTCCGCTGCTCGGTCAGATGATCGATTGGCTGGGATACCCGGTTCTGTTTATTACGGCATCGATCAGCATGCTGGCTGCATTGCTGTGCATGGCGGCGATACAGGAGCGGGGAAAAAAGCCTTCTGCCGGCTTAGGCAACCCGGCTGCTCCCTCTGTGAAATAGAATTACAAAAACCATTGCATAAATCTAACACAAAATGTAATATTAAAACCAGGCATTTTGGACAAGGCCTGGTTTTTTTGTTGTTTTTGTTCGATTCATTTTAAAGATAACGCAGGAGGGATACGATGACACAAGCCATTAAAATTGGTATCGTCGGCTACGGTAACCTGGGCCGCGGTGTAGAGAAAGCGATCAAGCAGAATCCGGACATGGAGCTAACCGCCGTGTTCTCCAGAAGAGATCCGAACGGAGTAGCTTCCGAAGCGAAGGCAGTACATATTTCCGAGGTGGATCAGTATAAAGATGAGATTGATGTCTTGATCCTTTGCGGCGGCTCAGCGACAGATCTGCCGGAGCAGGGACCTGAGCTGGCCGGAAGATTTCATACCGTAGACAGCTTTGACACGCACGCTAAGATTCCTGAATATTTCGACAGTGTGGATGCGGCTGCGCGCGAGGGCGGCAAGGTCAGCGTCATTTCCACGGGCTGGGATCCAGGGCTGTTCTCCTTAAGCCGTCTGATCGCTGAATCGATTCTGCCAGAAGGCAATGAATACACGTTCTGGGGCAAGGGCGTCAGCCAGGGCCACTCCGATGCCATTCGCCGTGTAGAGGGCGTCAAGAATGGTGTTCAGTACACCATTCCGAAGGAAGAGGCGCTGAACCGTGTCCGCAGTGGAGAAAATCCAGAGCTCAGTACCCGGGAGAAGCATCTGCGTGAATGCTACATTGTTGCGCAGGAGGGTGCAGATCAAGCGGCCATCGAGAAGGAAATCAAGGAAATGCCGAACTATTTTGCCGACTACGATACGGTTGTGAATTTTATTTCCGAGGAAGAGCTGAAGGCGAACCACTCCGCTATGCCTCATGGCGGCACCGTGCTTCGCAGCGGCCTGACCGGAGAGAACAGCAAGCAGATCATTGAATTTGGTCTGACGCTGGACAGCAATCCTGAATTTACAGCGAGCGTGCTGGTCGCTTATGCACGTGCTGCATATCGTCTGGCTCAAGCCGGTGACCAGGGTGCAAAGACAGTGTTTGATATTCCATACGGCCTGCTGTCGCCTAAATCTGCCGCGCAGCTTCGGAAAGAGCTGCTGTAATTTCAGCAGCCTGCCTCAAGAATCGGGCTTGAATTGTACGGCGTATTGAAGCACAGGGCTGCACAAGACCTTCTGTGACTGAGGCTATCCAGGCATCCGTTCTTCCGGGAACGGGTGCTTTTTTTGGCGTTTAAAGGGCTTGGTCAGCAACCCGCTCTTGACCTATCTTGCGGCAGGATGGTTTCCCCTTCATAATGTAGAGATCAGGAATAATGCCTGGAAGCTGCGCGGGACGGAGGGAATGATGATGCAATGGCTAGCCATGCTGACGATGCTGGTGGACCATGTCGGGCTTGTTTTTTATCCCGGTGAGGAAATATGGAGGATGATCGGCAGAATTGCGTTTCCGCTGTACGTGTACGCCCTGGTGCTGGGCTATGGCCGGACCTCATCGAAACGGCGTTATTTTATAAGATTAGGCGTGATTGCGTTGGTGTCCCAAATTCCTTATCAGCTCTCTCTCAATCCCGAAGGGCTGAATGTGGTTGTGACACTGCTTGCAGGAGGGCTTGTGCTGTATGTGATGGAGAAGGTGGATCCGGCGGCATCCATCCTCATTGCCGTGATCGCTGCGGTGCTGATGGAAGCGCTGAATTTCGATTATGGGTCCTACGGTCTGCTGCTGATCTTGATCTTCCGCTATGCTGAGGGTCAGATGCTTGCAGCGTGGCATCTACTGCTGAACGTGGTGTTCTGGTATTTGTACGGCTGGGAAATTCAGATGTGGAGTGTTCTGCCGACGTTTCTCATTGTCTATGGTCCTGCCGTCTGGAAAGAAATCGAGAAGGTTCGGGTTCCTTCCTGGGTATGGCGGTCCTTTTATCCCGTACATATGATCATTCTTGCCATTGTGCAGAGGTTATAACGGCAGGGCAGGATGGCCTGCTGCAGGTATGAGGGAATCACAGCTGGACATGAATAAGGGGAGGAACCTGGAATGATGAACATTGCCATCGCCGTAGGCGTACTGTTGTTTGCTGCCGCCGGCTATTTGGCTTATCGAAACTCTAGGCTGATATCCATGCAGCAGGAGTCGGGACAAAAATATGCTCTCCCTGCATGGTATACGGTATGCATGGGGAGTGAGCTGCCGGAAGCAGAAGAGGATGCTATTCCCCTATGGGCGATGGAATATGAGACTGCAGATGGTGTCTATAAGGCCGGTCTGTGCCGGGTAGCCGGAGATACTGCGGGAGATTTAAAGCTGGAGCAGGCAGAGCAAATGCTGTCAGCGCATGTGAAGACTGCAAGGACAGGGGGCACATACATAAGTCACCGCACATTCGAGGACCGGCTGCAAGATGAACAAGAGCGGAACATGGCGAAGCGCTTAAGCCAGGCGGCAGCCAGGGTCTGAATATTCATCCTGTGGGTTCGGGTCAAACTCCCTATCAGCAGGGTAATGTAAAGAAAAAAGGCTGAAAAGGAGTTTTTCGCATGAAGACGATACAGATCGGCAGGACGGCAGTTTCTGTGCGGACAGGTGATATTACAGCCTGGTCGGGTGATATTATAGTGAATGCGGCAAATTCCGGACTGCTGGGAGGCAAGGGTGTGGATGGAGTCATTCACGCGGTTGGAGGCCCCGAGATTATGGAGGAATGCAAGAAGATCCGTCAGCTTCAGGGCGGATGTCCTCCCGGGCATGCTGTGCTGACCTGTGCCGGTCTCTTGAAGGCGAAGCATGTGATTCATACCGTCGGCCCGATCTGGGAGGGAGGCGGCAGAGGAGAGGATCATACGCTCGCAGAATGCTATAGAAGCTCCCTTCAGCTGGCTAATGAAGTCGGAGCCCGAACGATTGCTTTTCCAAATATTAGCACGGGCATTTACGAATATCCGAAGCCATTTGCATGCGATGTGGCTTTAAAGAGCATTACGAACTATTTAAAGGAAGAGCGTCCGGAGAACCGGCTGGAGGAGATCGATCTGATCTGTTTTGATCCGGAAAACGAGGAGCTCTATGTACAGCGTCTGGAGCAATTTGCATAAACTCAGGCGTGGAACGCGGAGGTTGGTTGTCAATGGCGGATTTATCGGAACATGAAGAGCTGTCTCTGCACCTGCTGGTGGTGCTCGCAAGGGCGTACAATTCAGTCTTCGCCCATTCGACTCGAAGCATTCAAGCCCACGGCCTTAATTCAACAGAATTTGGTGTTCTGGATGTGCTATACCATAAGGGCCCCCAGCCGCTGCAAAAAATCGGAGAAAAGGTGCTGATCTCCAGCGGCAATATTACATACGTCGTGGACAAGCTTCAGAAGAAGAAGCTTCTGATTCGCCGCGCATCCCTGGAAGATAGGCGTGTCATTTATGCTGAGCTTACGGAGGAAGGGCAGGCTCTGTTCGAGGATATTTTTCCGGGACATAAGCAAAAAATCGAGCACGCCGTCTCTGGTCTGACGGAAGAAGAGAAGCTGCAGGCTGTGGCGCTGCTGCGCAAGCTGGGTACGACCGCCGAGGAGAGCTTCCGCCGGTAATTCCAGTTGGAAGGAAAGAAAGTTACGTCGGTTCTATGCAAGTGCAGGTCGCAGCCGTTGAAGAAAGGACGAGGATGAATTGATACATGATATAATTTCACGCTTGGAGGACCTGGAGGTTAAAGAGCTGCTGGCCTACTCTGTGTTTCCGGACCCGGAGCTTCTGGATGAGGTCGTGGACTCATACCGGAAGGGACATGGAATGGAGCTTTACGGGTATGAGGAGGAAGGGGTGCTTCTGGGAATTCTGGGTGTAGAGATGAACGGAAGTGAAATGGTGATCAAGCATATCGCTGTTCTTCCAGAAAATCGGGGCAAGGATTACGGACGGGGAATGCTGATGGAGCTCATGCTTCAAAAATCTCCCGAGCGCGTAATTGCGGAAGCGGACGAGGATACGGTGGGCTTTTACCGCTCCATCGGCTTTCAAATTTACAGCCTGGGCGGAGGCTACCCCGGAGCGGAACGCTTTCGCTGTATTTATGAGGTAGAGGAAGACGAAGAATAGCAGCAGGTATGAATATAAGCAAGGACTGCTTAACCATTCAAGACGTGGTTGAGCAGTCTTTTTTTGTGGAATGTAAAAGGTACCAGGGAGGCATTGACATCCAATCTCGTCCTGAGATATAGTTTGACAGTAAAACGGTTTGAATATAAAACTAGTTTTCGAAGTAAAGGAGGAGCCGTCATTAACGACACCAAGAATTGCATCGAACGCTATATTGAAGCGGATCTCGCAGTCAGTCGCAGGATTATTGCCGATACCAGAGACAAGATGGGCATTGACCTGACCCGGGAGCAGTTTCAGACGCTGCGGATGATCCGCAGTCACGAGCAATGCACCTCCAAGCTCTTGTCAGAGCTTCTGTGCGTCGGGAAGAGCTCAATCAGCTCCAATGTGAACCGCATGGAAGAGCGCGGCTGGATTGAGCGGCATCGTGACGATGAGGACCGACGAGTCGTTTATTTGTCGTTGACAGCAGAGGGGGAGAACGTTCTGCAAAGCTCGGAGCAGCTGCTGCAGTCTGTTGTCGCATCGTATATGACTCATTTTGAGCCGCAGGAAGTCGAGCAGTTTATTACGCTGTTTGAGAAGCTCGCGAAGCTAATGCAAGAGTAAGAAGGGGAGTAGGAGCATGAGATTGATATTGAAGTCCAAGTGGGCGTTGCTGGTCATCTGGCTCGTTATGGCTGTTGCCTTAATGATGGCTGCACCGCCAATGAGCGAGCTCGTCCGCGAGAAGGGTCAGCTGTCTGTACCGGATGGTTATGCCTCGTCCAAGGCGGCGGAGCTGCTGCGTGAAATGAATGCCGGAGGGGAGCAGGAGCAGCAGATTCAGTCGGCAATGATTTTTTATAAAGAGCAAGGGCTGGGTCAGGATGACAAAGAGCGTGTCCAAGCAGCGGTAGAGAGCCTAAAGACTCAAGGGGAAGCTCTGGGCGTCACGTCGGTGATGAATCCCTTTGATGAGCCGCAGCTGGAGGACAAGATGGTGTCCGAGGACGGCAAGGCGGTAATGATTGCGATTTCCTCAGATGCTAAAGTGATGGAGCCCGGAGAAACACGCAGCCTGATTCATGAAGCGCTGGGAGACATCGGAGTCGATTACTACATGACCGGCAGCGAGCTCGTCAATGAAGATACCATTCAGGGGTCACAGGACGGGCTGAAGAAAACGGAATACATAACGATCATTTTCATTCTGGTCATTTTATTTGCCGTGTTCCGTTCATTGGTTGCCCCCTTTGTGCCGCTGCTGACTGTGGGTCTGAGCTATCTGGTGTCGCAGTCGATTGTAGCCTTTCTGGTGGACAGTGTTAACTTTCCACTGTCAACCTTTACACAGATTTTCATGGTGGCCGTTATGTTCGGGATCGGAACAGATTACTGCATCCTGCTGATCAGCCGCTTTAAGGAGGAAATGAGCCGGCAGGAGGACATTTCTTCTGCGATTGTGGAAACCTACAGGACGGCAGGCCGAACCGTTTTTTTCTCCGGGCTTGCGGTCTTGATCGGATTTGTATCCATCGGAATGTCGCAGTTTATTCTGTACCGCTCGGCAGTAGCGGTAGCTGTTGGTATCGCGGTCATGCTTGCAGCCTTGTTCACGATCGTGCCGTTCTTCATGGCCGTGCTGGGGAGCAAGCTGTTCTGGCCGTCCAAAGGCTCGCTGGAGCATAAGGAGAGCCGGCTATGGGGGATGGCAGGCGCCTTTTCGCTAAAGCGCCCGCTGGCGGCGCTGATCGTGGTTGCTGTCATCTGCGTTCCGTTTCTGGTAACGTACAGCGGCCAGCTGTCCTTCAATAATATGGAGGAAATTAGCGAGGATTATGAGTCTGTGAAAGGATTTAACCTGATTGAGTCGGCCTTTGGCGCTGGACAGTCCATGCCGGCTACCGTCGTGATCAAGAACGACGACCGTCTGGATACGGGAGAGTATCTTGCTTTGACTGAAGCCATAACCCGCAGCATCCTGAAGGTCGAGGGGGTAGAAGAGGTTCGCAGCGCCTCCCGTCCGGCGGGTGACGAAATTGAGGATTTCCGGATTACAGCCCAGGCGGCTGCGCTGGGAGAAGGGATCGGCCAATCGACAGACGGGCTGTCCCAGATTGGCTCCGGCCTGTCGGAGGCGAGCCGCCAGCTGAGTCAAAATGAGCCTCAGCTTGCTGAAGCCGCTGTCAGCAGCAGCAAGCTGACGGAAGGCACAGCGGAGCTGAATCAGGGCATCGGTGAGCTGAGCGCAGCATTGGCGCAAATTCAAGGCGGCATGACAAGCGGCGCTGCCGGCGCCGGGGAGCTGGGTACAGGATTGCAGCAGGCAAAGGCTAGCGCACAGCAGCTGGCCAATGCGCACCAGGAGCTGCTTGCGGGTTACCAGGCGGCCGGGGATGGGATTTCCGTTCTAGGCAAATCTATGGGAGAGGTGCTCGGTAGCCTGCAGGGCGTTGAGCAAATGCTGGCAGGTCTGCAGCCCTCCTTTACTGCACTGGAGGCCGCGGAGCCGCAGCTGCAGCAGAATTCGGATTATATGAATATCCGGGAAACGGTAACCCAGACCTCAGCAGGTCTGTCTCAGCTGTCTTCAGGCGTTCGTGACATGGAAAAGAACACCCTGCAGGCGGCGGAGGGCTTAAAGCAGGCGAATCAAGGCTATGCCGCGGCAGTATCCGGACAAGAGGCGCTGACTTCAGGGCTCAGCCAGATTCTTCAAGGCATTCAAGCGTTGGAAGACGGTCTGGAGCAGGCAGCAGAGGGACAGGGTGCAGTGATTCAGCAGCTGCCGGATATTCAGTCAGGTCTGACCCAGATTGAGGAAGGACAGCAGCAAATTGAGAATGGTTTTAAGGAGCTGTCTGGGCAGCTGGGTGAGCTCACCGGAGGATTAGATGAGAGTGTCAAAGGGATTTCTCAGATTCAGGATGGATTGACAACAGCCCAGACCTATCTGGCGCAAATCGAGAATGCAGGTGATCCGGAAACCAGCGGGTTCCTCGTTCCAGAGGAGGCCTTGTCTGATCCCGAGATGACGCGGGTCTATGATACTTACATGTCTCCCGACCGTAAGCTCATGACGCTGGACGTTGTTTTTGCAGGCAATCCTTATGCAGCTGAGACATTAACCCGTATCGGCGACATTGAGAATGCAGTGGCGACGGCGGTCAAAGGGACCAAGCTGGAGCAGGCGGAAACCGCGGTGAGCGGCGTGACGAGCACCTATGCGGATTTGAAGCAAATTTCTGATGAGGATTACAATCGTACAGTTACTCTGATGCTGGGCGGGATTTTCCTCGTGCTGGTGCTGCTCTTGAGATCGGTGGTCATGCCTATTTACTTGATGGTGGCCCTGGTCGTCACCTATTACGTCTCCATGGGCGTAACCGAGTTTGTGTTCGTGGACCTGCTAGGTTATACCGGCATCAGCTGGGCAACGCCATTCTTTGGATTTGTGATGCTCACTGCGCTAGGGGTGGACTACAGCATCTTCCTCATGGATCGCTTTAACGAGAACAAGGAGCTGGACGTTCAGAGCGGCATCTTGTACGCGATGAAAAATATGGGCACGGTCATTTTGTCTGCGGTTCTCATTCTTGGCGGCACCTTTGCTGCGATGTACCCGTCCGGCGTGCTGTCTATGATGCAGATTGCCACCGTGGTACTAACCGGCCTGGTGCTATACGCTCTAGTATTTCTTCCATTTTTCGTTCCCGTGATGGTGAAGCTGTTCGGCCGGGGCAATTGGTGGCCTTTTAAAGCCGGAAGCGATAAGGAGCGAGACTCCAGCCAGATGGCTGCCTGATTTCAAAGCTTGAAGGCAAATTACCGTTTCCACCCCCTCCGGCTGCGGCATATCATATTGCAGTGAGTCTGGTGGGGGTGGAGTTCATGGTATATTGTTACACCGCCGTCGGCGATTCCCTGACGTATGGCTTGGGGGCGCTGCCGGGAAGCGGATTTGTTCCGCTATACCGGCGGATGGCGGAGGAATATGTTAAGGAATTTGTAGCTTATGATCAGCTGGGCATACCGGGACTGACCTCTTGTGAGCTGTACGAACGGATTCGACGCGATCCGCAGTTTCGCAGCAGCCTGAAGGGTGCCGCGATTATTACGATTTCGGCTGGCGGAAATGATCTGATCCGGGCGGCGCAAGACTCTGAGACTGACTTCAGACCGGAGCTGCTGGAGCAGGCGCTGTCCCGCTGCAAGGCCTGCTGGCAGGGTATGGTGAACGAAATCTGCAAATTGAAAAAGGGAGGACCTGCCTCACCCTACCTGATCCGGGCGGTGGGTCTATATAACCCCTACCCTTCGCGGATTGAAGCGGCAGCGTATGTGCACCGGCTGAATGGATTTCTATCCGGATTGCTTCCGACGGCGCAGGTTTACTCCTTGTTTGCGGGCAGAGAGCAGGAGCTGCTGTCTTCCGATGGCCTTCATCCCAATGCCAAGGGGTACCGCCTGATTGCAGAGCAGCTAAACCGTCTGGGGTACAGGCCATTATAAAAAAAGCCGCTTCATTCCGATATAGTAGGTAGAGGTGATATTGATGGCGAAAAAAGGCCAAACATTCCAATCCTACAGTCTAGATATGAAGAAAAGAGCAATCGCCATGCGCTTGGACGGCATGACCAAGAAAGAGGTCGCTCAAGAGCTGCAAATATCCGATATTGGACGGCTGAAAATCTGGATGCGTAAATACAGGGAGCTGGGGGAAGAGGGATTGATTGACCGCAGGACCCTGAGAAGCACTCCATCCGAGGAGGACGATTCCCTTTAAGCACAGTAGACTGCCCGGTACCGACAGTCCAGAACGGAAATGAGTCATGAGGCAAATGCACCTATTTTGCAGCAGCCGGGCGAATGCCCTGTCGTTTGCAGTCCTCCCTCATATACTGTGGTATGTTTCACAAAAGGGAGGGATTCTTGTGAGCGGAACAGCTGGAGCATATGGAGCATATGGAGCAGGTAACTCTGTCGGCGCAATTCTGGTGCTTTTCATTTTGCTGGTAATCATCACTAGCGCGTTCATCTAATTGGAGCATTCTTAGCCGCAAACTCCTTACTTTCCTGCAGCAATCCCGGCAGCATGCAGAGAGAAAGGTGGTCACCTCGGTGATCCGCTGAAGTGTCCTCGTTTTACTTGAGCCGCCCGTCAAGATCCTGGATCTTGGCGGGCGGCCTGTTTTATGGTCTCGGATTCTCGATTCCGTAGATAACGACAAAAAAAATCGGGCGCCCTTTGCAGAGCGCCCTCATGGGAGAGGAGAAACCGGACGAAGAGCTTATGGGGAAACGTAAGTCTTCTTTCGCGGTTGTCTACGACACTTTTGATGTCGATAATGTTAGAATGCCCGGATCTTGCCAGGAATATACCCCATTGGCAAATTTCATTTTCAGGGGGATCTCTTTTTCATCGACCACAGATTATGTTACGATATTCTCATTCAATGCCATCATTTTCATACAAGAAACGACATTAGGACAGGAAACGGGTGAAATACTAGTGAGAGTAATATCGGGTCGTGCCAAAGGCCGGCCGCTGAAAAGCGTTCCGGGTACGGGCACCCGTCCCACGACGGATAAAGTAAAGGAAGCATTATTTAGTATGATCGGGCCTTATTTCGACGGAGGTGCCGCGCTGGACCTGTTTGCGGGCACTGGCGGACTGGGCATTGAAAGCATTAGCCGCGGAATGGACAAGGCTGTATTTATTGACGCAGACAGCAAGAGCCTGGACACGATCAAAGCCAATCTTGCCGCAACCGGCTTTACGTCCCAGGCGGAGGTATTCCGCAATGATGCCGCGCGTGCATTGAAGGTACTGGAGCGCAGAGGCTACAAATTCGACCTCGTGTTTCTGGATCCGCCCTACCGGATGAAGAACGGCGATGCGCTGATGACCGAACTGAGCGATAAGGGATTGCTCTATGATGACGCTCTGATTGTGCTTGAGTATGAATCGTCCTACACGTATCCAGAGACGCTGGAGGGCTTCCGGCATCTCCGCAGTGCACGATACGGTGAAACCGCGGTTTCCATCTACAGATTTACGGGATCCAGCAGCATGCCGGAGCCATCCGGCGAGGAGGAAGCTTGACAATGACCACAGAACCGCAGAAATCATACCGCATTGCCGTTTACCCCGGCACGTTTGATCCCGTTACGATGGGACATATGGATATTATTACGAGAGCGTCCCGGCAATTTGACCTGCTCATCGTGGCTGTCCTGAACAACATGAGCAAGAATCCGCTGTTTACGGTGGATGAACGAAAGGATCTGCTCGCCCAGGTCACGGCTCATCTGCCCAATGTGCAGATTGACAGCTTTAGAGATCTGTTAGCCAACTATGTCCGGCAAAAGAACGCCAATGTTATTGTGCGCGGAATCCGGTCGGTGACGGATTTTGAATACGAGCTGCAGCTGGCTTCCACGAACCACAAGCTTAACCCGGATGCAGAAACGATCTTTATGATGACGAATCCGAAGTATTCTTATCTCAGCTCCAGTCTGGTGAAGGAAATTGCCCACTTTCATGGAGATACTACAGATCTGGTGTCACCTGAGGTGGATGCTGCACTCCGCCGTAAGCTTAATCCTTCCGCTGAATAAAGAAACGGGACGTGAGGCTGAAGGCAAGGACCAGGACAAGCCCAAGTACGACCTGCCAAAGAAAAAGGTCCACAAAAGAATCCCAGCCGCTGAAGCTGAGCCCGTTATGGGCATACTCCGCAGGAATGCTGCCGAACGCCGGTGCTGCCGGGGGCAGCAGTCCTTGAAGCGGCTTCCATATCAACAGCGTGATTCCGGCGGCGTAGAGCGCATGCAGCAGTCGATGCCCCGCGTAGGCCCGCCAGGAAATCGCGCGCTCCTTAACGATAGACAAGCTCTGGAGCTGGCCGCTGAGACCTCCCCAGGCTAACAGGGCAGAGAGCAGTGCTAACTGAGTGGGGGTCGTCCCGGTGAACGCATGGCTTAATGCCTGCGCGCCGGTGTACAGCTCCAGAGTCCCGGAGGTCAAGCTTCCGGGTACAATAGGGAAGTAATGCTGCAGCAGAGAGATCAGCACAGCAAAAATAATAATGTACCCGCCGGTTATCATCAGCGTCTGAACGGAGCGGCTGACCGAATCGCCGAGCAGCCTGCCCAGGCTGCGTCCGTCTCGGGCCCTGGCCTGCCCGGCTGCCTGCGCAGCCCTTAGCAGCAGAGGACTTGTATGCTGGTGGTGTGGCACGGACGGGATGTCATCGCTGCTCTGATGCTTGCGTGAGCGTGTCCACGCCGCTAGCAGTCCTCCTGACCAATGCGTTATTAGCAGCACGTAGCCAGCGGCAGGGTCCTGCAGCATGCCGGCTCCGACGACGATCAGAATGGCCATCGGGCTGCAAAAATGTGACAACGACGCAAGTCTGCCGGTCAGCTGAGGACTCAATCGGTCCTGCTGGGCCAGCGTCTGCGCCGCCTGCGCTCCGGCCGGAAAGCCGGCAGTCATGCCGGTAACGAGCACCCAGCCTGCTTGTCCCGGCAGCTTCAGCACGCGGCGCATCAACGGCTCCAGCAGTACACCTGCGCCGTGGGAAGCGCCGCTTGCCAGCATGATTTCGGTCAGCACGAGGAAGGGCAGCAGCGCCGGGAAGACGATATGCCACCACAGCTGCAACGCATGAAGCGAAGCCTCAAAAGCAGTTTCCGGTCCGCTGACAATGGCTGCAACGAGCAAGAATGCCGCCGTTCCCAGCAAGACCGTGATCCAAAGGCCGGCCTTCAGACCGCCGGCAGGGTCTTTATTCATAAGGGGTCTCCTTCCTGCGTAAACATGGCTAGTACCATTTTATGCAGGGATGACAGCCCTTTAGACCTTGTGTACAAGGACTTCAGCTGGACTACAGCTGCATCCGGGGGGAAGGAGACATCAAATGAACAGAACAAGAAATTCAAGTGGAATGAGAGTCGCCGCTTATCTGCTGCTGGTCGCTGTCATGGTGTACGTTATCGTCTACATGCCGACTCCCTACATGATCTATCAGCCGGGCAGCGCGGAGGAAATCAAGCCGATGATTTCGGTGAATGGCGGAGATTCCGAGGAGCAGGGGGCATTTATGCTGACAACGGTGTCGGCGAGCTATGCCAACATTGCGCTTCTCGCCTGGTCGGCGGTCAATCCTAACAGCGAGGTCGTACAGAAGGAGCAGAAGCTGGGTGACCAGAGTAAAGAGGAATACAGCGCGACTCAGATCTATTACATGAATACCTCACAGTCACTCGCCGTGGAGGCGGCATATACCGCTGCAGGGATTCCTTACAACATTGTGCCAGATTATATGTTTATCCGTTCCGTCCCGGACACGTATGGCAGCGAGGCTTATTTCCGTCCAGGTGACAAGCTGATGAAGGTGAACGGGACGGCTGTGTACGATCATGAGGCTTTGACCGAAATCATTCGTACACTGCAGGCCGGTGACCGCATTCAGGTACAGCTGGAGCGCAGTGGCAAGCCGCTTGAAGTGACTCTCCCGCTGGTCGAAATTACAGACAGCGCAACCGGGGAAAAAAGGCCGGGCCTCGGCGTACTCATTGCAACCATGCAGACGATCCAGCCGGATCATCCGGACCATAAGGTAGCCTTCTCGGCTACGAATATTGGAGGGCCCTCCGCGGGATTAATGTTTACGATGGAAATTTACAATCAGCTGACTCCCGGAGATTTGACCAAAGGATATGTTGCAGCCGGTACGGGGACGATAACGAAGGAGGGGACGGTGGGCCCCATTGGCGGAATTGTGCACAAGATTGTGGCTGCCGATCGTGAAGGGGCAGAGATTTTCTTCGTGCCGCGCCAAAATTTCGAGGACGCCAGGGCCCGTGCAGACCAGATCGGCACGGGCATGAAGCTGGTGCCGGTAGAGAAATTGCAGGATGCGCTGGATTATATGGAAAGCCTCCCGCTTAAAGCCGCAGCGGGGGCATAAGGTAGTCCTCGTACATCCAGGACGTGTGCGGATCAGGGTAGGCTCCGGCATAAGCTGCGGAAGCTTGTACATCGAGCTCCAGCTGAGGATGCTCCAGGTCCGAGGCCTGCATAATGACCGGAAGGGCAGCACTTTTCTTCATGGCCTTCAGCAGCTCCTGACCGCGAGAGCTGAAGCCGAGCACCCTGATATAGCCGGGTCCATAGGCAAGACGCTCCCGGCTCAGCTCCTCCTTGCTGTGCTGAAGCAAAATATGCAGCAGCATCCGCTGAAGCTTGGTTCGCGTATAGCGTTTCGTTTTCAGGGCGCTAATCAGCTCTTCAACGGACGGCTGGGGGAGGAGCGGCAGCAGTCTCTTGATCCGGTGCTCCAGGCCCTCGCTGACCTCCAGCATACGGCTAAGTCCACGAGTGCTTAAGGTTTGGAGCAGCAGAAAGAGCGGCTGTTTGAAAGCCTCCCAATCCACAGGACCCCGCCCTAGCGCGGTCTCTCTTCTCAAAATATCCAGGGTATAGCGGGGCATATACGGTGCTGCCGCTTCCAGGCCCTGCTCCCGAATGATGCGCCGGATCGAGGTGGCGCTGGCGATCGTCGGCCCGGCTGGCAGCAGATCATGGTACTGTGCGGCTTCCCGGGGAATTGTATATGCCTGAATGGGACTGTTCAGTCTCCGCAATGCCATCAAATAGTGCAGTCCTAATGTGTTGTTCGGCTTGCCCAGCAGCGAGGTGATCTCGGCGGCTTCAGCCGGAGATGAGCCTTGGGCCGCTCCGGCAGCGGCCGCATAGGCTGCAGGATAGCTGTGCCCGAGGCTCATCTGGCGGTGCAGCTCTTCCTTGAACGGGCTGTCCTCGGCAGACAGCAGCGCCGCAAGAGGGGTCAGCTCCCTCAGTGTGCCGCTCTCTGAGCCGAAGCAGAGGCTGTCTACAACACCGGTAGCGTGCAGCAGCGAAACAGCGCCGTAAGCGAACCATTCGGCAGGCTGTACCGCATAGGCAACAGGAAGCTCGATGACAAGGTCAGCTCCCATGGACAGCGCCATTTCGGTCCGCGCCCGTTTGCCGGCCAGAGCAGGCTCTCCGCGCTGCAGGAAATTCCCGCTCATGACAGCGACCGTACGCTCTGCCTGGGCGATGGCCTTGGATTTCTTATAGTGCAGGACATGTCCATTATGAAGCGGGTTGTATTCCACGATGATTCCAACGGTTTTCACGAGATCAGCTCCTTGAACAAAATATATCATAAACACATTCCGCTTTTCTCGATAATCATAGAAATGACCTGAAGCGCCGTGCTATACTCATTTTCAAACGGAAATTGCCCTGATCTTCATGCATACCCTGTTGACAAAAGGCGCAAAGAATCGGTATAATAAATTTTGTTTGTTTGGAGTGATGGATATGCTTATTCAATTTCGTAAATTGACAACCAGCGATCAACCGTTACAATTCCATCAAACCGTGGATGTCAGTCAGACGGTGAAGGGCCGGAAGGATATTATTGAGGTGAAGCCGCTTCAAGCGGATTTGGCTGCAAGATCCTCCGTTGACGGCTCGATAGTTGTAACCGGGCGCCTGCAAGGCGATTTGGTTATGCACTGCTCCAGATGCCTGGATCCGGTGAACGAACATGTAGACATCCCTTTTCATGAAGTATTCCAGCCGGTAGACAGCCTGGACAACCTCCAGGATGAAAATGATGATATCACGTATGTAGAAGGTGAGAGTGTGGATCTTGCCGACTATGTGAAGGAAGCATTGCTGCTCTATTTACCGCTGGCCCCGGTGTGCAGGAAGGACTGCAGCGGTCTTTGCCCGAAATGCGGCAGAGATTTGAATGAAGGCTCCTGCGGCTGCGACACGGAAGTGATCGACCCGAGGCTGGCCGGGCTGAAGGACTTTTTTAAATGATGATGGATTTAACATCCCGTCTTGGCGGGCTGAACGGATAAGGAGGTGGGAACATGGCAGTACCTCAACGTAGAACGTCCAAAACACGTCGTGACAAGCGTCGTACTCACTTTAAGCTGGCTGTGCCAGGCATGGTGAAATGCGAGCAGTGCGGAGAATTGAAATTGGCTCACCGCGTATGCAAAGTGTGTGGAACGTACAAAGCTAGAGAGATTATCAAACAATAGTTTTATTACAAGTAGTACTTCATCTATGGTGAGGTGCTATTTTTTTTGTCCGGTGTTCTCTTTCTTTTTAGGGGGACATCCTTTATACTTAATCTTAGTACCAGGTTCTAAATATAGCGGAATGCATGCAGCATCCGCTGAAATATACTATATGGACGGCGCTATTGCGGCAGAAGGAGGCCGAAGCACCATGGAACGTCTTCCGAAGAAGGATCGCCACCAGTCGCTGATGAGAATGATCGAGGAGAACCCTTTTGTCACCGATCGGGAGCTGACACGGCAGCTGAAGGTGAGCATTCAGACGATACGGCTTGATCGGATGGAGCTGGGGATTCCGGAGCTGCGTGAACGGATGAAGCAGATGGCCGAGCACTCCTACGACCAGGTCAAGTCCCTGTCGCTGGAGGAGGTCATCGGAGACATTGTCGATTTGCAGCTGGACAAGAGCGGGATTTCGATTTTTGAGATTCGGGAGGAGCACGTATTCAGCAGAACGAAGATTGCCCGGGGACACAATGTATTCGCTCAGGCGAACTCGCTGGCGGTGGCTGTGATTAATGATGAGATTGCCCTGACGTCCTCTGCGGATATCCGGTTTCTGAGACAGGTGCGTCTGGGGGAGAAATGTATTGCCAAGGCATACGTACGAACCCATGCTGCTCAAAAGGCGAAGGTTGAGGTGTTCACCTACGTCGGTGACGAAATGGTTTTTCAAGGGAATTTTGTCGTCTACCGTTCGGCAGCCGAGTGACACTTTTCGAAGGAGGAAACCGCAAGTGAGAATTGCAATTGATGCCATGGGAGGAGACCACGCCCCGCACAGTAATGTAGAAGGAGCGCTGGCTGCTGCCCGGGAATGGAAGGATACTGAAATTGTTCTGGTCGGTAATGAGGCGGCCTTGACGCCGCTGCTGAAAGACCGCCCTTCAAATTTGCTTGTCCAGCCTGCCAGCGAGGTGATTGAGGCGGAGGATGAGCCGGTTCGCGCCGTCCGCCGCAAGAAGGATGCCTCGATGGTCGTTGCAGGGCGGATGGTCCATGAGGGACAAGCGGATGCGATGATTTCTGCCGGCAATACAGGAGCCTTGATGACAACCGGCCTGCTGGTTGTCGGCCGGATGGAGGGCATCGAGCGCCCTGCGCTCGCACCGATGATCCCGACCGTGGACGGCAAGGGAGTGCTTGCTCTGGATCTGGGAGCCAATATGGATGCCAAGCCGGAGCATTTGCAGCAATATGCCTTGATGGGAAGCCTGTATCGGGAAAAGGTACACGGATTGTCCCGGCCGCGGGTCGGACTGCTGAACATCGGCACCGAGGCGGGAAAAGGCAATGAGCTGACCAAGCATGCGTATCCGCTGCTGGAGTCGCTTTCGATTCATTTTGTAGGCAATGTGGAATCACGGGATATTATGAATGGCGTCTGTGATGTCATTGTGTGCGATGGCTTCGCTGGCAATATTATGCTGAAATCCATCGAAGGCACAGCAGGCACGCTGTTCTCGCTGCTGAAGGAGCAGTTTGGGCAGTCGCTGAAGACTAAGCTGGCCGCTGCTCTGATGATGCCGCAATTGCGGAATCTGAAATCTATGATGGATTACAAGGAGCATGGAGGCGCACCGCTGCTCGGTTTGAAGGGGCTTGTCGTGAAGGCCCATGGATCTTCTGATGCCAATGCTATCAAGAATGCTGTCCGGCAGGCCAGGTTTGCCGTTCAGAATCATCTCGTTCAGAGTATCTCAAGTGAAATCAGCAGGAAGTGAGTGAGAGTATGAATAACCAATTACGTCCGGTTGGCATTATCGGGGCCGGTAAATACGTACCGGAGAAAGTCCTGACCAATCAGGATCTGGAGAAGATGGTCGATACGTCGGATGAGTGGATTGTGTCCCGTACCGGAATCCGCGAACGCCATATCGCTGCTCCGGAGGAGGCTACGTCAGATCTGTCTTACCATGCTGCGGTCAAAGCGCTGGAGGCTGCGGGCATGTCCGGTGAGGAGCTGGACCTGATCATTGTGGCGACCATAACGCCGGATATGTTCTTCCCTTCTACAGCTTGTCTGCTGCAGGAGCGTCTTGGCGCGAAGAAAGCTGCGGCTTTTGATCTGTCGGCAGCCTGTTCGGGCTTTGTCTATGGCCTGGCGACAGCAGTAAACTTTTTGCAGACCGGCATGTATAAGAACGCCCTCGTTATTGGCGCAGACTGCCTGTCGCGGATCACAGATTATACCGACCGGAACACCTGCGTCCTGTTCGGCGACGGCGCGGGTGCCGTTGTCCTTGGCGAGGTACCGGAGGGACGAGGCTTCAAGGCCTTTGATCTTGGAGCGGAAGGTGCCGGGGGATCTCACCTGTACCTTGAAGGCGGCGGCTCACGCGTGCCGGCTTCATTGGAAAGCATTGAGGCCAAGAAGCATTCCATCTTCATGAATGGCCGGGAAGTGTTCAAGTTTGCTGTCCGTGTGATGGGCACAGCAACGGAGAAGGTGCTGGAGAAAGCCGGCGCGTCCAAAGAGGACGTGGATCTCTTTATCCCGCATCAGGCAAACATCCGGATTATTCAGTCAGCGATGGAGCGTTTGTCATTACCACCGGAAAAAGTAGTGATCAACGTGGACAAATATGCGAATACCTCTGCCGCTTCTGTTCCGCTCGCGCTTGTTGAAGCGCTGGAGGAGGGACGGATCCAGGAAGGCGATACTGTGCTTATGGTCGGCTTCGGTGGCGGCCTGACCTGGGGAGCAGCTGTCCTGAAATGGTGATCCCCTGTCGGGGGCAGTTACACCACATATCAAGGAGAGGAGCTTATCACTTGAATAAGATTGCATTTGTATTTCCCGGGCAGGGAGCCCAATCCGTCGGAATGGCGAAGGATGTTTATGATGCCATTCCGGCTTCAAAAGCGATTGTGGACAGTGCGGACCAGGAGCTGGGATGGAGCCTCAGCTCACTCATGTTTAACGGTCCGGAGGAACAGCTGAAGCAAACCGCGAACACACAGCCGGCACTTCTTACAGCAAGCATTGCTTATCTGGAGGGACTGCGCGAGCATGGCATTGTGCCTCATTATGTGGCTGGGCACAGCCTGGGCGAATACAGTGCCCTCGTTGCGGCCGGGGTTTTGACCCTGCAGGATGCCGTCAAGGTGGTAAGAGCCCGGGGAGAATATATGGAAGCGGCTGTACCTGGGGGACAGGGAGCTATGGCTGCCGTGCTGGGTGCAGAGCGAGAAGGTCTCTCCTCTCTGTGCAGCAGCATTACGGCGGAAGGCTTTTCTGTAGAACTGGCCAACGTGAACTGCCCGGGACAGATCGTCATCTCTGGTACCGCCGAGGGCGTAGCCGCTGCATCTGCCCGAATCAAGGAAGCTGGAGCCAAGCGCGCCATCCCGCTGGAGGTCAGCGGACCGTTTCACTCCTCTATGATGAAGGAGGCGTCAGAGCGTCTGGCTGGCAAGCTGGCAGACATCACGCTAGCGGAGCCGGAAATCCCTGTCGTGGCCAATGTTACAGCGCGGCCGGCGGACAGCGCCTCTCAAATCCGCAGTCTGCTGGTTGAGCAGGTATACTCTCCTGTGCTCTGGCATGACAGCGTGGAGTGGATGATCTCGCAGGGTGTGGATACATTTATCGAGATCGGTCCGGGCAATGTGCTGAGCGGTCTGATTAAGAAGATTGACAAGAATGTCAAGCTGATAAATATTAACAGCTTGGCTAGCCTGCAGGAGCTTGAAGCGAAGGTTTAGGGATGTCGGTTGGCTTGTAGCTTTAGACAGGCTCTAGTGGTTCTGTATTTGAGAAAAGGAGGTGTTAGGATGAAACGAATGTTAGAAGGGCAAACGTCACTGGTCACCGGCGGTTCCCGTGGAATCGGCCGCAGTATTGCACTTGCGCTCGCCGAACAGGGCGTGAATGTAGCGGTAAACTATTCCGGTAACCAGGCTGCAGCGGAGCAGGTCGCCGAGGAAATTCGCGCCAAAGGCGTGGAGGCGCTCGTGCTGAAGGGCAATGTCGGCGTCAGCGGCGAAGCGGAAGAGCTTGTGAAGCAGGTGCTGTCTGCCTGGGGGAGGATAGATATCCTCGTCAACAATGCAGGCATCACGAGAGACAACCTCATCATGCGTATGAAGGAAGAGGAGTTTGATCAGGTCATTGAAACGAACCTGAAGGGGGTATTCAATTGTCTGAAGGCTGTCACTCGTCCTATGATGAAGCAGCGCTCCGGAAGAATTATCAACATCTCCTCTGTAGTAGGTGCCTTAGGGAATCCGGGGCAGTCGAACTATGTTGCAGCCAAGGCCGGTGTGATCGGTCTGACCAAGTCTGCGGCTAGGGAATTGGCTTCCCGCGGTATTACGGTCAATGCGGTAGCCCCCGGCTTTATCGATACCGATATGACGCGGGAGCTGCCGGAGGAGATGCGCCAGAAGCTGTTGAACGATATTCCGCTGGCTCGCTTGGGACAGCCGGAAGAGATCGCTTCGATCGTGGTGTTCCTGGCTTCTGCCGGTGCTTCCTACATGACGGGACAGACCCTTCATGTGGACGGCGGAATGTATATGTAATGACCCTGTCAGCTATGATGAATAGCGGGGGCTTGGACAGCCCATGAATTCACAGGGCTTCTATGGTAATTTGAAGTCATATCTCGTATAATGTCCAAAGAGGAGGTGAGCCGGATGTCCGATGTATTAGAACGCGTGAAACGCATCGTTGTCGACCGCCTGGGTGCTGACGAAGCCGACGTTACACTAGAAGCATCTTTCAAAGATGACCTTGGAGCTGATTCTCTCGACGTAGTAGAATTGGTTATGGAATTGGAAGATGAGTTTGATATGGAGATCTCTGATGAAGATGCGGAGAAAATTACAACCGTAGGTGAAGTTGTGAAGTACATACAATCTCATACCTAAGGAATCAATTGGGTCCCGTTCTTTTGGATGAAAGGCGGGACTTCTCCTCATTCTCAGACTTTTTAAAACTCCACTCATGCTTGATGCATACAGCACATGAAAGATTATTACTGCAGCCCTTCCGATTGCGGAAGTGCAGTCTATATAGAGGTGATCTGTTTTGAAACAGAGAGTAGTAATTACAGGTATGGGCGTTATGACCTCATTGGGTCAGGACCTGGATACCTTCTGGAACAGCCTGATGGAAGGGAAATCCGGTATTTCGGTGGTAGAGGCTTTTGATGTCAGCGACTATCCAACGCAGATTGCGGCGTCGGTGAAGGATTTCAACCCTGAGGATTATATGGACCGGAAGGAAGCGCGGAAGATGGACCGGTTCGTGCAGTTTGCGGTAGCTGCCGGCTCCAAGGCGCTGGAGGACAGCGGCATTGTGATCGGCGAGAATGCAGAAGCGGAGCGCGTAGGCGTGTCGATCGGCTCCGGCATTGGCGGCCTGGGCACCTGGGAGGATCAGCATAATGTCCTGCTGGAGAAGGGTCCGAAGCGGGTTAGCCCGTTCTTTATCCCGATGATGATCGCTAATATGGCGTCCGGCCAGATGTCAATCAACCTGGGTGCCAAGGGGCCGAATACGACGCAGGTCACGGCCTGCGCTACAGGCACGCACTCGATCGGGGACTCTATGCGTATGATCCAGCGGGGAGACGCAGATGTCATGGTGTGCGGCGGTGCTGAAGCGACGATCCGTCCTACCGGCATGGCAGGCTTCTGCTCCATGAGAGCGATGTCGACACGCAATGAGGAGCCGGAGAAAGCCAGCCGACCGTTTGATACGGGCCGTGACGGCTTTGTTATGGGCGAAGGAGCCGGTGTGCTGATTCTGGAATCGCTGGAGCATGCGGAGAAGCGCGGCGCCAAGATTTATGCAGAAGTGATTGGCTATGGCTTGAGCGCTGATGCTCACCATATCACGGAGCCTAATCCGGAAGGTGCGGCACGCTGTATGAACATGGCGATCCGTGACGCAGGCATTGCGCCAGAGCAGGTGGATTACATCAATGCACACGGAACGTCTACGCCGGTCGGTGACCGCTCGGAAACGCTGGCGGTTAAGAAGGCGTTCGGTGATCATGCGTACAAGCTGGCGGTCAGCTCTACGAAGTCCATGACCGGGCATCTGCTGGGCGCAGCCGGCGGCGTGGAAGCGGTCATTTGTGCACTGAGCCTGACTCATCAGACCATTGCGCCGACGATCAATCTGGAGGATCAGGATCTGGAATGTGATCTGGATTATGTTCCAAACCATCCAAGACCAAGCGACCTGGACGTAGTCATGTCCAACTCCTTTGGATTCGGGGGCCATAACGCCACCATTATTCTTAAAAAATTCAGTAAGTAAGGGGACAGTGCGTTGAGTGGAGATCTGAAGCAGTTACAGCATAAACTCCAGATCCGGTTTCGTAACGGCACGCTGCTGAAGCAAGCCTTTACCCACGCCTCGTATGTCAATGAACACCGGTTCACCCAGAATCAGGACAATGAACGGCTTGAATTTCTGGGTGATGCCGTGCTTGAGCTCACGGTCAGTGAATTTTTGTACAATCAGTATCCGGATCGGCCGGAGGGCGAATTAACCAAGCTGAGGGCGGCTATTGTATGTGAGCCTTCGCTGGTCAAATTTGCCGAGAAGCTGGATTTCGGCCGTTACGTACTGCTGGGCAAAGGCGAGGAAATGACGGGCGGCAGAACCCGCCCGGCTCTGCTCGCGGATGTGTTTGAATCCTTTGTGGGAGCGCTCTATCTGGATCAGGGCCTGGAAGCCGTCAGTGTTTTTTTGAATGATCATGTATTTCCTTCCATAACGCTAAACGGACGCCCGCAGATGAGCGATTACAAGACCGAGCTGCAGGAATTGACACAGCATCACGGCATGGGAACACTGGAATACCGGATTGTAGAGGAGCGGGGACCTGCGCATGAGCGGGAGTTTGTCTCTGAGGTACACATGGGAAGCGAATGTCTTGGACGAGGCAGCGGACGCTCCAAGAAGGAAGCAGAGCAGCAGGCTGCAGCGGTCGCGTTAAAGCGCATCCGAGCCACTGAGGCCTAGCAGCGGTCCTTGCGGACAAACAAAGAGCAAAGAGCAGTCGCGCGAATCATTGGTAAGAGAGAGGCGACGACTGTTTTTTGCTCTTTTTCGTTGTCTGGGAACAAGCAAAGACAGGGGATCGCAGGTGAAGAAAGATCGGGGTATGGTACAATAACGTTTGAGGTGATAGGGAAGATATGTTCTTGAAAAGAATCGAGTTAGCGGGCTTTAAATCGTTTGCCGATAAGACGGAGATGGATTTTGTCCGGGGCATTACCGCGGTCGTTGGACCGAACGGCAGCGGTAAAAGCAATATATCCGACGGGATTCGCTGGGTTCTCGGAGAACAGAGTGCGAAATCGCTTCGGGGCGGAAAGATGGAGGACATCATTTTTGCCGGAAGTGATGCTCGTAAAGCGGTCAATTATGGGGAGGTATCTTTAACCCTGGATAATGCTGACCATGTGCTTCCGCTCGACTTCAGCGAGGTGACAGTGACCCGGCGGGTCCACCGCAGCGGCGATAGTGAATATCTGATTAATCGCCAGCCCTGCCGGCTGAAGGATATTACCGAGCTGTTTATGGATACGGGAATTGGCAAGGAAGCGTATTCCATCATTGGTCAGGGCCGGATTGAAGAGATTTTAAGCACCCGCTCGGAGGATCGCAGAGGGATTTTTGAAGAAGCCTCGGGCATTGTCAAATATAAATCACGCAAGAAGGAATCGGTGCGCAAGCTGGATGAAACCGAGCAGAACCTGCTTCGAATTCATGACCTCGTGACCGAGCTGGAGGATCAGATTGGTCCGCTGAAGGAACAGTCCGCGAAGGCTATGCGATACAAAGAGCTGAAGGAACAGCTCAAATATAAAGAGATTTCTCTGTATGTGTACCAGATCGAACAGATTCATACCGCCTGGAGCGAGGCAGGAGAGAAGCTGGAGCAGCTGAAGCAGGAGCAGCTGTCTCTGTCAACGGTTGTCTCGGCCCATGATGCGAAGCTGGAGAGCGACCGTCTGGCCTTAAAGCAGCTGGAGGAGGAGGTCGAAGGCATTCAATCCCAGCTGCTCCAGTTCAGTCAATCCTATGAGAAGAGCGAAGGCTATGCAGAGGTGCTGAAGGAACGGCGCAGGAATCTCGAGCGTACTAAGGAGCAGCTCACTAGCAGTGTGGATCAAGGAGACTCCCGCCTCAGTGAGCGTCAGGCCGAGCTGGTGTGCATGGAGGAGAAGCTGAAGTCGCTGCACCAGGAGCTTTCCCAGCTTCGGGACAGCCTCTCTGCCGAGGAAGCCAAGCTCGTGGGGGTTAACGGAGGTATCAGTCAGCAGCAGGAGGAGAGCCTGAAGGGCAGCCTGCTGGAGCTGATGAACCAAATGGCACAGGCTCGCAATGAAATCCGGTACGCAGATCAGCGAATGGAAGCGCTGGAGAAGCGAATGAGCCGGGCGCAGGAGGAATCCGGAAAATGGGATGAGCAGAAGGAACAGCTGCTTCAGCGCAAAGAACACATTGAGCGCAGCATCGAGCGCTGTGCGAAGGAGATTGCGGAGCTTCGGGGCGGCTACATATCGGAGAGCGAGAGATACCACTCGCTGCAGAAGCTGCTGGACGAAAGTCAGCAGGCGCTCCGTAAATGGGAGCAGAAGCGGGAGGCCCAAATCGCAAGACGCGATACTATGCAGGAGATGCAGGATGACTTTGACGGGTTTATGCTCGGCGTCAAGGAGGTTCTCAAGGCCGCGCGCAAGTCGGCACTATTGGGTGTTCATGGGGCAGTTGCGGAGCTGATCACAGTACCGGAGAAGCTGGAGCTTGCCATGGAAACAGCACTGGGAGCTTCCGTACAGCATATCGTCATGGAAAATGAAGCCGTGTCGCGCCAGGCGATCCAGTTTCTAAAGCAGCGTCAGCTGGGGCGGGCCACCTTCCTTCCTTTGGACGTCATCCGTCCAAGGCAGGTATCCTCTCAGGACCGGTCGCTGGCTGAAGGTGAGCAGGGCTTCGTAGGCTTTGGCTCAGAGCTTGTAAAGTTTGACCCCGCATATAGCAGCATTGTTGGCAGCCTGCTGGGCAATGTGGTCATTGCTGAAACGCTGGAGCAGGCGAACAAGATTGCCGCCAGGTTTCATTACAGATACCGGGTGGTTACCCTGGAGGGAGATGTGGTCAATGCCGGGGGCTCCATGACCGGGGGCAGTCACCACAAGAAAAGCAATAATTTGCTGGGTCGTAAACGCCAGCTGGATAGTCTGGACCAGGAAATCCAGGAGTCAGAGGCTCAGCTGTCCAAGCTTCGCCAAGGCATTGACAAGGTGCGGCGGCAGATGACTGAGGCTCAGGAGAAACTCGACCAGCTGCGTCGTGACGGAGATGAGCGGCGTCTGGAAGAGCAGCAGGCTGCAAGTGACCGAAAGCAGCTGGAGCATGAGCTGCGCCATGTTCTGGAGCAGGCTGAGCTCGCGGGCCAGGAGAAGAGCGGCCAGGAGCAGGAAGCGAAGGAGATCGGAGACGGCCGGGAGCGGGCAGTCAAGCTGCTGGCTGAGCTGGAGGAGAAAGAAAAACAGACGCACCAGGCGATCCAGGCAGCGGCGTTCGCCCGCAAAGCGAATGAATCCGCCAAGGAGGAGCTGCAGGGCAGTCTGACTTCTATGAAGGTTCGCGAGGGCAAGCTCGACCAGGAAATCTTCTCACTGGAGGAGAGCTTCAAGCGCCTGAGGTCCGATGTCAGCAACCATGGCCGGGAGCATCGCCAAAACCGGGAAATGCTAACCTCTGTAACCGCTGAGCTGGAGCAAAATGCGCTAGAAAGTGTGAAGCAAACCGAGAATCTGAACCACTACCGCTTGAAGAAGGAAGAAGCGGCAGAGCAGCTGGAGTTTAAGCGGGCTTCAAGGGCGCAGCTGAGCCAGAAGCTGGAGCTGGCCGAGAATGAGACCCGGGAGCAGCGCAATCAGCTGAAGTTTGTAGAGGACCAGCTGAGACAGACGGAAATCGGTGTAAACCGGCTGGATGTGGAGCTGGAGAACATTTTGAAAAAGCTGAGTGATGATTATGAGCTCAGCTATGAGCTGGCGAAGCAGCGTTATGCGGTGCCGGAGGATGTTCCCGCTGTTCAGCTGGAGGTACGGGAGCTGAAGCGGGACATTTCCTCGCTGGGCGAAGTCAATCTCGGTGCGATCGAGGAATACCAGCGGGTGAATGAACGTTATCAGTTCCTGCATGAACAGAAGGAGGATCTCATTGAGGCCAAGACTACGCTCTATCAGGTCATCAAGGAAATGGATGATGAGATGTCCCGGCGCTTCAAAACGACATTCGATGCGATTCGCAAGGAATTCGTCACGGTCTTCGCGAAGCTGTTCGGCGGCGGGCGAGCTGATCTCATTCTGATGGACCCGGAGCGGATGCTGGAAACCGGCATCGACATTGTGGCCCAGCCACCCGGCAAGAAGCTGCAGAACCTTCAGCTGCTCTCCGGCGGTGAGCGGGCTTTGACAGCCATGGCGCTTCTGTTCTCGATCCTCCAGGTCAAGCCGGTGCCATTTTGCGTACTGGATGAGGTGGAAGCAGCGCTGGATGAGGCGAATGTGGTCCGCTTTGCGCGTTATCTCCGTGAATTCTCGGAGCAAACTCAATTTATCGTAGTTACGCACCGCAAGGGAACGATGGAGGAGGCGGACGTGCTGTACGGTGTCACGATGGAGGAGGGCGGCGTTTCGAAGCTCGTCTCCGTCAAGCTGGAAAATGAAGAAGCAGTGATTGCTTGACCTGGACAAACAAAAGTACAAATTTTAGGTTGAAGGAGCTGGAACTGTCTGTCTTTGATGTGTTCAGGGCGGTCAGCGGCTTTCACGTAACTTACAGACACGGAGGGAAACCATGAGCTTTTTCAAAAAACTGAAAGAAAGCATCTCCAGCAAAACGGAAAGCGTCACGAAGCAGTTCCGCGACGGCCTGGAGAAAACCCGTAAAGGACTGGTCGAGAAGGTATCTGACCTCGTCATTCGCCGCAAAAAAATAGATGAGGAATTTTACGAGGAGCTGGAAGAAATCCTCATTGGTGCTGACGTTGGCGTCTCAACTGTCATGGAGCTGATGGATGAACTGCGGGCCGAGGTGAAGAAACGCCGCATTGAGGACGCTGCTGATCTGCAGCCGGTGCTGTCCGAGAAATTAATGGGGCTGCTGCGCGGCGACGACAATAACGAGCTGCGGATGAATCCGGATGGAATTACGGTCATCCTGTTCGTCGGCGTCAACGGTGTCGGCAAGACGACAACCATCGGCAAGCTGGCCCACCGCTTCAAGCAGGAGGGCAAGAGGGTCGTACTCGCCGCAGGGGATACCTTCCGCGCAGGTGCCATTGAGCAGCTGGAGGTGTGGGGCCAGCGTGTCGGCGTTGAGGTGATCAAGCAGCAGGCGGGGTCTGATCCCGCGGCGGTCATGTATGATGCCGTGCAGGCTGCCAAGCAGCGCAAAGCGGACGTGCTGCTCTGCGACACTGCCGGCCGGCTGCAGAACAAGAGCAATCTGATGGATGAGCTGAACAAAATCTTCCGGGTCATTCAGCGTGAAATTCCGAGTGCTCCTCATGAAGTGCTGATGGTGCTGGACGCTACTACGGGCCAGAACGCGCTGAGTCAAGCGAAGCTGTTCGGAGAGAAGAGCGGTGTGACCGGACTCGTGCTGACGAAGCTGGACGGGACAGCGAAGGGCGGTATTGTCGTCGCAATCCGCCAGGAGCTGAACCTGCCGGTGAAGCTGGTCGGTCTCGGTGAGAAGGCCGATGATCTCCAGACCTTTGACTCGGAGCAATTCGTACATGCCCTGTTTGCAGGCTTGATCAAGGAAGAAGCACAGGATGAGCCAATCTAGCGTATTCCTGCAAGAAGCTGCAGTCATCAGAGGATCGTCCGCCGGGCAGCTTGCTGGAAAGTGACCGGGGAACCCCTTATAATGAAACCATCGAGCTTTGATGAAAGGACTGTAGATATGGCGAATACGCATACTTATCCCCGCCGTGAAGAAATTGCGAACGCGATTACTCACGGGATCGGGGCCGCGCTCAGTGTAGCTGCCCTGGTGCTGCTGATTGTGTTTTCCAGCCTGAAGGGAAATGCCTGGCATGTCGTCAGCTTCACGATTTACGGCACTACGATGCTGCTGCTGTACATGAATTCAACGCTGGTGCACAGCTTCAAGGAAGGAAAGGCGAAGGATATCTTCGAGTTTCTGGATCATTCCTCCATCTATTTGTTTATTGCCGGAACCTACACGCCCTTCCTGCTGGTTGCCATCCGTGGACCGCTGGGCTGGAGCCTGTTCGGCATTATTTGGGGAATTGCGCTGTTCGGCTGCATTTTCAAAGCCTTTTTCGTCAAAAAGTTTCTGTTCATGTCCACTGTATTTTACGTCGCAATGGGCTGGCTTATTGTTATAGCCTGGGCTCCGCTGAATGCGGTTGTGGCGCAGCAGGGCATGAACCTGCTCGTGGGCGGCGGCGTGCTGTATACGCTGGGGACAATCTTTTATGTATGGAGAGGCTTTCCGTTTCACCACGCGATCTGGCATTTGTTTGTCCTGGCCGGGAGCGTGCTGCATTTCTTTGCCGTACTGCTTTATCTGCTGCCGATTTCCTAATGCCGATGCCTGAAAAAAAACCAAGAGGATGACAAGGAACTTTGCTTGACATCCTTCTTGGTTTTTTGTATGATAAGGTTCGTCAAGTGAACTGTAAAGTATTTACCCTTGACGAGGGGGTGCTTTTACATGAGTCAGCCGACTCGGCTCGAGAAGACGAACCGGATTAATTTGCTCTTTGATTTCTATGAGCCACTGCTCACAGAGAAGCAGCAGATGTTTCTGAAGCATTACTTTCATGAAGACTTTTCCCTTGGCGAAATCGCCGCTGAATTTCAGATCAGCCGACAGGCTGTGTATGAGCATATCAAGCGTGCGGAGCAGGCGCTGGAGGTTTATGAAGACAAGCTGGGACTGCTGAGCAAGCATGAGTCCCGGACCAGAGCCATGGATCAGTTAAAGCGAACCTTAGAACAGAGTTCCCTCAATGACAGCGACAAGCAGGCTGCCAGAGAATGGATGAACGAATTGATGATATAATAGCAGCGTATCCCATCAAGAAAGGATGGAGGTGGAATTATGGCATTTGAAGGCTTGAGCAGCCGGCTGCAGAATGTGTTCAGCAAGCTGCGCGGCAAAGGCAAGGTTTCGGAGGAGGATGTGACCGAGGCTATGCGTGAGGTGCGCCTGGCTCTTCTGGAGGCAGACGTAAACTTCAAGGTCGTCAAGGAGTTTGTGGCGAAGGTGAAGGAGAAGGCTGTCGGCAAAGAGGTGATGGACAGCTTCACCCCGGGCATGGTTATTATCGACATCGTGAACAAGGAGCTCACGGAGCTGATGGGCGGAACTCAGTCCAAGCTCGCGAAGAGCAGCAAGCCGCCGACCGTCATTATGATGGCTGGTTTGCAGGGCGCGGGGAAGACGACGACAACCGGGAAGCTGGCCAAGCTCCTTCAGAAGCAGAACAGCCGGCCGCTGCTGGTAGCAGCAGATATTTATCGTCCGGCCGCCATTAAACAGCTCCAGGTTCTGGGGGAGCAGATTAAAGCGCCGGTGTTCTCGCTCGGAGACCAGACCAGTCCGGTAGAGATTGCCAGACAGGGTCTGCAGCACGCCAAGGATAATCATCATGATTATGTCATTATCGATACTGCAGGCCGACTGCATATTGACGCAGATCTGATGGAAGAGCTGAAGCAGATTCACAGTGAAGTGAAGCCGGATGAGGTGCTTCTCGTTGTGGATGCCATGACAGGTCAGGACGCGGTTAACGTGGCTGAGAGCTTTAACGCTCAGCTGACCTTGACTGGTGTCGTTCTGACGAAGCTGGACGGAGATACCCGCGGCGGCGCGGCGTTGTCTGTCAAGGCTGTGACCGGATGTCCGATCAAATTCGCCGCATTGGGCGAGAAGATCGATGCCTTGGAGCCGTTCCATCCGGAGCGGATGGCTTCGCGGATTCTGGGTATGGGCGATATGCTGTCTCTCATTGAGAAGGCACAGTCGAACATTGATACCGAGAAGGCCAAGGAAATGGAACGTAAGATGCGCAATGCGGAATTTACCTTTGAGGATTTCCTGGAGCAGATGGATCAGGTGAAGAAGCTCGGTCCACTGGATCAGCTGATGGACATGATTCCGGGCATGGGCAAGATGAAGCAGACTAAGGATTTGAAGGTGGATGAGAAGCAGATGGGCCGCATTGAGGCGATCGTGCACTCCATGACCACAGAAGAAAAGCAGCAGCCGGACATTATTAACCACAATCGCCGCAAGCGGATCGCGGCCGGCAGCGGCACTTCGCTGGCGGAGGTCAACCGCTTGATCAAGCAGTTCGATGAAATGCGCCGTGTGATGAAGCAGTTTTCGGATATGATGGGCCCTAAGGGCGGCAAGAACAAGGCGATGAAGCAATTGAAGAGCTTGACAGGTGGTAAAGGCATGAAGTTCCCGTTCCGTTGATTCTGGCGTGACAGGAGGATATTTTTTGAAGGAGGTGAATGTTCAAAATGGCAGTACGTATTCGTCTGAAACGTATGGGTGCTCACAAGGCCCCTTTCTACCGCGTGGTGGTATCGGATTCCCGTTCCCCGCGTGACGGCCGCTTTATCGAGGAAATCGGCTACTACAATCCGGTTGCTCAACCGGCTGAAGTAAAGATTGATGAGGAAAAAGCGCTGAAATGGCTTCAAAACGGTGCGCAAGCATCGGATACCGTTCGCAACCTGCTCAGCAAAGCAGGCGTAATGAAAGCATTCCATGAATCCAAGAACCAGAAATAAGTTGGATCGTGAGGGTTATCTATGGAAGAATTAGTTCGCGTTATTGCTAAGGCTTTGGTGGATCATCCGGAAGATGTAGCCGTCACGGCGGTGGACAAAGGCAATCTGGTCGTTTATGAGCTGAGTGTGCATCCTGACGATGTCGGGAAGGTCATCGGCAAGCAAGGCCGGATCGCCAAGTCCCTCCGAACGGTGGTTGCATCGGCAGCCGTGAAAATAGACAAGCGGGTTACCGTGGACATTATCTCTTGATTGCCGGTCACAGTCAGGCTTCTAAGAATATCATCTCGGCAGTCAAGTGGTTTTTGCGGTCTAAGCGTTCTTTCTACAAGAGATACATGGGCATTTTCTTAAAAATATACGAAAGGGGGTTAGGATGCATGTCCTAGCCCCTTTTCGTACATGCTGAAGAAATCATAATAATATCAGAATGATTATTTTTACCAGGCAGGAGGATTATGATGGCACCAAAGTTGTTTACTGTAGGCAAAATTGTAAATACCCACGGCATCAAGGGTGAGCTGAAGGTGGTTTCTCACAGTGATTTTGCAGAGCAGCGGTTTGCCAAGAACAGCCAGCTATATATCGTATCTCCCCGGGGCGGTGCTCCGCTACCGGTCACCGTGGATACCTCACGGGTGCATAAGAATATGTACATGGTGAAATTTAAGGAAATTGATGGGATTAATGAAGCGGAGAAATACAAAGAGAGCCTGCTGAAAATTGACGAAGCCCTGCAGGAAGAGCTGCCGGACAACGAATATTATTTCCACGAGATTATTGGCTGCAAGGTCATTACAGATGAAGATCCCCCTCAGGAGCTGGGCGTAATTACGGAAATTCTTACCCCGGGGGCCAATGATGTGTGGGTGGTGAAGACCCCGAACGGGAAGGAGCTTCTGCTTCCATCTATTCCTGATGTCGTGCTGGAGGTAGACAAGACCAGCAAGCAGGTACGGGTGCACCTGATGGAAGGGCTGTTATAGGATGAAGGTAGATGTACTGACATTGTTCCCGGAGATGTTTACCGGAGTATTCGGGACAAGCATCCTGGGAAAAGCGGTCGAAAAGGGAATCGTATCTCTCCAGGCTATTAATTTCCGCGACTATGCCGGCAATAAGCACGGCCAGGTGGATGACACGCCTTACGGCGGCGGCGGGGGGATGGTGCTGAAGCCAGACGCAATTTTCGCAGCGGTAGAGGCTTTGCAGCAGTCTTCTTCCCCGGCGCGGATTATTCTGCTCTGTCCTCAAGGGCAGCCCTTTACGCAGTCTAAGGCAGAGGAGCTGTCCAAGGAGGATCATTTGGTGTTTATATGCGGACACTATGAAGGCTATGATGAGCGCATTCGTAAGCATCTGGTGACTGACGAGCTGTCCATTGGGGATTACGTGCTTACCGGGGGAGAGCTGCCGGCGATGGTGATGATTGATTCAGTCGTCCGTCTGCTTCCCGGCGTGCTGGGCAATGAATCCTCGGCGATCACAGACTCCTTCAGTACAGGGCTGCTGGAGTATCCGCATTATACGCGTCCCGCAGAGTTCCGGGGCTGGAAGGTGCCGGATGTGCTGCTTAGCGGCCATCACGCTCATATTGAGACCTGGCGCAGGGAGCAGGCATTGAGACGCACCTGGGAGCGTCGTCCGGAGCTTTTGGAGAAGCTGGAGCTGTCCCCAAAGGATTTGAAGTTTCTGGATGCCTTGAAGGCGGAAGAGCAGAATCAGCGGAATGAATAGAAAAGGGCCGGGTTCCGGGCTGCTGGAGAAGTATCATTGTTTTAGCAAAATATGATTCAGCTTCCTCGTATGGTGCAAGTAATCAGCAGGTGGGTAATATACTTTTGCAGATGCTTCACCACACTAGGAGGAAAATAAGATGAACGAGAATCAATCCATGAACGAAGCCTATACATCCGCGAAGCCGAAGGAAGACACGTCTTTTCAGTCGGTAGATGATATTTTAGCCTATTATGGCGATCTTCACGGAAGAGACTATAGCGTGCCTGATAAAAGCTCCCGCTAGGGATCATTCACGATCAACGCGTCAGAGTCCGTATTGAAGATGGACGGATATTACAAATGAACAGTGCCGTAAGAGATGCTCTCGTCTCTTTGGCACTTTTTATATGTTTTAATACATTAATAGTTGATTTCGCAATATAGATGTGGTAAAATTCTTTTGTTGTGAATACGGTGGTCCGCTGCAAATGATGATGGAAGACAAACGGTTTTCCGGAAGAGGCAAGAACGCCTGTGTGAGAGGAGGGAGTCCTAGATGAATATCGTTCAAGCGATTACTCAAGAGCAACTTCGCAGTGATATTCCGAGCTTTCGTCCTGGCGACACTTTAAAAGTGCACGTTAAGGTTATCGAGGGATCTCGGGAGCGTATCCAGCTGTTCGAAGGTGTTGTGATTAAGCGTCGCGGTGGCGGAATCAGTGAGACTTTTACAGTACGTAAAGTGTCTTACGGTGTAGGTGTGGAAAGAACTTTCCCCATCAACTCGCCTAAAATCGAGAAAATCGAAGTGGCTCGCCGTGGTAAAGTGCGTCGTGCGAAGCTTTATTATCTTCGTGAACTGCGCGGTAAAGCAGCGAGAATTAAAGAAATTCGTCGTTAATCATCAGACGATCAGAAAAGGGCTTGTTATACAAGCCCTTTTTGTATATTTCAGATACATAGGTGTCCGTGAAACATCATGGCAGGAGGACGGTGAATTATGCAGGAATCCAATCAGGATGCTGTCAGCTCCCATCAAGCTGGCAAGCCGAAGGCCAAGAATGAGCTGCTGGAATGGATCAAGGCCCTTCTCATTGCGTTGATTCTGGTGGTTCTCATTCGCTGGCTGCTTTTTAAACCCTTTGTGGTGCAGGGGCCGTCCATGGAGCCCACCTTTGTCTCCAATCAAAAGCTGATAGTCAACGAGATTTTGTACGATATACGCAAGCCGGAGCGTGGTGAGGTCATTGTCTTTCATGTTCCATCCGAGGGCAGAGACTTTATCAAGCGAGTGATTGCGGTGGCGGGAGATACGGTGAAGGTGGAAGGCGACCAAGTGCTTGTAAACGGAAAGCCTGTGGAGGAAAGCTACATCCAGGAAGCGGTCGATGCAGCAAATGCTGAAGGACGGCTGTACAATCCAGTGACGAATTTCCCGAATGAATATGTTTCTGAAGATACAGTGCCGGAAGGGCACGTTTTTGTTCTTGGCGATAACCGCTCGAACAGCACGGACAGCCGTATGATCGGCTTTGTACCGCTGGGGGATATCGTCGGACGAGCTGATGTTATTTTCTGGCCGCTGAAGGACATCGGATTTATTAGCCAATAGAGGGGTATAGTACTCCTAAAGCAGCAGGATTGTGAGGTGGTCACAGCATGGCGATTCAATGGTTTCCGGGACATATGACCAAGGCACGGCGCCAAATCGAGGAGAAGCTCAAGCTGATTGATTGTGTTGTTGAATTGATCGACGCTAGATTGCCCTTGTCCAGTCGAAACCCGATGATCGATGATATTTTACAAGGAAAGCCGCGGCTGATTCTAATGAATAAAGCCGATCTGGCGGATCCGGAAGTGACCCGGCAGTGGATTCAGTATTTCAAGGAAGCCGGAACTCCGGCATTCCCGATTGATGCAGCTACCGGAACCGGGGTCAAGGACATCCCGGGTCAGGTGAAGCTTCTCTTGAAAGAGAAGATTGACCGGCAGATTGCCAAGGGTATGAATCCCCGGGCCATGCGGGTGCTTATTGTAGGCATTCCGAACGTAGGCAAGTCTACACTGATTAATCGTCTTGCAGGGCGCAGTATCGCCTTGACGGGTGACCGTCCAGGTGTGACAAAAGGACAGCAATGGATCAAGGTGACCGGCGGAGAAATGGAGCTGCTGGATACCCCGGGTATTCTGTGGCCCAAGTTTGAGGATCAGAACGTTGGATATCGGCTGGCCGTGACCGGAGCGATTAAGGAAGAAATATTAAATGTGGAAGATATCGCGTTTTTTGCGGTGAAATACTTCTCCAGATATTACTGGGAACCGATGAGTGAACGTTTTGATCTGAAGCGCCGTCCGGAGGATTTCGAGGATGGCGATCAAATCGTGACCGTAATGGAAGATATCGGACGCAAACGGGGCTGCATTGTCAGCGGCGGCCGAGTGGATCTGGAGAAAGCCTCCAGCCTCTTTTTGAGAGAGCTGCGGGCAGGCAAGATGGGACGCTTCTCGATGGAAGCCCCTTATTAATAGAATGCTGAAATATGGCCGCTGCCTTGCTTCGCGAGGTGGCGGCTGTTTTGTTGTGCACCCTTATGCTCTCGTCTCATTGTCAGAAGGTAGTAGAACCTTTCCGTTAAAATAGATGCAAACCTGTGTTAAGCTAGTAAGTAGCCCGCATGAAGGCGCTAGATTAGAAAAGCTTGAGAGAGTAGGCGTTCAAGAATGAAAAAAAGAGCGGAAAACAGCAAAGGTGAAGCAGTTGATCTGCTGGCCTATGAAAAAGAATACGGAGATCGTTATGTACATATAGCAGGCATTGATGAGGTAGGGCGCGGCTGCTTATTCGGAGACGTCGTTGCGGCGGCGGTGATTCTTCCACAAGGACTGCTCATGGAAGGGATCAACGATTCGAAGAAGCTGACTGCCAAAAAAAGAGAGGTGCTTTACGAGCAAATTATGGAGGAGGCTCTGGCAGTCGGTGTGGGACGCGTGGATGCGGCGAGGATTGATGAGATCAATATCAAGCAGGCGGCAAGAGAAGCGATGAAGCTGGCTCTGGATGCACTGCAGGTGCAGCCTCAATTTCTGCTCGTAGATGCAGAGCATGTTGACAGCCGTATCCCGCAGCTGGCGATCGTCAAAGGCGACGCCCGCAGCCAGTCTATAGCGGCAGCTTCCATTGTAGCGAAGGTAATCCGGGACCGGCTCTGTGAGCAGGAATGGGAGCAGGCTTATCCGGAATATGGCATTGCTGTTCACAAAGGCTATGCCACGAAGCAGCACCGGGAGCAAATCTTGCTGCACGGACCGACGGCAATGCATCGGCGAAGCTTTTTGAAAAACATAGAAGCGGAGCAGCTGGCCTTATTCTGAAGACGGCAGCAGCCCTTTCCAAAAGGGAGGCTGCTGCCGATATATAGGTAAACGAAATGTTTGGAGGTTTGGGGCGTGAACATCGGATCTTTAATTCGCGGACTGCTCGGAGAGCAAAAGCCGGGAGATGCCAAAGCCTTGGAGATGAAGCCCGGCCAGGTTGTCAGAGGCTTGATTGTTCATGTTTCAGAGGATAGCCAGGAAGCGGTCGTGCAAATTCAAGGGGTGCATGTCAAAGCCCGTCTGGAGGCTAATTTGCGTCCGGGAGAATCAGCGATGCTGCAGGTACAGCAGCCAGGCGCAGACGGTGCCATTGTGCTGAAGCCGTTTACAGGTCAAGGAGCAGCCCTGACCACAGCCTCCATAGCAGATTTACTGCGGCAGGCGGGTCTGCCGGATACGCCAGAGGTGCGTGAAATTCTGCGCAGCATTCAGCATGCGGGAGTAACCTTGAATAAGGAGAATGTTACGGTACTGAAGGAAGCCTTGGCGCTCAAGCCGATACAGCTTCCGGCCGCAGAATGGGCTGAGTCGGCTGCGATCGCTCTACAGCGCGGCTTACCCGTAACCCGTGAAAGTGTAACAAGCCTGCATCAGGCTGTGTTCGGCCCTCCGCTGCACCAGCTGCTTCAGGACGTGGAGCAGCAGCTGAGGACGGCTGTAAATCAGCTTCAGCAGCAGGCAGGGGCGGCTGGTGGCAGTGCGAAGACAGGAGCGGTGGCTGGCGGTAGTGCGCTGACGGGACAGGTGGCTGGCGGTAGTGCGACGGCGGGAGCGATGGCTGGGGGGAATGCGCTGACGGGAGCGGTGGCTGGCGGGAATGCGCCAGCGGGAGCGGTGACTGGCGGCAGTGCGCCAGCGGGAGCGGTGGCTGGTGGGAATGCGGCAGCGGCCCTGCTGGCAAAGCTGCAGGGCCTGCTTCAGGAGCTGCGCAGCGAGCATGCGCAGCAGGGACCTACGGCCGGCGGCACTGCCGCGCCGGGCCCAGCGCCCTCCACCCTCACGGCAGAGCCGTGGGTGGGGCGGCTCTTAAAGCTGCTCGGTGCAGAGCACGAGCAGCAAGTGCTGCGCGGCGGCAGCGCGCCCGCGCAAGCGGCGCCAAGCGCCGCAGCGGGCGCCGCGCCAAGCGCCGCCGCGAGTGCCGCGCCAAGCGCCGCAACAGGCGCTGCGCTCAGTCCGCCGCTCATGCCTCCCGTCCTCACCGGAGCCGGTACACAGCCTGGAAGCGAAATCCAGGAGACGGTAAAGGGGCTGCTGCTGCAGCTCTCGGCAGCGGATTTGCCGCCGGCATTCAAGGAGGCAGCACAGCAGTTATTGCAGCATTTGACCGGCCAGCAGCTATTGCTGAATACAGATCGCACGGCGCCTTTTGCCCAGATCACAATGTTCATTCCTCTTCATGGTCCGGACGGTGAGCAGACTGCAGCCGTCCATGTGCAGTCGAGGCGGGGCCGCAAGGGTGAGCTGGATCATCATAACTGCCGGCTATGGTTTGATCTGAACATGAACACACTGGGACACACTGTGATTGACGTGCAGGTCGTAGACAATATCGTGAGCATCCAGATGAAAAATAATGAGCCTTGGGCGGAGGAGCTGTTCCAATCCGGGCGTCAGGAGCTGGCACAGTCGGTTGAAGACATCGGATATCAGCTGCTGAGCATGAAAACGACTCCATTTCCGGAAATTACTCCGGCTTCAGACAAATCTCAGAGCCGTGTTGCAGATGAATATACACCGGATATTTACAAAGGAGTGGATCTGAAAATATGAAGGACCTCTCCTCAGAAGCTCCCGCATCGCTCAAAAAAGCCGTAGCTTTAAAATACAGTCCAGGTGACAGTGAAGCGCCAGTCGTCACTGCCAAAGGACAGGGAAAGCTGGCCGATACAATTCTTGAACGGGCCAGAGAGCATGGCGTCCCGGTGCAGGAGGACGCAGCCTTGGTAGAGGTACTCTCCAAGCTGGATCTGGATCAGCAAATTCCTCCAGAGCTGTACCAGCTGGTTGCCGAGGTGCTGACCTATGTGTACCGGGCGGAGACTAAAGCCAGGGAGGGGCGAATCCATGAATCCTAATGGAGAGCCTGTCAAAGCCACCAGGCAGCAAAAAGGAGCAGCCGCAGAGCAGGCCGCAGCATGGTATTTACACACACTCGGCTATACAATCCGCGAGCGAAACTGGCGCTGCCGTTATGGGGAACTGGATCTTATCGTATCCTCCCCGAAAGGAGATACCCTGGTGTTTGTGGAGGTTCGAAGCCGCAGCAGCAAAGGGATCTTCGGCACCCCAGCAGAATCTGTCAATATTCGAAAAATGCAGCAGGTTCGCGCCATTGCCGGCTATTACCTGCACTATAAAGGCGTCAATCCGTCACAGACACGCTTTGATGTTATTGCTGTATCGCTTCTGCCTGATTTGAGCACAGAGTCGCTGGAGCATATCCAGGATGCTTTTTAATTCCAGTCTGTCGTCAGATGTAGGATAGATTTTTTTTTTCATCCTTCGTATAAAAATGGTTTACAAAAACCTTTTCCAGGATTTAGAATAGACCTTAAGCAAGCAACAATCTGAGGGCCATGTTTACCATAGCACATCAGGTGCCTGGTACAACCCCGTCTCTTTCACAGAGGCGGGGTTGTTTTAATTTCTCTTCCTGAAGCCCCAAGGAGGAGTGAATCCAAGAACGTGAGCCGAATTCGCTTGCTTAGAGTAAGCAGTCAGTAAGTAGCCTGACATGAAAGGAGGCGCCGGACCACAATCATCACAGACACGGCTTCCATTTTGCGCAAACGTTTGAACTAATGGAGATTCCTCAACGAGAAAAGGAGAGTGACCATTGACGACATCATCAGTCATTGAGAGGCTGGACGGCTTTAAGGCGAAGCTTTTGAACAATGAAAGGCGTATTTTTGTGTATTTGCCGCCAGGCTATCATTATGATCGAAGCAGACGCTATCCGGTGCTGTATATGCATGCTGGTCAGCGAGCGTTCGAGCCCGCTTCACCTGGCACCGAGGCATGGTATATTCATGCGGCGGCGGACCGGCTCATGGAGCAAGGGTATATAGACGGCTTGATTATTGTTGGTATTGCTCACCTGCGCCCGCTCACGCATAACGAGTTCTATCACTATAAAGCGCCGGAGAGCGAAGCAGGGCATATAGGGTGCTCCGGACTTCAATATGAGGATTTTATTATTAACGATCTCAAGCCTTATATTGACAGCCATTATCGAACGTTAAGGGATTCATCTAACACAGGGTTAATTGGAGCTTCGGCGGGAGGGCTATCGACTTATCATATCGGCATGCGGCGGCCGGACGTGTTCGGCAAGCTGATCATGATGTCCCCGTATTTTGTCAAACCGACCCTGCATACAGATCCGGAACCATTTCTTGAGGAGGAGGTACTGGTTCTCGAAAAAGACAGCAAGCCGGACGTCTCCATGTGGATGGATATCGGGGATGCAGAGGGTCTGTTTCTTCCCTCTCAGGTGCGCAGCATTGTGACCCGTTGTATGGAGCGTGGCAGCCGGTACATGGAGGATATTGCTTATCTGGAAGAGCCGGAAGCCGCCCATCAGGAGAAAGATTGGGGAGATCGGGTACATATTCCGCTCCTTTACATGTTCGGCAGAATAGGTAATCCGTCAAGTCTACTGCTGCATGGTCGGGACCAGATCGGTTTGGACGGGACAGGCTCGGTGATGAACGGCGTGCTTCGTTACGACAGCGGCTTTGCCGTCAGCGTCCTGGACGGGCAATATACCTCATCAGATCCCCAAGTGCTGCAGGTCGGATCTTATGGTGAGCTGAAGCCACAGAAACCGGGGACATCTGAGATCACGCTGAGTACTCGGGGACTGACCGCCACAAAAATGATCACCGTCATCCCTCAGCTTCCAAACTTTGTCACCATCCATATCAGCGCCCAGGCGCCTGTTGAAGCGCAGCCTGCGGCGAGCATTTACGGCGGGATGGGAATGAAGCTGGATTATACCGGTGAAGGCCGATATGAGGGGAGCTTCAAGGTTCCACGGAATGCAGGCTTCCATTTTCGGTTTACACGAGGCTTCCGTCGCTTTGAAACGGGGAAGCAGGGACAAGTCATGACCAATCGAAGACTTCGCGCGGATCAGGATCTGAAGCTGCATTATACAATTTCGGGATGGGACAGCTCCATGAATAGAGCATCCAACGAAAAGGGGGCAGAGCATGAACCGTCAAATACCATCTTTTAATCCGGTCATGGAGATCCCTTATTACTATCCTTGCCATTTTCCACTGATTCATGAGGTACTGCAGCGACAGGGATGTCACAGCAGCCTCAGTCTGCTGGCAAATTCGCGGCTGTACGGCCTGCCCTCCTGCTCTAGTGAGGGTCTGGTCAAAACCTATCATCACAAGCTGAATTATGGTGAGCCGGTATGGAGGATGAAATCGCGCAGAGAGCTGCCCGGTTTTCAAGAGGGCCTTGGCGAGATTAAGCGCTGTATCGACCGCGGGGAGCTGTTTCTGGCGACTGGCAGCAGCTATTATCTGCCTTACTGCGACGATTATATGAATCCCAATTACATTGAAAAGCTGGTCCAGCCGCAGTCCCGGCTGTATCTGGTCGATCATTGGCTGGCTGTTTACGGAATCAAAGAAGACGAGCTGCTCGTATATGATCCTGTCCCGGCAAAATATCAGGGCAGTATTTCTATGGAGAACTTTCAGGCGTTCTGGAGAGGCAACAAATGCATCCCTGAGCTTGCAGCTGCCAAAAAGAAAGAAGAGCTCTACACCTATTCCACCCTGGATATTGAAGCGGATGAAGGGCTGCATGCCCAAGGATATCTGGACATTTTACTGCAAACCGCTGCAACCACTGTGCAGGAATTTATGGCCGGCCGCGAGGTCCATCAGGGGGGGCGCACGTATTTCTTTGGCCAGCGTGTCACCCGCGAGCTGCTGAATCAGCTGCACAGCTTAAGCGAGAATGATGAGAATGGGTTGAGGCTTGCAGCGGCATTTACCTTTGATATGAGATGGAGCCGGTATTTTTTTCGCGATTTAATGCTGGAGACTGCTTCTGTTGCAGGGTCGCCTTTTACAGAACTGACCTCACGGTATGAACATCTGCTTTCCAGCTGGGAGCAGGCACACAAGCTGCTGCAGCTCAAGCACAGTCTGCGCCGTCCCGGATGGCTGCAGCCCGCGCGGCAGACCATCCAGCAGCTGGCGGAGGATGAGCTGCGCTGGTTTGAGGAAATGGGAAGTGTTTTGAAGCACCGAGGTCATTTTCAGCAATGGAGTACGGATGCAGAGGCGAAAGATTTGGACAAGCCGGCGTTAACCCGAATTATTCTGGACAGCTGTGCAGAAATGAACCGCTATCAGAATACAGGCATCCCCGTAGAGTGCGGGCTTCAAACACCGCTCTATGGCCGGGATGGCAAGCTGGATTCCTTAGGCCTGGTTACCTTGCTAGTGGCTGTGGAGCAAAGTATTGAAGAAGAATTTGAGGTCAGTCTGTCGTTATCGGAGCTGGCCGCTGCTTCGCAGAATGAGAATCCATTTCAATCCGTGGCCTCCTTGGCAGGCTATGTCAGCCGGCAGCTGTCTTTGCAGAGGGAGGAAAGCCATCATGGAGTGTGAGGAGCTGCTGCAGCGGTTCGCCCGCTGGAAGGAACGACCGGCTTTAGTTTGCAATGATGAAATATACACGTACGGCTGGCTGCTTCAGAACATACATTTCATCGGCCAGCAGGTTCAAATGAAGGGGATGGCAGGCTCCATAGTAACGCTGGAAGAGCCATATTCCCCCGAGGCTGTCGCCGCTCTCCTTGCACTCTGGAAGATGAACTGCATTACTGCGGTAATGGATGCACAGCTCCCGGAAGCCAAGCGGATCGAATATGCGGTTCTAACACAGGCTGCATTTCGCTGCAGCGCCGGGCGGGAAGGGCTTCTTGCCCTGGAGGCTCCGGGATTCACGGTGACCCATCCGCTGCTCCTTCAGCTGCAAAGAGAAGAAAGCGGGGGCTTGATTATTTTTTCATCCGGCTCTTCCGGCGCGAGCAAAGCTGCAGTGCACCGGACATCGGCCCTGTTATCCAAGTATGAGCGGGAGGGAAGAGCACTCAAAACGATTCCCTTCATGCTTTTGGATCATATCGGCGGGATGAATACGATGCTCCGAACGCTAAGCAGCGGTGGCACCTTGTATATTTTGAAGGACCGCTCTCCATCAGAAGTGTGCCGAACCATTGAACAGCACCGCATTCAGGCGCTGCCGGTCTCTCCCACCTTCATGAATCTCCTTCTCATGAGTAAAACGTACGAGGCGTATGATCTGTCGAGTCTAGAGGTGGTATCCTACGGATCCGAGGTGATGCCGCCCTCAACACTAAAAGCCTGGCATCAGGCCTTTCCCGGGGTCAAGACGAATCAGGCCTATGGCATGTCTGAGCTGGGAGTACTGCCGACTCGCTCTGCCGGCTCAAAAGGATTAGCTTTTTCCATACAAAGCGAGCAGGTGAAGTACCGGATTGTGGATGGATTATTGGAAGTCAAATCCCCCTGGACCATGATGGGATATTTAAATGCACCGGATCCCTTTACGACTGACGGCTGGTTGAAGACGGGGGATGAAGCTTTAGAGGAAGAGGGGTTTATCCGAATTCTGGGCCGGCGTTCAGAAATGATCAATGTCGGGGGCGAAAAGGTGTACCCGGCGGAGGTGGAGGATGTGCTTCAGCAGCTTCCCTTTGTAGAAGCTGCCGTAGTCAGCGGAGAGGCCAGTGGAATTACGGGACAGCTGATCAAGGCCACGCTCTCGCTCCGGGAAGAGATGAAGCTTGCCGAGCTGCGCCAGCGGGTATGGGAGCATTGCAGAGATCGGCTTCCTGCTTACAAAATACCGCAAAAAATTGTGATCGCCGAGCATTCACTGACCGGAAGCCGGATGAAGAAGCTCCGTAACCTATAATCCTTAATCCATGTAACAAATACAACAAATACAACAAATCAATGCCAATTTAGAAAGGTGGATCATGAAAAGATGAAAATTACAGCGGATCGATTTACAAGAGAGCTGGAGCAGCTTCACAGAGACGGATATGTTTTGTTTGAAGGGGTATTAAACGCTGAAGAAACCGCTCAGATCAAGCAAGGGATTATGGCTGCTTTTGAGGGCAAGGATGAACGTGTTATGCTGCAGGGTCCGATGTTTGAGCACGGGGAAGTGTTTGAGGAGCTTGTGGATCATCCCGTCATCAGTGAATTTATTGAAGAGGTGTTGGGTCAAGACTGCCAGCTTAGCAGCATGAACGGGATGAGAACCCAGCATCATAATGCGGTGAGCAAGTGGCATGTGGACGAAGCGTTATTTTTCCCGCTCCCTGAAGGTGTGGAGCTGGATGCACGGATTCAATTACCGGTATATCTCATGAATGCCCTCTATTATTTGGAGGATGTGACTGAGGAGCTTGGACCGACCCAGGTTGTGCCGGGTTCTCACCGGGCCGGCAAGGATCTGGGATTTACCGAGCATATTGAGAGCTATAACGGTCAGGGACCGGTATCCATTCTGGCTAAAGCAGGAGACTGCCTGGTGTTTAACAGCCAGATATGGCATCGCGGTGCTCCTCACATGAGCCATTCGCCCAGGTATGTTCAGCAGGTGATATATCGCAAAAAATTTATCGTCCCCCATTTGAGTCACGACAACAATGTGTTTTATAAAGCGCCGGAAGATGTCATTGCGCGCGCCAATCCCCGCCGCAGACGATTACTTGGCCATAATTCACAAATTTTCTAAACCTGATATCGAGCCCTATATAATTAGCGCCGGCCAGCCGTCATTGTGACGCCGCCGGCGCTTTTACATGCTTTAGACCTCCTCCTGGTTGACGGGTGACAGATCCAGCTGGCGATACTGTACAGCCTCTGCCACATGTGTAAAGCGAATGATGTCAGAATGCTCTAAATCGGCAATCGTTCTTGATATTTTTAGGATACGATCATAGGCTCTCATACTCAGGCCCAGCGCTTCCAGTGTGGTATCCAGCAGATCGGAAGCCTCTCGCTCCAGCTTGGCGAAGGTACGCAGTGCGCTGCCCTGCAGCTCACTGTTCCATGAAAAGCGGGTGTGGCGGTATCTGCTCAGCTGAATATCCCGGGCGGACAGGACAAGCTGCTTCATATCCGCAGAGGATAAGGCTTGGCTTTCACTTGGGCGCTCTTTAGGTCTTGGTACGTCCACTTGAAGATCGATGCGGTCCAGCAGCGGTCCGGATATTTTGGCACGGTAGGCTGAAACTTTAGGCAGACTGCAGGTACACCGATGAAGGCCTGTCGGCTCAGCTCCGAAGTAGCCGCACGGACACCCGTGTGGATTGGTGCTTTGGAATTTTTAAATAAATACCGAACAATTATTTCTGCCTTTGGTCTTCCACCAATTGGAGATGGAATGGTTTCAATAATAATTTCATCAACGAGTGCTTTAACAACCTGACGCCGGGTTTCGAATGATGGATCGTTTTCAATTTTCATTCTGAGGGTCCTGAGCAAATTTTCGGCAGAGCTGAATTCAACACTCGCATCATTCTCGGAATTAATTAATAGATCGATCTCTCGTAGTCGTTGTTCAAGTAAAGCGGTCTCGGTCATTATTTCTTGTAGCTGTTTTTCAACGTCCAAAGCTGTTATCATTTTCTGGCGATATAGGGTTAGGATACCTTGACGATCGTTTTGCTTATCAGCGATGCCTTTCTGTACAATTTCTTTTTCCGTAAGGTATTCTCCGATTTTTGACTTTCTTACCTGCATGCCGGCACCTAAAAGATCAAGGGCTTCTTCTGGATTCTTAATAAATTGAATACACTCATCCCATACCTGTTTTTCTATCCAATCAGCGGGAATGTTCTTGGATCGACACTTACCTTGAGCAGGCCCTCGGTAAGCAGTCTTACCCCCACAAATATAATAAGCCTGAGGTTTACGCCCCCGTCCAGCAAATGCAGCACCATGATATGTCAATCCACAGGATCCACATTTGATAATGCTTCGTAATAGATTGTTTCGGTTTTGATTTTTGAAAGCTTCTATTTGATTATCGCTCAGGGATTGTTGTGTCTTTTCCCATAGTTCAGTTGAGACAATCGATGGGACTTCTCTTTCTATGAGCTCCCGATCCTTCTTAGATCGTTTACCGTATACGTGAAGCCCTTTATATGTCGTGTTCACGATCATATTTCTGATTCGCCCTGGGGTCCAAACCCCAGCCGTGTTTTCTTTCCTTTTTCCCCTTTTCAACTTCCGACCATCTTTGACATAAGAAGGCGGAATCTTTAATGAATTAAAATAGTCTGCTACCTGTACAGTTGACCATTTTTCATTTCCAACAAGGTGATACATCAGCCGAATAACTCCGGCTTCAGATAAATCTTTTTTGCCTGGTAGCATATCCTCGTTCACTTGAAGAAATTTATCTACAACCACATATCCATATGGTACGATCCCCCCCAGCCATTGACCTTGGCGAGCAACTCGATTCGCACCATGCCAGAGGGTTTCGAGGAGGGTATCTCGATCAAACTCAGCTTGACCAGCCAGGACAGTAATGACGAATCTACCCATTGGCGTACTGGTATCAAAAGGTTCGGTCATGGATTTGATAGTAACTCCGTATTCTTCGAGCTCATAGATGGCATCAAGTGTCACTCGAGCCTTCCTACCAAGACGTTTCATATTATATATAAGGACGCTTTTGAACTTACCAGCCATAGCATCCTCTAAAAGTCGTTTGCCTTCCGGCCGTTCATTAAGAGGGACGGTTCCTGAGACTCCATCATCTTTATACCAATCAACAATATTTAAACCATGAAGCTCACAATATTTGATTGCAAATTCAATCTGGCTCTGGATGGTTTCACGTTCTTGTTGATCGTCACTGGAGACCCGAGGGTATATGGCAACATCTTTGATTTCATTATCTGAGGCAAAATTTATCATAGGAAAATCCTCCTTATTTGCAATATGCTCCGTTAAATTCCATAACAGTTTTGAGTTCTTTCATCTGAATCACAAAGCTTTGTGAAGCATAATTGTATCTGTTTGTGAGATGACGAAGTTTTAAGCTGATTTTGCCATCTTTGTAATCTAGGTCATCGCTTAATACAGGTAGGCAAGCAGCAAAAACATGTAGTTCACTCTCATCAATATGAGCAAGGGAATCGTCTAAAGAAAACTGAAGCACATCACATGTATGTAAAGTTTGTTCATCAATATGCAGTATCAACTGTGATGGGCACTCCAGATTGCCCGCTGGATCGTAATATGCATAGATTTGTGTTTCTGTCGGGACGTTAACCGGCTCATCACCTGCAATAGGTAACCTAGACAACATCAGGGTGCTTTGGAGCTCTCTTCTTTGAATTTGAAGGAGTCGCTGCTTAGCAAGTTTTGGAGGTACACTAAACAATTTCGCTAGATAATATGTTGCGCCCTTTTGGTTTTCGGGGATGTCAAGTTGAGAAATCATAAAGAAAGGCATTGACGCGTATAACAGGAAGGCTTTTGCATCAGCTTCCTGGCCATCTCTAAAGAGTTTGTTCATTCTTCGTTGATCTCCGGCATGTCTAAGCACATGGCAGAGTTCATGGAAGTATACCATCCGTGCAATAGGATGGGGGTCCCTCTTGTTTAAGAAGATAACTCTCTCTTCATTATCAGAAAATGGCAGGCATTGATCATAACGTAGATCAACAAGAAATACCTCACTGATCCGATCTAAATCCATATCCTCTGGTTGAAGGATACGACTTGCACGGTAACGATTAGATACCCACTGCTCCAGTGTAGTTTCGTAATAGTTAGGAAAAATCATGTATACACCTCGAAAAGGGAATGTATGTTCGTTTATTGATGTAAAAGAAAAGCCCGATAGGGCTGTTAAGCAGAAAGTTACTTATAATCCTTATATATTCCCATAGGCTGGAGTGCTTGTTATTTCTTCGAGTCTTTCTTTGCTTGTTCAGCTGCCCGGCGTTTCATATCGCGATATCTCTCAAGGGCTGCCTCCATTTCCTCTATTTCATCCTGTGTGTATTGTTCTGGTCCACCGTAAAATGACATATTCGTCTGGTAACCCTTAGGGTAGTCTGTTCTACCAAGTAAATAATCGGTAGTGACATCAAAGAAATCAGCAAATGCATTCATTTCAACATCCTCAACAGGACGTTTGCCTGCTTCGATACGCGAAAGAACACTATTATTAATCCCAATTTTATTTGCCAGATCAAGTTGAGTGAGACCTTCGCGTTCTCTTAATTTTTTAATACGGTCTCCAGCAACGGACAAGTATGCCACTCTCCTCATTGTTTTCTAATATGGCAATGATATTCTAACATTTTTCTAAAACAGAAAAAACTATTTTGCTAAAACAACAAAAAAGTGATTGACTTTGCTAAAACAGCAATGTATATTAAAGCAAGAAGGTTTGCTGAAACAGCAAATTAGCGAGGAGGTGTAAAGTGGGTAAAAAGTCAGAGCAATTCACCAGTGAAGTAAATCTGGAGTTTGTAAAGCAGCGGAGACTTGAGCTGGGATTATCATTACAGGACTTGGCTGAATCGTTAGGTTTTAAGAATGCATCAACATATATGAAGTATGAGGAGGGGAGTTACTCTTTCAAAGCGAACCAGTTGCCTGCACTTGCAAATAAATTAGAATGTAGAATTGAAAATTTTTTTGGTCTCGGATTTGCTAAAATAGCAAAATAGAGAAGTGGTGTGAAAAGTGGAATAACATCCAGGACATATAAGAAGTACGTGGAACGCCTGATTCTTAAGAAGTCAATCTTGAGCCGAGCTGAAGTTGCTATGTCCTTTTGGAATTTGAATTAGGAGGAGAAGAACATGGGTAATCCATCGGGAATAACTTATCGAGCTGAATATGAGCCAGACATGGAGAGGATGGTCGAAGCCCTAAGAATCGTACACGAGGCTCCTCATCCAGAGAAAAAGGAAGATGTTGAGCTCGAGGAAGGAGCCTAGGATGCGATTTAGATGGGTACGTCAAACATCTCGATCCGCCTGTGTATCAGCCATTGTTACCAGAAGGTTGCTAAAAAACATCGATACTGAGATCGCATTGAACATGTCGCTCCCACATTATTCTATAAATCACGAAAGTATATCAAAGCTTGAGCGGAAACGGGTGCTGAAGGAAGCGCATGAAAACTTGAAGAGGATAGAAGAAAGCCGCTGGAGCGGTACCAGCTGCCAGCGGCGAAGGGGATGACGAGAGGGGAAAGTCTTACTAACAACTTCATATTACAGCATTTCCTTGTCCGTCATCATCCCAATAATCGGACAAAGGAGAAGATCGAGATATGGCAATCGGACAATTCGGATCAGCACTCGATGAAGTATTAAAACGCAAAGGAGACACAAGAGGGAATGCCGGGACTGCAGCACATGTAGATGCCTCACTCATTGGAAAAGTCATAAAGGGCACAAGGAAGCCATCCAAAGAAGTTATGGCATCTACCACCCAGTATTACGATGACGGTCAGTTATACATTGCGGCAGCCGGAGAAGTGACCGGTGGCGCCTTTGCACCTTGGCTCAACAATGTGGATTTACATAGGGCGAGTGTATTAATCAAGAGCGTGGAAGAGATCAAAGAAGTGCTTACTGCATCCGGACAAGCTCCTATTAGCAAGACAAATGAGCAGATCGATGAGTCGGAACGCCAGCAGATTAAGCGGCTGCTTATGGAAACGGTCGAGGCGATCACCGCGCTGACCCATCTAGCGGCGGTGCTGTGTAAAGAATATTCCTTTTCATGGCTCGCTACTTGGAAAGAGCACCGCTCAGTCATGAAATCGAAAAAGTATATGAAATGAGGTTTCTGTATGTTGAGAAGTGATTTGGTAAGACAAGCTTTGCAGGCGGGAAGAAATGCTGAACATAACCTGCATATCATTGTTCGTAATCCGGATAAAATGATACATCCTAACAAGTTGATTGATGGAATTACCTATCTAAACACCATGATCCGATTCGCAGAAAATGAAGTGGAAATGAAAAAAGACCGCCGGCCAGGGCAGTCCCGTTTGAGAACACGTCTTAAGAGTCTCTTGTCATCTATTTTAATTGTTGAACGTCAGAAGCGCAAGGGTTTGGAGCTATGAATACCCCAGTTTCCCGATCACCTGCAGATGTATATATTGCTACCACACAAGCACTCAGGGCCAGTACAGTCTCCATTTCGCAACTAATTATGCAGGATCCAGATAACATCCAGCGTTTAAATGAGCTCAAAAGTCAACGCGAGGAAGCCTATCTTAACTGGGCAAATGCAGCGTATTTATTAAAAACCTTGCCTGCACCTGAAATGGCGGTAGTCCTGAACCGGATCGAGCAAGAACTGAATATATAAGACAGAGCTTCGGCTTTGTCTCCCGACATCGGACAGTATCATAACCTTACTCCTGTCTGGTGTCGGGAGATGCGGCTGACGCATCCAAGATGGTGCTTATCTGGACCAGCTTGATAACTACATACGAAGGGAGGAAGAAGCATGCAAGTAATTCAAAAGCTGACCGTTGTCAGTAATCCGACGAGATTTTTTGAAGTCGGCACTGAGGTCAATAACCGGGAGATTATTGAGATCAAGCAAGTGGGTGATGACAACATTTCAGAATTCTGGGTGATCGATGAGAACGAACAGATTATTGCCAGTATTGAAAATTGCCCAGTCATCGTAGAGTGGCAAAACATTGCTGAACATGATCAAAAAGAAAATGACCCGCGGGTACGGGTCTCGTCTGGTGCCAAAATTTAATTTTGATGCCCCCACTATAACAGATGGGGGCAAATCAAACAAGAGGGAGTGACCGACTTGGGGGCACATTCAGCCTACACAGTGGATTTGAGCCAGCAGAACACCGAATCAAAGGTATTGCCTGCAACTCCATATAACCCGGCTGCGCTCGAAATCAGCGGCAGCTTCGGCAGCGTACAGATCGTTGCTTCAGACGACCAGCTCATTGAAATTGAATCTGCGATTCGCCAGCACTTTAAGAAGGCTCATCAATCGGGTGTGATTGATTCATCGGTCTGTGATGTTCAACTTCAATATTCCATTAAAGAGGAGGGAATCGCTTGAAAAGAATTACATTGGAGGACCTGAAGCTCCGCAATTTTAAAGGATTTCGAGAGTTTGTCCTTGCTGCCAATGGCGGGGACGTGGACGCTTTTGGTGATAACGCAACAGGGAAGACGACATTATTTGACGCTTTTATCTGGCTTCTCTTCGGAAAGGATAGCAGCAATCGTTCAGAGTTTGAAATCAAGGAGCTGGATCAGGCGGGGAAAGTTGTACAGCACGGTCTGGAACATGAGGTGGAGGCCGTCCTTATGGTGGACCGCCGCCGCCGGACATTCCGGAAGGTGTTCACGGAAAAATGGACTCGGAAACGCGGAGCGGCAACTTCCGAGTTCAACGGGCATACGACGAATTACTTTGTTGATGGGGTCCCAGTCAAACAAAACCAGTACAAAACTGAGGTTGATGCCCTGATCAGTGAGGACATCTTCAAACTACTGACAAGCCCATCCTATTTTAACGAAGTATTAAAACCAGACGCGAGAAGAAAGGTGCTGCTAGAAGTCTGCGGTAATCTGACGGATAACGAGATCATCAGCAGCAACGAGCAACTGGCACCACTTACGGAAATCTTGGGCGAACGTAGTATCGACAGCCACAAAAAAGTCATTGCAAGCCGTCGATCGGAAATTAACAAGGAACTGGAGAAGATCCCGACCCGGATTGACGAGGTCCGCCGTAGTATGCCGGACGTATCCGACTTGGATGAAGAACTGCTGCAGGAGGACATCGACACCTTGCACCGCAGGATCGACGCCAAAACGGCAGAACTGCAGCACACTCATTCCGGCGGGGAACTGGCTGCAAAGGAGCTGCGCCTACGTGAAATCAATACTGAGCGGATAGAAATCAAGCATTCCATTCAGGCAGACAGCGTGAGGGCATCGAATGAACAGAGCAAGCTGCTACTAAACCTCAAGGGAGAAGCGTCCGATTTGAAGGCGCGCATTTCAGCAGGTCAGCGAGAGGTTGAGCAATACCAACGACAAATCTCTAGAGCGGAGGGCCAAGCGAACCGGCTCAGAGAAGAATGGCATGCTACGAATGCATTGGAGTTTCTGATTCACGAGCATCCCCATGATGAAAGTTGTCCGACATGCGGACAAGCCCTTCCCGCAGACCAGGTGCAGGCTGCCCAAGACAAGGCACTTGCCGATTTTAATCTTTCCAAGTCCCAGCGGCTGGAACGTATTAGTTCTGATGGCAAGGCAGCTGCTGAAGAAGTCAGGAAACTGAAGCACTCGATGTTCGATTTGGAAGAAAGCCTAGTAGAGCTTGAAAAACAACTGTCTTTAAAGCAAGTGGAAGTATCGACAGCAGAAGTGAGATTGTCTGATTTGCAGGCAGCTGTAGCTGATCCTGCAGAGAATTCCGAATATCAAGCTAAGCAAAAAGAAGCAGAACTGATCGGGAATGAGATTGAACAGCTTCGTATCTCAACTTCAGATGCGGCCGCTAAGGTGCAAGCGGAAATTCGAATGCTTCGTGACCAGGTTAGCGAGCTGGAGGCGGACAAGGTCAAGATTATGAATGCGGCCGCTACTAATAAACGGATCGCAGAACTCGCTGAACAAGAGCGGAGACTCGCTGCTGAATACGAACAACTGGAGCACGAGCTGTTTTTGACGGAAGAGTTTACTCGGACAAAGGTCTCCTTGCTGGAATCAAAAATTAACAGCCAATTCAAATATGCACGATTTCGTCTTTTCGAGGAACAGCTCAATGGCGGCTTGAATGATGTCTGCAAGACGCTTTATAACGGCGTTCCTTACGACGGAGGTTTGAATAATGCAGCAAGGATCAATGTAGGGCTGGACATCATTAATACGCTCAGCGAGCACTATGGCTTCTCGGCTCCCATCTTCATTGATAATGCTGAATCGGTAACGCAGCTGATTCAGACGGATGCCCAAATTATTCGCCTGGTTGTGTCCGAAGAAGACAAGCAGCTGCGCGTTGTAATTCATAACAAGATGAAGGAGGCGATCTAATTTGAGCGATCAAAATCAGCAGGCAGTGACGAAGAAAGAGCCGACTCAATCAGAACGCTTCATGACGAAGGTAATTGCAGAGTTTGGATCCAGCGTAGGGGAAGTTGCTCTTACAAATTTTCAGAAACGGCTTGCACAAAACTATTTCATTGCACTGGATAGCGTACTGAAGACGACGGAGGAAAAGCGACTAAAGAAATCCGAAAAGTACCGCGATTCCTTGCCGGTAACCTGGACTAACGTGAACATGGACAAATTGTCCCGAGACGTTGTGGCTTACGCAAGAATCGGATTTGATCCAGCTCAGCCAAACCATATCAGCCTGATTCCATTTAAAAACAACAATACTGGCAAGTACGACATTGGATTTATCGAAGGGTACCGGGGGCTTGAATTAAAGTCCGTCAAATACGGTTTGGATGTTCCGGACCATGTAACGGTTGAACTGGTATACTCCAACGATTATTTCGTGCCCATCAAAAAGGATGCAAATCATCCCCATGAGAGCTACGAATTTGAGATCAAGAACCCCTTTGACCGAGGGAAGATCCTTGGAGGTTTCTACTTTCACTCCTTCACAAAAACACCTGAAAAGAACAAGTTAGTCATGATGACACTCAAAGAAATTGAGAAGCGAAAACCTGATCATGCGAGCCCTGAATTTTGGGGTGGCGAAAAGGATAAATGGGAAAACGGGAAAAAGGTTGGCAAGGAAACGATAGAGGGTTGGTACGACAAGATGTGCTGGAAGACGGTATACCGGGCCGCACATAGTGATATCACAATTGACAGCCAGAAGATTGATGATGATTATCTTCGTCTCAAACAGATGGAAAGCGACTTTGCTGAAGCCGAAGTTGAGCAGGAAATCAGCGTCAAGGCCAATAAAAAAGTTATTGATATCACACCGCCTACTTCAGCAGGGACGGGAGATGACGAGTCTCCTCCTCACCAGGAGAATGAAGAACCACAAGAAATGAGCTTCGAGGACTTCAGTGGTGATGTACCTCCTGGGGAGAAGGCTGATTCCAGCCCTGATTCCTGGTGATCGTTATTCAATGTTTGGGCTCCAGCAGCGCGGGAAATGCCTACCGGATAACGGACGGGCACACGGCTCTCCTGCTGGAAGCCGGCTTTCCTTACAAAGCCCTGCAGCGGGCGCTGAGCTTTCGTATGACGGATATTGCCGGCTGCCTTATCACTCACGAGCACCTGGACCACAGCAAGGCTGCTGGTGATGTTATGAAGGCAGGGATCAATGTTTATACCAGCCAGGGAACAGCAGATGCCAGAGGGTTGGCAGGACATCGTTTGAAGATCATCAAGGCAATGGAGTCGTTTCAAATTGGCACTTGGTCGATCCTACCCTTTGACATACAACACGACGTTGAGGAGCCATTAGGGTTTCTTCTGGCTAATTCGGCCGGGGACAAGCTTGTCTTTCTAACTGATACCTATTACTGCCGTCATCGCTTCCGGGATCTAACCCACATCATGGTGGAATGCAATTATTCGATGGATATTATTAAAGAACGAGTGTCATCCGGCAGCCTGCATCCGGCACAAGTGAAGCGGTTGCTGAAGTCTCACTTTGGTTTGGAGCATGTAAAGGATTTCTTGAAAGCCAATGATACCCGAAAAGTCCAAGAAATCTGGCTGCTGCACTTATCGGACGGTAACAGCGATGAGGAGCGGTTCAAACGTGAGATTCAAGAGACGACAGGTAAGTTGGTCCAGGTGGCCGGGCGATGATCGACGGCAAACCTTTAATGCGAAGCATGATGGGCAATCGGATATGGCAATTGATGTCCTCGGATCCGGATGAATTCAAGCGAGAGACCCGGGCCTACTTCGCCCGGGGATATCCTGGATGGACGGTAACAAGAGTCAAATACCCGATAGTCTTTCTTCGGGACGACAGGGGGCACAAAACATGAACGAACCCATACAGCTGGATCTTTTTGAAGATCATCAGCAGCCGGAAGATTCCATTTTAAACGGTATGTATTATGAACGAACTTCAGGGAAGTTTGTCTCCTACGTTCTCGGTCGGCGTCATTTTGAGGTAACGCCTTGCCGGTGCCTTGGGGACAAGGAATGGAAAGAACGAATGATGAGGGAGCGTGCAATATGAGCCAAATGACAGAAGAAGAGGTTACGCAACGATCTAAGGTGATCGTCGATTTTCTTACAGATCTTAATGCACAAGCCACGGAGGCCGGTATCGACCAGAGTGCTCATTTTTATACTACGGTAGCCTACACACTTGGCTCTTTGATCGGTCTTGATTTTAAGCCAGTGGGATACGGCCCGATGTTCGCTACAATTCTTGAATCCCTTACAGATGGGCTGCAAGTGGGAGCTCAGGCCAAGGGAGTAGAAGCAACGTTCATTAAAATTGTGCGTGATTGAAAGCAAGTAAGGGGATGAGAGAATGCCCGAAGGCAGTTACCCGTTTCCGATGTACTCCGGACTGCTGGAGCCAGAACACTACAAGAAAATAGGCAGCGCGATATGGCTTTTCCTCTGGTGCGTGAGCTCCACGACAGCGGAGATTGAGGAGGGGGGAACCGTCTGGGGCATCGTCCTAGGGAATAAGCCACTGAAGCTGTCAGAAATCAGCGGACGGTATGGAGTAAACGATAAGACGGTGAGTCGCTGGTTAGACACCTTAGAGGAACACCATTACATACGAGTGACCAGGGCTCCACGAGGTTTGATCTTGACTGTGAAAAACTCTAAAAAGTGGTCGGACAAAAATGTCCGATCACCCCGAAGTGATAAGACAAAATTGTCCGATCACAGCATTAGTGAACAGACAAAAATGTCCGATCAGTCGAGGAGTGAACAGACAAATATGTCTGATCTAAAAGATATTATAAAAGATCTTACTGCTACTACTACTGAGGACAATGAACATGAAGAACCGCATTCAGGTGGAATGATTGAGATTTTGAACGCTTATTGCAAACTGCATCACAAGTTCGACATCCACGTCACTCCTAACGAACGTGAAGCCATGGGTAAGATGGTCGCCGGAGGTACGCCTAACCCTTTTACCATCCGAACTATGGAGAGCCTCCTTGAGGCCAAGCGAATTCGTGAGGGAGCCCGTTTCAAACTGCCGAAGAGCTTTTTGTACTACGTGGAGGGCATTCAGGAGGCATGGCAAAATCACTTGGCATCACTGGATAAACCCAAGGATCCCAAGACAAACAATGTGCCGCTGGAGCCGCCGAAACGAATGAACAAGCAGCAGCGCGAACTCGAAGAATTACGCAGACGAGCGAAGGAGGAACGCGAACGTGGACAGAGCGGAGGTTATTGATTTGCTCATCATCATCAAAGAGAACTATCCAGCCTTTGATACCAGCGCTGACAGCGTGGAGCGCCATTTTAAATACCTGCATGACTTTCCATTCGACCGGGCCGTGCAAAACGTAGACGATCACATCCGGACAAGTAAATATCCGCCCAACATTGCCGAGATTCGGGGGAGCTTGGGGGAGCAAATCGAGCGTGATCGCATGAAGACCTTCACAGAGGAGTATTTTGCCGAACGTGCCCGTGCTCGAGAAGAAGCGTGTCCGCCGCCGCCAGGTTGGAAGGAGTCCGTGTATGCAAAACTGGGACGCTTCTGAAGAGTTCGCGCTGCCACATGACCTAGCAGCCGAATGCTCTGTTCTTGGTGCGATTCTGGTACAGCCTGATGTTTATGAGCATGCCGAGTCATTGGATCCGATGGCGTTTTATCGCAAGGAGCATCAGATCATTTTCGGACGGATGAAAGAACTCAGGGAGGAAGCGAAGCCCATTGATATGGTCACGCTGGCTTCTCTCCTGCAGAGCAATGGGGAGCTGAAGGAGATCGGCAGTGTAAGCTATCTTTCGAAGCTGGCACGTGCGGTACCGACGACGGCCAACATGGAGAGTTATGTCGCGACCGTCCAAGAGAAACATCTGCTGCGTGAGGTCATCCGGACGGCGCAGTCACAGATCGCAGCAGCCGCTGCAGGAGGTAACGTCCAAGGCTTGCTGACGGAGATGCAGTCGGCCACAGCAAAACTGACGGATCGCGCAGCTCCGAAGCAGGATTTTAAGCGGATTAACGATGTGCTGGTTGAAGTCATCGAGACCACTGAAACGAAGTCGGAGGTCTACAAGACCGGCAAAGTGACGGGGATTGAAACGGGTTACACAGACTTGGACGCCATTCTCGGCGGTCTGCAGAAGAGCGATCTCATTATCGTGGCCGCGCGTCCCTCGGTGGGTAAGACGGCCTTTGCTCTCAACATTGCTCAGAACGTGGCCTGTCGGATTGATGACACGGTGGCCATCTTTAGTCTCGAAATGTCGGCACCGCAGCTGGTCACGCGGATGGTCAGCGCAGAGGGAAACCTGGAGGCCAGCAAGCTGAGGATGGGGGATATGGCTTCAGAGGACTGGAGCAAGATGGCCGAAGCGGCCGGCGTCCTTGGCGCAACGAACATTGTGATTGATGACTCCCCGGGGATTACCGTACACGATATCCGGTCGAAATGTCGCCGCCTGAAAAAGCAAGAAGGGCTTGGAATGATCGTGATTGATTACCTGCAGCTGATCGCAAGCGTAAGCAAGGGACGAGGTCCGGAAAACCGGCAGCAGGAAGTTTCCGAGATTTCCCGGACACTGAAGCACCTGGCCCGGGAACTGGACGTTCCGATTATTGCCCTTTCCCAGCTCAGCCGCGGCGTAGAACAGCGACAAGACAAGCGGCCGATGATGAGTGACCTGCGCGAATCGGGCTCGATTGAGCAGGATGCCGACATTGTAGCTTTCTTGTACCGGGATGATTATTACAACCAGGATACCGAGAAGAAGAACATCATCGAGATCATCATTGCAAAGCAGCGGAATGGTCCGGTAGGGACCGTGGAACTGGTCTTCCTAAAGCAGTTCAATAAATTTGTTAATTATGAACGGTCACATACAGAATCCGGCGCACAGGGACCGCGCCAGAACAAGGTGACCGAGATGAATAAACGCCGCTGGGCGTAAGGGAGCAGGTGGAACATGAGCAGCAGGTGGAGTCACTGGCATGTTTACGAGTACATGCGGCAGCGGTTGTTGCATACCGGCCAGGTACCAGACGAGAAGGAACTACTCGCTGAATTCTCGGATATGGCACCGGCTGAAATCGAAGAGGGTGTTAAAGAATTCAGCGCTTCCATGTCGATCGGAGGCAGAAAGCATGCGTAATGAGGCCGTGATCGACCCGTTTTATCAAGACACACCCTGGGATATTATCTACGACGATAACGGTCAACAGATAGGAGAAGTTTTTGTCTTAACTGGCATAGCTAGAAGGGAGGCGACGCCTTATGATCCAGTTCACCGTATACGGCGAGCCGGTCGCGCAGGGAAGGCCAAAGTTCAGCACCGCCGGCGGCTTCGTAAAGGCCTATGACCCGGCAAAGTCACGGGACTACAAAGATTATGTCCGCCTGGCTGCAGCAGAGCATGCGCCAGATAGTCTTCTAGAAGGTCCGGTTGGTATGATGCTTACCGTTTACCGATCGATTCCTAAAAGCTTCAGCAAGAAGAAGTCAGCAGCAGCTGAGGCGGGGGATATACGACCGACCACCAAACCGGATGTGGACAATTATCTGAAGGGTGTAAAGGATGCATTGAAAGGTGTTATCTGGAAAGACGACAGCCAAGTCGTTGAAGTGTTCACTCAGAAGAAGTACAGTGGCCGGCCGCGCATCGAGGTCAAGATCAAGGAATTATCCTAAAAATATAACGAGGGGAAAGTGATTTGGATGGATAAGCACTACGCGAAATTTACGGCAGAAATTCAAAAAGGGATCAACATCAAGGGTTCAGATGTGGAAATGAAATTATTAATTCCGTTGAAGGCTGCTCAACCTTACCTGAATTTTCTCAGCAATAGTCAGGGTAATGAAGTGAACATCTTTGTTGGTGATCCGCAAATGGCATTCGATTTTGAGGAGGATGCTGACGATGCTTACAGGCTTTATCAACGCGGCCACCGAGTTACTGCTGATGCTTCTGGTGTGGTGATTTCAGTTGAGGAGACCAAAGATGAAAACCAGGCTGAGCTGCCAATCGATGATCCAGAACAAGCTGATGTTCCGGAAGAAACTCAAGAACAACCTGGGGAAAGTAAAGAAGAGGCTCAGCCGGCAGAGCCTGGCCAAGGCGAGCTGGATGACTATGAAAAAGAAGTCATGGGTGATGGAACAGCTGAGCAAGGCAGCGACCTTCCGGAATGGATGAAGGCACAGCAAAAGAGCTTAGGTGAAGACAAGGTAATGAGCTTCGAGGTAGGAGAGCGTGAGCAGTCTGAACCTGCTGCTGAGGATAAAGAGGGTGATCAAGAAGTCACGGTACATGATGAAATCAGCCCGGAAGCCCTGGAGGAATATATTCTTTCACAGCGTCCTTCCTTCCCAGATCTGCCGCTTGATTTTCCTGGAATGTTCGAGCGTAAGCGGAACGATGGTGTTACCTGGCGAGAGATCGCGAGGGATGTGGGTATGACATCCGGTCAGTTGAGCACCAAGGTGTCCAAGTATAAAGAAGAGGTCCGGAAGAAAATGAATGATGGAGGAGCAGCGTAAGCTGCTCTCTATCATTCTATGGAAATGTTTTAATTATCCTGAGCACACGAGCAAGTTCCTTGTATTTGTCGGCTTCAAATAAAAGTACAGCGTTGAGTATAAGTCTGAATTTGTTGATATACCAAAAGAGAAGCGTTCCTCCTAAAAGAAGTGCTAGGAGCAACAATACTTTCTCAAGGAAGGTATTTGTTGGGTTGTATAAGGTTGCAATAAATTCTGCGTAGACTGGAAAGATAATTAAAGCCCATAAAGTAATGGGATACCATTTTGTGTTTTTTAGTTCTTGTCCTTTAAGCTCATAATAATCTATTAATTCTTCAAGATTCTTTAAGTCGATGCTCCATGTGCTGATACTCTCGTATATTAAATCACAACGCAAGGCAGTTAATACTTCTTCGTTTAAAGCCTTGGTTGTTTTATCATTAAATAAATTTTTGTAAAAAGGATATCTTTCAGCTATATATTTATTTGACTCTTTTACTGAAAAAGTAGTTAAAGCCAGCGAAATTATAAACAATGATATACCACTAACAAATAATAAAACCAAAACATAGGAAGGTTTATTTAGCCAAGAAAGTGATGCAGCCGAAATAATAAAAAGAACAGCTAACATTAATAAAATAATCGAAGTTATAAAGTAACGATAGGATTTATTATCGAAGAGCAGTTTTTTCGTAGTTAAATTGGATTTAAAGTGAGTAAATAATTTTTCTCTGTTCGTATAATTCGATTCCATATAGTATGAAGTGTTATCTTTCAAAATGCTCACTCCTAAAATTAATACCCTTGCAACTTTGGCGGGCAGCAAGGGTATAAACTAAATATTTCCTCTCTCAATATTATAGCATAAAGGGGAATGAGGGGAATGGCGATGGCATGGGGACAAGGTGAACTCTTTCCACGAGCAAACGAAGCGGAGATCCAGCGGACAAAGTTCCTGCTCAGTAAATACAAAGAGATGACGATGCTCATGCAGGACTTTGAGCGCTTCGAGCAGGATTTGAAGCAAGTTGCTATTGATGGCGAGGCTGCTCGTCGTATTGATCAGGATGATTTACACGCTGATAAGACGGCGAATGCCACGATTCTGATTGAAAAGCAGCGTTGGGTATATCAGCAGTATCAATTTTACACTCAGCAGCTTGAGAGGGCATATGGATTGGTCCGTGACGAGGAGGCAAGGAAGGCTGTTAACTACAGGTACCTGCAAGGGTACTCCTATAAGGAAACATTGTTGTTCTTCAGACATGGTTTGTCTGATAGCACCATTCGGCGGAAGATTATTGAAGGGACTGAAAGCATGGCCAACACATTAAAACTACTGGGGGTTTTTGAACAGGACAATGAAGAATTTTGAAATAAAAGAAGAGAGGAAAGACGACTAAATGTGTCTCAATCTTTCCGATCTTCTTTTATTTGTCCTAACTATATTTAGGACAAATAAATGTGAAAAACTTTTTCATTATTCAATTTGCCCTGAATAATATTTATTAAGCAATTCAATATCTAGATCGTCAAACTCTTCTCCCATGTATATTGTTTTATTTGTTTTTAATTGCCGACAAATACGATATAGATCACGTTCTATGACCTGCTGAGAGTAGAATGATTTCATCATTTCTATTTGAGGAGGAGACTTTAAGAAGTCTAGTACTTTTTCTACTGTAATGTTTCCATTATAAACGCCAAAATTTTGAGTGAATTGTTGTTTGTATGATCCTTCTCTAATCGACATTAATGAAGGAGGAGTTCTGTCCACAAACATACTAAATGACGACTCATCTATTATATATACACCATTAACGTATAGTGGAGTGCCAACCATAGAAGTTGTTATTAATATTTGATGATAATTTTCAATCTGAAAATCATCAGCTAATTTTAATTGCTCTTTGATTAGAGCGGGATTTTTACTAAAAAAGTCAGCTATCCTATTAATTTGGGCTGTCTCTTTATATAATTTATATAAATGGTTTGCATGTTGCCTAGTCGTGTATGGCTGAACATGAGCTTTGCACTCGACAAAGAATATATCATTCTCTACTGCAAAAGCTACATCACATTCATATTCAGTGTCCTTTACACGTTTGTACAAAGGAGAATGCCTTATATTATTTATCTTGAAACCTGCTTTCACTCTATCTTCAAAGCCAGGACCTTTAAAATCAAGATTACAATTCCTATTTAAAAAATTCGAAGCAAGCGCTCTAGCTGGGTCAGAATGGGCTATTAATGAAGGCAAAATTATAAACTGATCATCAATATTTATTAGTGGGCAATCTAAGATATCTTGTGATTTGCTATTAAACATAAAGAAATTGAAAATAGTTTCAAATTCTACACTCGAAAAGCCGTTCCTCTTATAAAATTCTTTCCACATTTTCTTTGTTTTACTAATACAATATTTTTTAATTCTAAAATCATTTCTTCTGGTTCTATTAATATATCTTTTACTCTCATGAATAAGTAATTGATAGGCTTTAATCCATTTGGTTAGTTTAATATTCTCTACTTTCTCTTCTAAAGTTGGCGAGCCGAAATACAATGTGGAGAATAGAAAAGTTAATTTTTCTAATTGATCAGACAATTCAGAAGTTGATTCTTCATTAATTATTTCTCCTATAGAACTCATTTGCCAACCTTGACGAAGGTTAATAAATCGTTCATTTGAAATCATATTATTCAACTCAAAACCATTATCAACTATTTCAAATGTTATTTTAGTTTTATCGATAATATTTACTTCTGAGTATTTCCAATATTCAATTATATCGTTTATTTCGTTCCAGTATGTACTAAAATATAAATGTTTGCTTGATAAATCGAGTTCTTTGGACTCTAATGCTTTATTACTGCCAGAAAACTCGTGTTTATTGAACAGAAAGTATTTTAGAATCATCCCTGTTGATTCAATTGCTGAATCCCACAAAGCAATCTTTTCATTGAAATGCTTACTTGTATCTGTATCCCTATTTAAGGAATCCAAGAATCTTTCAAGAGAAAGTAGATAAGAAATCACTTGATATTTGTTTTGTTCTTTTCCTAGTTTATTAAAATATGCTGAACGCTTTTGATTAAATTTAGCAACAATGTCTTCAAAAATATCTACTTCAGCCATTAATTTTTTTATTTTTTGTTTTTCACTACCATTTGTTATTATCAAAAGCTTATCAATTAATTGATTATAAACATCCTTTGTTTTTGTACTTCCATACAAACTCACAGCAATACCTGAAGCTTTAATAATCATTATTACCTTATCAGTTCCTTGAGATTCCAATATGCCTGATATATATTTCATGAAATTACCGGAGCCTTTTTTTAGTTCGTTCTCAAATTTGTAAAAATTATAATTGTCTGGATCCTGAAAAACCACACTTACCACTCCTAAAAAAAATTGAAAAACTATGGCCAACACATTGAAGTTAATGGTTTATTTGAATTGAAGAACGCTGGAATTTTGAATGATAATAAAACAAACGTCTGTTAAAGAGTCTTTTTGCCGATGACTCATATGGTGTCAATAGCATCTATTCGTCGTTATCTACAGATTCATCAATCTGATGTTCCCTTTCGAAAATCAAACGTTGAAAATCAGCTACATTGCCTATGGCATTGTCTTGTCTATACCAGATGAAATCATTCTCTCTAGAGAAAACAAAACGATCAGAGTGCAAACCGGTGTAGCTGTTAAGATTTGCCAAATCTATTTTTGAAGAAATTACAATAATAGGTGGAACTTCTTCGAATCTTCCTAGTAGCATAACTCGGCTGCTTAAAGGTACGCTCACTTCTGTCTCTTTAAGACCGTGGCCAGGTGATGACCAAACACCTCGATTTTCTTTTACTATCCAATGAAGGGACACTGGATTATCAGAGCATACAAAATCTCCAATCTCGGGAGGCGAATAGACTACAGTCCAATTTCTAGCCCCGAGAAAAGGGATAATCGCATCGATTGCATTAAAAAGACCCCGGATTCGCGTATTATTATCAACTGAAATTGTGTAGTTGTCCCCGAATATAAATTCCTTTAGCTCTTTATACGAGACATTTTCATCGAATTCAACTCCGTCCCTCCCAATCTTTTTCTTCAATGCTTCAAATTTCTCTGGGGTTGCAAGCGTCATCTGCGAGATAAGTTTGCTTATCTCCTTTATCGGCTTAGTAACGTGTTCGAGTCTTACTGGTGTTCTTTCTGCAAGTAACGCTATGTAGTTAATAAGCCAATTATAATCTTCAACCGATGCAGGTATCTGTTTGGTATTACATATTTCTTTAATGATTGGCGCTACTTTGTCTTCGATTACTTTGAATACATCCTCAATTACATCTGGTTCTATGTTAGGTAGGTCAACACTATAAAGATGCTTTTGATATCCTACACTTTTAGGAACAGCGTCTCTTTGCTTCCCATTTGTTTGATCGAAAACCCATAGTATGCTTTCCTTAGTCCCTCCCTGAGTAAACATAGCTAAATGAAATGCGGGAATGAAGTGATGTTTAACCTTTGTCAAAATAATCTCACTCCTAATAATTATTATACTTTGGAACTAATTTCGATTCTGGTTGTGTTTTGTCTTGCTTATTTAGAACGTAAAATGAGCGGGATTTGACCACAACATGACATAAAGTTGAGCACCACATGACAGTTTCCCCGTGATAGGATGTATCCATAGAAAAAGGCGAGAATAACCCGCATGCCGATAAGAAAGCAATATTTGAGGAGGGCGCACCTCTTCTTGTTTTTTCTGTACCTGTAAGAAAATAAAGCCACCTTCAAAACAATATAAAACTTGTAACCGTTTTTCCCCAAGGTCTAAAGTTCTACATTTAGGAGGAATTTCCTCCTTTTGTGTCGAACTAAGGAACTGAAAGTTTACAAATGGGGGTCGTTGGGAGTGGCTAGAAGGAAGAGTAAAGCAAAACAACAGGAAGAATTCTTGAAGGGTGTAATGGGTCTCGCGTTTATCGTTCCAGGTTTTTTAGTCTTCTCGATGACAAAATCCGTAGAGGCTTCACTTGTTGCTGGAGGCGTCGGTATCGTCATAGCAATCGCTATCTTAATTAACATTAGTATCGCTAAAGCTCAAAGGCTGAAAAGATCTGGAATCGCTGAGATTGATAAAATGGATGGAGTACAGTTCGAAAGGTATCTCGGCCATTTGTTTCGATCACAAGGTTACAAGGCAGAGGTCACTCAAGCAGCTGGAGACTATGGCGCAGATTTGGTCCTTTCAAAAGATGGCAAGAGAATTGTTGTTCAGGCAAAAAGATACAGTAAGAATGTCGGTTTGAAAGCTGTACAAGAGGCTTATGGAGCTATTGCTCTCTACAAGGCAAGTGAAGCTTGGGTTGTCTCAAACAGTGGATATACTGAGCCAGCCTACAAACTGGCAAAGTCCAACGGAGTCAGACTTGTTAATCGGGATGAGCTGATTGAAATGCTTATCCAGATGAAAGAGAAAATGAGTGCTAGTAAGAAAGCAAAAGATGTAAAGACAAGCGCATAAATGAAATAGTCTCAAAATGAGAGCTTTTTGCATATAAGGCCTGATAATCGGAAATATATCTACGATTTTGTCTTTGACTGTCTTTTTTGAAAGACTGTAAAATGGTCTTGTTCTTCCTCTCTAGTTACAAAGTACAGATGCCTTTAAGCAAAGAGCGCAGCGTTTTTGCTGCGGCCGGTAGGTCGCAATGATCTGACGAATCTCTCTGCAGATAAGAACTGAATATATAACTCGAAGTCGTTCCTTTCTGGAGCGGCTTCTTTTTATTTCATTGAAGGAGCTCGATATTATGAAATGGATTGAATGGTTGGTTAAAGTGACAGCGGGCAACTTACCACGAAATCGGGAGGAAAGACGACATGGCCGGAAAACGTAATAGTCTGAAGCGACCACGTTATAAGATAAAACAGCCGGATAAGTGTAAACGATGTGTTTGGGGTGAATGGACTGGTACGAAGCAGTTCTGCAGCAGACGAACATGTGTAAAGCAGGGAAATCCATCCTGATGTCGAATCATGAGGCATAGGGGGGATTATGATGAACTGGAAACAAGATAATATTGATGGACTAGCTCAGTTTTTAGGGATTGATTCTGACTTTACGGGTTAATCGAAGGTACTTCAGAGGCGATACCTATTATAGGCAAATTTCTAAACTCCGTAAAAATGATGCGCCTGCAAAAGCGAATACACAGAATGGAAGGAAGGCTTTCAAGATTATCTATAACGATGTATGAAAATGATAACAAGTTGTTAAATGATTTTATTCGGCAAAAGGCTTTCCCAATTGTATTAGATGAACTCCTGGCTGAGCATGAAGAAGAAAAGATCGATCTTGTTCTGAATGGTTTAGAGTATACTTACAAGGAGGACATTAGAGATGAAAGTAAAATCCTTGTATATTTTGACGTGCTCCGTGAGTTAAGAGTAGAAGTGATAAAAAAATTGATAACATATACGGATTTCTATATGAAATACTGGTCGTTAGAACTTAAACCACTTCTTCTGTTTCCTCCAAACGATAAGGAAGGAAGGAAGAAGTACAATGAAAATCAAGGGTATTTGTCGTATATCGACAATCAACTCGAAACTTTAGGATTAACTACTAAAGAAGTAACAGAGTCCTTAGGTGAAAAAGTAGTGCTGACAGATTTCGGGGAACATTTTATACAGTTTTTTGATTTGAAAACCTTAATAAAGATCCCGGCGGAATAAGGCACTGTTTTAGGGCGCTTTTCTTTCGCTCTCAAATATGAAATCTAAGCTGATTTAAGACAACTATGACTGATCATGGACAATAGAGGAGCAAGTCAGGAAAACAGCAGAGGTGGGGCAACGCGTTGGCGTGTGCTCCTATTTGTAGTACATCTATATTAGAAACCAACTCAACTCAATTAAGTGTAATCAATTCATTTAATAAACAGCAGAGCCCAGGAACTAGGCAAGTTTCCTGGGCTTTGTGTCACACTTGTTTACCGAATCAGTCTTGCAGAATTGGGTCCGTAGCTGTGGCGCTTTAGTGTTAACGTGACGTCTTCTTCGTTTCACGCAAGTTACTTGCTACCAAGTGCGGATTTTCCAACCCGTTAGTGCCTATCTAACTTCTTAGGACTGGCCATGACTTATGCAGACGTGAACCTGCAGGAAAGTTCCCCTTATAGCTCATGGCATGCTAGAGAATATTCTAGAATTCGGAGCAAGGAGAGCTCAAAAATGTGGACAAAAGACCACACTCCTCTCTCCCCTCTTTCGAGGTTAATAGGATAAACGGATTATCTAAGAAAAAGTTTCAAAATTTATAACTTTATATTGGAGGTTTTTTAAATAGATATCAGAGTCCTACCTATAGATCGGATTAACGCAGCTGCTTATAACCCCCGGGCTGACCTTCAGCAAGGTGACCCGGAATACGAGAAACTCCGGCGTAGCATTCAAAAATTCGGTTATGTAGAGCCGATCGTTTGGAATGAGCGCACCGGCAACATGGTCGGCGGGCATCAGCGCTATAAAATTATGGTTCATGAGCAGGGGTATACAGAATTGGCTGTCAGCGTCGTTGATATGGACGATCAACAAGAGCGGCTGCTCAATCTTGCCCTGAATAAGGTTTCCGGCCGATGGGATGAAGAAGCACTGGCGAGGTTGCTTGAAGAGCTGCAGGATACTGACGTGGATCTTTCCCTCTCAGGTTTCGACCAGGAAGAGATTACAGACCTTATCGGCTCTCTCCCCGATGTCCCTGAAGTTGAGAACCCGGTAGTTGAGGATGGATTTGATGTTCAGCAGGCACTTGATAGCATTACGGAGGCAGAGACCCGCCGGGGTGACGTGTGGCAGCTTGGTCCGCACCGGTTGGTGTGTGGAGATGCAACTGATTTGGAAGACGTAACTCGGTTAATGGAGGGCTGTAAGGCCGCGCTGGTGGTTACTGATCCGCCGTACAATGTTGCTGTTGAAAGTGATTCAGAACGCTTGGCTGCAGACGGATGCAGCTCCATAATGAATGACGATATGCCCGCAGAGGAATTTGCGGGCTTTTTGCATGCCGTTTTTCAGAACTATGCAGAAGTTATGGAGGCCACTGCTGCAATTTATGTATTTCACCCATCTTCATACCAGCGCGAGTTCGAGGATGCGATGAACGCCGCTGGCATCGTAGTTCGGAGCCAGTGTGTGTGGGTAAAAAACGCAGCTTCATTCGGCTGGTCTCAATATCGATGGAAGCACGAGCCTGTGTTCTACGCACATCTGAAGAAGAAGGCGCCAGCATGGTACGGGGATCGATCGCAGACGACCGTCTGGAAGGCTGGGCTGCCTGCTGAAGAACCGTTGCCGGAGTCAGTATGGGAAGTTTCACGGGGTGACGTTACAAAGTATGTCCACCCGACTCAGAAGCCACTTCAGCTACTGGCTATACCAATTAAGAACAGCAGCCAGCGAGGCGACGTCGTTTTAGACTTTTTTGGAGGATCAGGGAGCACTCTTATGACCTGTGATCAGATGAGTCGCAGCTGCCGGACATTAGAGCTGGATCCGATATTCTGCGATGTGATTAAGAAACGATACAAGGAAGCAACCGGCATTGAACCAGTATTGCTTCAGAGACTATAAAAGTTGATGAAGGAATTCGACATCTTTCGTTGAAATAATACCTCAAAACATTAGCAATGGAGATGTGAGAGGCTGAATGAAGTATTTTTTCGTATTCCAGAACAAGACGTACAAAGAAGAGAAGGCGGGAGGGTTTCTTTGGGCACCAAAGGTAAATAAAGAAGGAAAAACGTTTCATCACTGGACATCTATGATGCTGGTTTCAAAAGGTGATGTTATATTCAATAGTTATAACGGCGAAATGTTGTCTGTTATTGTTGCGAATGAAGACTGCAAAGAAGCGGTTAAGCCTGCGGGGCTCGAGACTGTTGACCTTTGGGAGAAGGACGGCTGGAAAGTTGAGGCAAAGTATATCGACGTTCCACATCCCATAAGGTACAAGGACTACATGGATGATATTCTTGCTTTACAAGGTGAGAAGTATGCTCCGTTTAACGGGATAGGACGAGGAAATACGGGCTATCTATTTCAACTAAATGAGGAAATCGCTAATTATCTGTTTTCATTAGTGAAAATGAATCCTGCAGACTTTCTGGCTATTAAAAAAGATGATGAGCAATTAATACAAGAGGCAATTACTGAGGTTGAAAGTGAACCAGTTGACACAGTCAGAGAACAAGTTGTCAAGAGTAGAATTGGGCAGGGGATATTCAAACAGAGGCTGCGCGCACTCGAGAATAAATGCAAGCTTTGTGGCATCGATAATCCTGATCTTCTGAAGGCAAGCCACGCAAAGCCATGGAGCGTATCAAACAACAGTGAGCGACTCGATCAATATAATGGATTCTTGCTGTGTCCTGCTCATGATATTCTTTTTGATAAAGGTTTAATTGGTTTCGCAGATGATGGCGCTATATTGGTTTCTCCTTTGTTGGAGGACCATATCAAGATGTTAATGAACGTACATGAAGCTATGAAGATAACTTTATTAGAAGGTCACAAGGTTTATATGAAATACCATAGGGACAATATTTTCAAAAGAGAGGTCGCCAATTAGGCGGCTTTTTATTATTAAAAAATAAAAGGAGGACGCAGCAACGTCCTCCCCTTCATCCAGGGTATCCCCCGGCTGAGATAGCGGCCCGCCACGCGTGGCATTTTGCAGAAATCCGCTATCTCGCATTCCATTATAAAGGAAAGCCGAGGGGTACACATGAGAACACAAGATGAACTTTTATTGAAGCATGAGCTTGCGGTGATGGAAGGTATCATGGAGTCCAAAGAGCAGTATCGCAAGATTGTAAAAGCTGGGATCGCCAAGTGGGTTAAGGACTTTCAGGATGGCCGCATCGAAATTAAAACGGTGGATGATTTAAAGAAACTGATTGAAATAGATATTGAGCTACAGAAGGATATCCTATGATTTAATTCATTTATATTTTATTAATATTTCTTCGATAAGATTTACGATGATTGTATAAGTGGCGCATTTTTTGTAAATCCATCCGTTGCTGATGATTATAAAACACAGAAAAACAAGAAGTATTAATATAATAATAAAGAGAAAGAGGTTTGTACTTGTATCTACCAAAGGTATTAAACCAAAGATCCCAATTATTATTGAAGTTAAAATAGCCATAATTGCTATGTAATTTCCCGCTGCAGGTGAACTAGCTAACTGACCATGATAGTGTGTTTTAACAAAACTGAACTCTTCTTCTATGTTCTCGCCTTTCTCATCAGCTTCTTTCTTTATAAGTAATAGGTGTTTTTTTGCGAATTTAACATCTTCGGGGGTCTTAATCTTTTTCGAATTTAAATAATCTTCAATTTCTTTTATTTGTATTTGTGTATTAGTCATAAATTACCTCCTGTTGTGTTAAGTCTCTTATCGGCTTCTCAAAGTCAAAAGTTAATAATATGGGGGTGGTGATAGTGTAGTGGCCAGAGTGAGAAGTCCCGACCGGGACAAGGCAAAGCAAATATGGCTGGAGAGCGGTGGGACGATGAAGCTTAAAGACATCGCCGCCGCTCTTTTTATTGGGGAGACACAGGTCCGGAAGTGGAAGTCCCAGGACAAGTGGGCTGCCGATTTGAAAGGTAACGTTACCAATGAATTTAAAGGTAACGTTACTAATCGCGGCGCGCCCAAAGGGAACAAAAATGCAGTTGGTAATCGTGGCGGCGCTCCCCGGGGTAACCACAATGCCAAGGGAAATCGTGGTGGTCAGGGCGGACCTCTCCGAAACAAAAAAGCGGTCACGACGGGAGAGTATGAAACCATTTGGTTGGATGCTCTGGATGATGAAGAGCTCGAATTGATCGATCAGATCGATACGGATCCACTGCAACAGGCGAACGAGGCTATCCTAAAATTCGAAATACGCGAACGCCGGATGCTGCTTCGAATCAAACGATTAACCGAAGGACTGACGGAGAAAGAGCGCCGCGTCCTGTATGAGCTCAAAGCGATGAAGGAGGTTATGACAGTCCATGATGAAAAGTCAGGACAGGCCAAGTCAATCCCTGTTACCAAGCAAGAGTTGGTTGAGTCTGAAATCGAGGAGAAGACATATCGGCAAATCGATGACATCCTCGCTCTAGAAGAAGCTCTGACCCGAGTCCAGGAGAAAAAGCTGAAAGCCATTAAGCTGAAGTATGAAATCCAAGATGAAGAACGGCAGCTTCGGATGAAAAAGCTTCAACGTGAGATTGATAAAGCCGGCGGAACGGATAATAGGCAACCATTGCAGATTATCGTGGATTATGGAGACGGTGAGTTATGACCGCAGCGGTTAAGGTGCAGTTCAATGCTCATTTTAAACCGGTAAACCGGTCAAAGCGACGGTACCGAGCTCTGAGGGGCAGCGCCGGATCTGGGAAGTCGGTTAACATTGCCCAAGATTACATTATGAAACTTGGAGATCCAAAGTACGCCGGGGCCAACCTTCTATGTGTTCGGAAGGTAAATGAAACGAACCGAAACAGTACATTCGCCGAGTTAACAGGCGCAATCAACCGGATATATGGGGAGCGGGCCGAAGAATATTGGGAGATCCTGCGCTCACCGCTGACGATCCGGAGCAGGGTAACCGGGAACGAGGTCATCTTCCGAGGCATGAACGATGTTCGGGACCGGGAAAAGGTAAAGTCCATCAACTTCGCGCACGGCAAGCTGGTATGGATTTGGGTAGAGGAAGCAACGGAGCTGCAGGAGTCAGACGTCGATATTCTTGATGACCGGCTGCGCGGTATTCTACTGAATCCCAATCTCTATTACCAGATCACATTCTCGTTTAATCCGGTATCTGCACAGCACTGGATCAAGCGGAAATACTTCGATCGCGAAAGTCCGGACGTACTGGCACACCACTCCACTTTCCTGCAGAATCGTTTCATCGACCCGGCATATCACCGGCGGATGATGCGAAGGAAGGAAGAGGATCCAGAAGGATATGAGGTATACGGACTTGGTAACTGGGGTGAGCTCGGCGGCCTGATATTCAAGAACTTTATCATTCATGATTTTGATACGTCATTTGATATGTTTGACAGCATGCATCACGGCCAAGATTTTGGCTTCAATCACGCAAATGCAATACTCACCGTCGGTGTCAAAGATGGTGAGTTTTTTATTTGTGACGAGATTTACGTACATGAGATGCCGACGGATCAGATTATTGAGATTGCTGACCGCAGAGGATTGAGTAAGTATCTTGCCATGTATTGTGATTCCGCTGAGCCGGACCGCATTCAGATGTGGCAGAATGCTGGGTACAATGCGACAGCGGTTGTAAAGGAGCCAGGAAGCGTACAGGCTCAGATCGATTACCTGAAGCAGCGGAAGATCCACATCCACCCGGATTGCGTCAATACGATCAAAGAAATTCAGCAGTGGTCATGGAAGAAGGACAAGAAGACGGGGCTTTACCTGGACGAGCCGGTCAACTTTATGGATGATGCAATGGCTGCGCTGCGTTATGCAGCAGAGCCGCTGAGACGTCCAGAGATGCATCACAGCCATCAACGGCCGGCAGGCTGGTAGAAAGAAGGTGAATATAGTGACGATCATTTATTCCAAGAAGGCTTTTCCCCCGCCGCCATTTGACCAAGAGGTCGGTATGATGATGTATTATCGATTGCTGTACGAGGGAGAGCATGCCGCGATCTTCCCCAGGGCAAAGACCGTCGTGAAAGAAACCCGGGTTGTTCGCCGTCGAAATGGCATCCGATCATGGCGCCAGGTCGAGAAGATATTCAGCGCAGACCATCAATATATCGTGGCTAACTTCAGCAGCCTGGTTGCTGAGGTGCCAGCCGATCTGCTGAACCGATCGCTCGGGAATATCTCCGCTGATGTTGAAGAAGGCCCGGAGTTGGAGTTTGTATCCTCCGTTGTAACCGCCAGCAAACCGAATGAAAAGGTTTGGTCAGCCATAACACAGCATCAGGTTGACGGCAGAGTAGCATATCGTATTCGTCGAAATGCAGCAGGAACAGTCTGGTTTGAATGGATTTTGGGCGATCAGTATCTCCCTCATGATGATGACCGCGGCGCGGATATTGTGTGGCTGGAGGAGTGGGGAGACGATGACCGAAAAGATCAATTTCTTAGGGTGGAGCGGCAGCGCTTAGAGGACGGTGGGCTATCCATTCATCAGCTGGTATACAGGATGGATGGCGACAATGTAGCTGAGCAGTTGGAAATCGACCAATATGCGGCTGAATATGAGCTTGATATTCCCGAGGATGTTGAATTGTCAGGCGTGACCGAGTTACTTTGCGGGATGGTCGCCAATGATGAGACGCTCACCTTTCCTCGAGGGAGATCGGCTCTCCGGAACATCGATGGGCTGCAAGAAGAGATTAACTGGACCATTACACGAGACAGCGTCGTTTTTGATAAGCACGGCAAGCCAAAGCTGGCAATTCCCCGGGCCCTCTGGGATAGCGTCGCTACGCAAAATCAACGGGATTACGGCGGGCGGTTTGTGCGAAACGCGGATCTCGAGGTGGTTTCATATGATGAGAAATCCGGTGCTGTTCCAATGTACATTACCTGGGATGCTAAGACGGCCCAGAGTTTTGAGCATGTTACACGGTTGATCAAGTACATGCTGGCCATCAGTAAAACTTCCCCGCAGGCTGCCGGGTTGGAGGAAGGTAAAGGTGATTCTGGCGTCGCACTTCTTTATCTTTGGATTCAGTCGGTAATTAAAGCGGAGGCGATCAAGGACAAGTTCGACGCAGCCATTAAGGCTGCTATCCGGAAGTGTATGATCCTAGAAAATTCGATCAGTGGAAAGTCGCTTCAGATTAGTGATCCCGTGGTTGAATGGGGCGACCTGCTGCCGAAAGCAGAAAGCGAAAAGGACACAGAGGAAATTGAGAAATATTCCGGTGGTGTGCAGTCCCTAGAAACCACGGTCCGCCGCATGCATCCGGATTGGTCCGAGGAAGCCATAGCAGCTGAGATTCAGAAGATTGAGGATGAACAAGCAGTGGATTCAATGAACCCAACATTTACCCAACCGCCGCGGGTGAACTTAGGTAGCAGCTGATGGCCAGCGCGGAAAAGTTGACCGCTCTTTACACTCAGGCAGGTGAGCGGTTGCTCCAATTGATCCGATCCCTCGAGGCAGGCAGCTATAGTAGGCGCCGCAAAGAGCAGATACTGAAGCAGATCGATGAAATCCTTGCGGATTTGACCAATGGAGCGGCACAAAGTATGTCTGAAGTTTTGGCAGACGCTTATAGAGCCGGCTCCCAAGAAGCAGTTAGCAGCATGGTGGTCCAAGGAATGGCGGAGAACCAGCTTAACCCATCCGTACAATCGATCGTTCACCAACAAGCCGTACAGGCGATCATGGACGACACCTTCTTTCGAATTCTTGAGGCCACCGATAACATGTCCCAGGACGCAAAGCGACGGGTGGAGGAAGTTGTACGAACGGCAACGGAGCAGTTGCTTACCGAAGGATTGAGCAGGCGGGAGGCGACCAAAGAAGCGGTCGCAAGAATGACCGAGCAGGGGATCACAGGTATTGTAGCCAAGAATGGAGCCCGAATCCCGGCGGATAAGTACATGAATGGAGTCGTGCAATACAATCTCCGGAAAGCTCATGTTACAGGGGCAGAGAATACGATCGTTCAAAACGGCCTCGACTTGGTCTATGTGAACTATGTAGGAATCACTTGTGAATATTGCGCTAAATACCAGGGGCGTGTGTACAGCATCAGCGGCAATGATGCGCGGTTCCCCAAGCTGGAGATTCGCCCGCCATACCATGCACATTGTGTTCATTCCATTAGTGCCTGGATTGAAGAATATCAAACACCAGATGAGGTTAAGCGAATGTTTTCTGCATCGAACCGGCCCTTCACCGATAATCGGACTGAGGCAAATATTCAGCGTTACAACGAAATTCAGCGGGACAAGGCACGGAAGAATGAGACACGTAAGCAATGGATGCGATACAAGGCAGTTCTGCCGAACGACATGCCGGATCTGCGCAGATTCGCCCGTCTGAAGGCAAGCGGTGGGCAGGCATACAAAGAGTTGCAGGAACTTTACCGGAAGGCCAACGTAATAAATAAAAGGACCGGTTTACCTAAAAACCCTATTTTGATAAAACGATATGGTGAAAACGTCATTAGAATACGGGAGCAGATTCTTAGCAAAGGACTTGTCTGGAATGAGGGGAAACTGGATGATCATCTTCTGAAAAGAAAGAAGAGAAAACATATACCTGAGGACTGGACAACCACGGATTATGAGAGCAAAATTAAGGAGATCGTTTCGAATCTTGATAGTGAAATGTATCGGTATTCGAAGCCAGAATTCAAACAAGATACATTTGTTTTCGGTGACGGGGAACTATGGATCGTTATGGTCGAGGATGATGGGTTGATGACAACATCATTTCCCTTCAAATCTGAACAGAAGTACAGGAATTATTTAAACGTCGATGGTGGCTATAATTACATGGGAACGGTGAAGGAGGTGTATGAAATTGAAGGATGATATCGAGTCATATGGTGTTGAGGTCTCGGATAAACTCTTAAGTATTTTTGAAACAATGGAAGGGTTCAAAATTAGGGACGAGTTGGCCGGAGCTAAACTGACTAATGAAGAAGCAGAAATGCTTTCAAGACATGACGCGACATTGCTAAGACGAGCTGGTGAGTTCGAACGTTTTTTTTCTGAAAACGGCGATCCTGAAAAAATCTTTAGCGATAAACCTCCAGAGAATTGGTGGTGGCATATTGCTAGGATCGCATCTGGCAAGGTGTCAGTTGACTTAGCACAGCGGAAGGTAGTATACGAAGGTCAAACATATAAATATTGAAACGTCCTCGCATTAAACGAGGGCGTTTTGTTTTCTAAGCTGGCCAAATGTGGACGGCTTTTTCTTTTGTCCAAACCGTGGTATGACACAAAACTGCTATTCGAGGCTGTCCACCCGGACGTAAAACAGGAGGCCAAAATGTACGAATATATTGCTAGTCGATTTCCACTGAAAATGAATCTGCAGCTTTTTGCAGCTGACGGTGGTTCAAGTGGAGGATCCGGCGATGGGAGCGGTAACGGAGACGACACAAGGGAAACTGGCGGAGAGGGCGGCGCCAGCAGCAGTGAAAAAACTTTCACCCAGGCGGAGCTGGACCAACATGTCCAGTCACGTCTTTCCCGTGCTGAAAAGGCCGCACAGAAGCAGCTGGCTAAGGATTTAGGTTTTGACTCCCTAGAGGCGATGCAAGCCACCCTGAAGCCAAAGGATAAGGGGAACCAAGAAGGGAAACTTGATCCCGCTGAAGTCGATCGACTGGTCGATGAGAAAATCAAGGCACGTGAGAAGGAACAGAACGATAAGACCTTCAAACGATTACTCAATGCTGAGGTTAAGGTGATGGCGAATGAACTCGGGTTCGCGGACTGGGAGGACGCTGCAGCACTCGCTGATCTGTCTGCTGTTAAGGAGAACGACAAGGGCGAGCTGGAAGGCGTAAAGGAAGCACTCGAGGAATTAGCCCAGAAGAAGCCTCACCTACTCAAAACAAAGCAGAGGGGCAGCCGGATCGGTGCTGACATCGGTGGTGGAGCTCCAGGTGAAAAGAAGAAACGACAAGAGGAAATCATCAATTTAGCAAAAAGCCGCGGGGTGACTGGCCAACAAGCCGTGTACAACCCTTGGGCTCAGAATTAGAAGGAGGACTATTCAATGAGACTGCAGCCAAGAACGCGGGTAACTGTTCAGGATGATTATGAAATCCTGGCATCCTTTGAGGTGATCCGTGAAGTAACCAACGGAATCACGATCGATTCAGCAGCCGTTACTGCGGATGCGAATGGCGACAAGATTATTAAGAAAGGGATGCCGATGGCGAAGCTCACCGCCTCGGGCAAGTTTGTGCCGTACGATCCGGCAGGTACCGACGGCAGCGAGAACCCGACCGTTATTCTTAAGCGCACCGTGAATGTCAAAGACGGAGACCATGTCGTAGGCGGTTATGAAGTCGGTAAGTTTATCACGGAGCGGATCCCCGTCACCGTAGACGATATGCTGCGTCAGAAGATGCCGCACATCGTCTTTGCTTAAAGTAAAACACCGAAAGGATTGAAAATATATGACCAAGCCATACAAGTTGCGTTTCAAATTGGACCTGCAGACTTTTGCGGGAGATGACCCAATTGATCTGACTTTGGAAGAAGCACTAACAGGTGAGGACCTGCTGGTTTACTCCCGGAATCTTGACGTGTCCAATGAGTATCTTCATCCTCTGTTCTTCCCGCCACGGGAAACCGCTGAGCTGACGGTCGATGTAATTCAAGAAGAATCACCGCGGTTACCGGTCATGGCGCAGATTGCTGAGCTGGGCACTGAGGTGGAATACGGTTCTCGGGAAGGCATGAAGGGATCGCGCATTGAGATTCCGAAAATTCAGCGCGGCCGGTACATGGATGAGAAGCTGGTCCGCATGGCACTCCAAGCGTCTCAAAGCTACGGGCTTCGCAATGAAGAGCGAAACCAGCTGCGTAGCCGCCAACTGAACGATGCTCAATATGCCGTAGATGCGATCCGGGCCCGCCGGGAGTGGATCGCTATGACTAGCATCTGGAGCGGTAAGGTGGTTTATACAGAAGGGAACGTCAAGGTAGACGTTGACTTTGGCTACACAGCTGAACAAAAACCTGTCCTGACTGGCACAGACTTGTGGAGTGATATCGTCAATTCTACACCGCTCGATGATATCCAGTTGTGGGTGGATCAGTGGAGAGCACGAGGCATTCGTCTGCGACGAGCGATGACCAGCCAGAAGATTATCACGCTGCTTCGTCGTAACCTCTCTATCCGGCAGCATTATCATGGCAATCCGAGCGGGAATGCACAGCCGCCACAGCTGACGAAAGCTCAGCTTAATGCGGTGTTCGAAGAGCTCGAGTTCCCTGCTTTGATTGCTTATGACACACAGGCCCGCACGGAGGACCGCGCGCTGACCGGCGGGAAACTGTCCTTTACGACCGTACGCATGCTGCCAGAGGATCGTTTTGTTCTCTTGCCGGATGGACCACTCGGCAACTACCTTTGGGCCAAGACAACGGAAGAGATGATGGCCGAGATTGATGCTGAGCAAACGGGTGACATGGGGCTTTACGTATTCCGCGACGTGACAAAGAATCCGATCCGGCTGCGGACCGCCGGAGTGGCATTGAACTTCCCGGCATTTGCTTGGGCGGACTCTGTAGTATCGGCAAAAGTATTGTAGGAGCTCATTACACGGGCTCCTTTTTCATTTTTATATGAAAGGGTGATCAATATGGACCTGAAACTTACCGGCGTCGTGAAGTACGAAGGGAATTGGAAACAGCCCGGGACCATTATCCGCAAAGTAGATGATAAAATCGGGCAGGCGATTCTTGATGCGGATGTTGCTGATGAAATTGAAGAACAAGCAGAAGAGTCAGAAACTGAGCTGCAGACGCTTCGGGATCGGGCAAAAGAACTAGGGGTGCCGAACGCCGGCCGGCTCGGTGAAGCCAAGCTGAAAGAGGGTATCGCTGAGAAGGAAGCGGAGTTAAAGACCCTTCAGGAGAAAGCATTCGAGCTTGGCATCGAGGATGCCTACGAGAAGGATGCAGAGACGCTCGCTAAAGAGATCGAAGCTGCCGAAGGGAAGTAGGTGAGCGTATGGATCCTCAAGAGGTTGGTGTATGGATATCTGAAAATATGCTGGATACCGAAGCCTGGGATCGTGCTACGGAGCAAAAACAGGTTGTGGCGGTCGTCCAGGCTGAGCGGAATCTTGCGCGTTGGTATCCCGAGATTGATCCGATGGCCGTCTCGATCGTTGCTTCTCAAACCGTTTGGGAGCTGGAGGGAGTCGATCCGGCGCTTAAATATCAAAAGCATAACGTTAAAACGGTGTCTGATAACGGAGAGTCGATCAGCTACAAGGAGGGAGAGCGCCCTGACGTAGCTCCTGACGTCCGTTCCTTGCTTGGCCCTACCGCAGACGAACTGGCTGAGGAGGAAGCTGAGGCAGTGGCACAACTGCAGTACGGAGGGGCTCTGGTATGAGTCTCTTCGGATATCCGGCAACGGTGGTGCATTGGCATGCCAAAATGGATGATTGGGGCCGTCCTCTTCCTCCGACCAGTGCCATTAAGCCGGCCAAAGTGGTAGAAGATCAACGCTTGATCCGGAATGCCCGCGGCGAGGAAATTCAGATTGCCTACGAGATTCATTTGGAAGGACCGCAAGCCGTTTCCTTCGAGGATTATTTTGAATATACCAATGAACTCGGCATGCTTGTCCGCTGCGATGTTGCCCATATCGAGGTCAAAAAATATTTGGGGACTGACAACGTAAAGAAGGTGATCATCTATGGCCGACCGCAAAGTGTTTAGCTTTAGTCTCGAAGGGATTGAGGCCATGGTCGACCGGTTGGAGCAAATGGAGAGCAATTTTGATCGTCGCCTGGAAGCCGTGTTGACCCGGCTGGCATTAAAGGTTATCGCTGATGCGAAGAGGCTTGCACCCATCGATGAAGGGGATTTGGAAGCAGCTTTAGTCGTTGGGGAAGTGAAACAGGCTCTGGCCGGCATGTACATTGATATGGGTACAAGCCCGGAAGTTGACGATTACGCCGTCGTGCAGCATGAAGGATTTCGGAAGACCAAAAGCGGTGCAATTGCCGTGATGATGCCAGGAGAAAAAACAAGGAGCAAGCCGTCACATGGTGGGTATCTCCCCGGGAAAAAGTTTCTGGAGAATGCGTTGAAAATGAATGAAGAGCTCATTTTGCAGGAACTGAAAAGTGTTTTGGAGGGAGGATAAATGCTCGCAAGTGACCTTATCGCTTACCTGACGGACGCCGGCTTCACCGTTTATCCGGATTCCAACTTCATCCCGGCCGAGCTGCCGGAAGCCAAACTTCCCTGCTTGTTCGTCTTCGGTACCGGCGGTTATGCTCCGCATGAATACGTACCGACCGAAAAGCCCACCTTCCAAGTCATTGTCAAAGGCAAATCATACAAAGCTCTGCCTGGGAACATGGCGAGAACTGAATCACTTGCCAAGCAGCTGATTAAGCACCTGCATCGGCGATCCAATTATACAGCCGGCAGCGTACACGTTTTTTCAAGTGTGGCCATTCAGTCCAGTCCGATCCCCCTCGGTCTGGATGATAAGGATCGGCCGATGTACTCAACCAATTTTATGTTTTATACGAAGGAGGAGGTATAACCATGGCAGACGTGGATAAAATTTACGCAGGTCCAGGAATCTTCACGTGGGGAGTGGACGAAGACGGCTTGCCGACAGCCGATTCAGTCGTCTTCGATCTTACACAAGGTGGTATCCGGTTCTTCACTGAGACTACCTATTTTGAGCCAACCACGGACCAGACGGGAACCGCGCCAGTGAAGTCATTATCTACCGGTACGGTAGGGAGGGTTGAATTTGATACCCCCGATACGGATTTTGACAAAGTCGTCAAATTCAATGCGAATGCATCTAAGGTGACAGATTCAAGCGATCCGGACAAAGTGAAGTATCAGGTGACGGGTTTGGCCGGCAAAGAGCTGCCACGCAAGCGGGCCATGATTCAGCCGCAAGGTGTAACGGATCCATCCCGGTTCATTTACCTCGAATCCTGCGGCATCAAATTCGATGCAAATGCCCAATTCATGCTCGACGACAACCAGAAGTTTACGATCAACGCGACGGCCTATCCGGATCTCAGTGCTACACCGCGCGGGTTGCTGTACACCTGGGGCGACATCACAGCTACGACGTAATTGATTTATTTGTAAGAGAGAGGGCATTGGCCTTCTCTCTTTTACTTTCCCTGAGAGGAATGATGAAGGATGTTTACCTTTGCGAAGAAGGACTACGTCACACTCGGCAGTAAACGAGTCACTATTCCCAAATTGACCCGTAGCCGTTTGAAAAAGCTGACGGAGCATATTGGAGCCATCGGCGATTACCTGGTAAAGCTGTTCCTGACTCCTGAAAAAGATCGTGCGGTTTTCATTGTAGCGGCCGCGGACGTTTCTATAGATGAGATTTACGAATTAACCTCTCTGCTCAGCGAGGTACCCATTGATTACCTGGACGAGCATGCGGCATTCGGAGAATGCACGGAGTTTCTCCGTTTGACCTGGGAAAAGAACGACATGAATGAAGCTTTAAAAAACTTGAACGGCCTGATTCCACCCATAGCGCAGCAGTTCATCCAAAGCATCGTCAAGCGGATGGATCGGGCCGACGATTAATTACCCAAGATGATTTTGTGCTTCGATGCTGCGCGGTACTTGGGAAAACCCAGTATGAGATCGAGCATGAATACTTTTTCGTAGACCTTCCGGGATTGCTAATGATCCAGGACGAAGTCTGGGCCAAAGAACTGCTCATGCAGATCGACATCGTTTCCTATCCCCATACCATGGACAAAAAAGCCAGGGAATCGATCATCAAGCGAATTACGAACATGCTTCCGAAGCCGCCGGCAGAACCACCAAAATCGGCAGAAGAACAGTATCAAGCGCAGCTGGCGCGGATGAAGGGACGGTGAGAATATGGCTGTAGAGGTTGGTGAATTACGGGCGCGGATGACCGCAGATGCACAAAATCTTAAGGCTGAAATCAAAGCGGTCAAAAACGAGATTGCGGGTTTAGGTGACCAAGGGAAAAAGGCTGCAGGTGACATTAAAAGCATGGATTCAGCCTTTGATCAGATAGGTGCATCCAAGGACAAAATTGCCCGGCTCACCTCCGTCCTTGACAACGTCAACGCTAAAATTGAAGTCCAGCGTAAGAAACTCAGCGAGCTGAAGCAATCCTATGAAAACACCTTCAACGAACAAAGGAGAAATAAGCTGCAGGAGCAGATCCTGAACACAGAGGCCACGCTGCTTCGGCTTACCCAAACCTCTGATCAAACATCGAAGAAGATCTGGGATTTGGAGGACAAGGCTTCGCAGGCTGCTGGCGGGTTTCAAAATTTAAACGTGGCCTTGAAAGAAATCGGACTGAGCTCCGGACAGATCGAGAAAATCAATCAAGAAATTCGAAGGGCAAATCCTGGGGCGTTGGAAACACAACTGAGGCAGGTCAGGGAACAACTCCGAATGGTCGGCCTGGATGCTAAGCATATCGATAAGATTGAAAAAGAGTTAAAGGAAGCAGCTGCTGAGGCAAAGCAGACTAAAAAAGGAATCGATGGTGTAGCCTCAGGATTGACTGCACTGGGAGCAGGCTTGGCGACCAGGCAGCTCATTCAAACCTTTAAAACCCTAGCCCAGGAAGCGCAAGATTTGGCTGTTTCCTATCAAGGCCTCTCCGAGGTTTCCAAGTCCTATCATCTCAGCACCGAGAAAACGATTGGATTAGCTGAGGAACTGTCTGATCGCTGGGGCCTGAGCCGTACGGCCATGGCAGACACTGTGAAAACCTATCTTACCGCCGGACTGACCTTAGATCAGACAAGAGAAATCATGATTGCAACCGCTGATGCTGCCGCTTATAACCGTGAAGCGCACCTGACATGGGACGAGGCCATCCGGCAGGTGGCACAAGGGGTCAAGATGGGGAACTCTGAGCTGACGGACGCTGCAGGTGTCACGACCAATTTATCCGTGATGTATGACCGGTATGCTCAATCGATTGGCACATCTGCTGCCAAGTTAACAGAGGCCCAAAAAATCCAAGCTGCATATAACGGTATCCTGCAGGAATCGGCTATGTTCGCAGGGAATGCAGACTCTGCCATGACGGGCTTTATCGGAACTCAGGCTACCTTTAATCAAACCATGGAACAAGCACGGGTAGAGCTGGGTGAAGCGTTGTTGCCGGTACTGGAAGAAGTGATGGGAACCCTGACTCCGATGATTAAAAGCTTTGTAGAATGGGCTAGCGAAAATGAGGAGGTCATTGCAGGCTTAGCTGCTGGATCTGTTTCCGTGTTGGGGTTGATAACGGTTCTAGGAACCTTGGCGGTAAGTATTGGAGCGGTTACGGCAGCGCTGAGAGCGATGAACATAGCAATGGGCCCTGTAGGATGGATTATTACTGCGCTGTCGATTGCGACAGCAGGAGTCACTGCTTACAAGTTGGCATCAGACGCTGCAGCAGGGTCCGTGCTTCAATTCGCTAAGAATCAAGAGGAACTAAACCAGCGCTTAAGCGAGTCTCCTGTTAATAGATCAGTGGAGGAATTGAAGCTACTACAGCAGGATACCGAGAAGCTGAGCGAGTTGCTGGAAGAGAGGGCTAAGGCTCAAGAGCGGGTGAACGAAGCTCAAAAGGCTATGCCAAAGCATGCTTCAGCGGGAACCCGGATTGACATTTCCCAAGAGACTATCAGAGAAATGAACGAAGCCAGAAAGGCTCTTAATGCAATCGACAAACAGCTGAGTGATATGGATTTTGAAACACCTGAAAAGGCTGCTGAAGCTTTGAAGAAAATGAAAGAAGAAGCGGAGAAGTCGATACCGGCACTTTACGAAATGGAAAAAGCCGAATTGCAAGACTTGGCCGCCAAGAACAGAAAAATCCTTGAAATGGAGCGCATGGCCGAGCGATATAAGGAATTAAATGCCGTTCAAAAGTTGGATGAATTACAGAAGGCCGAGCTTGTCCAAATTACCAATACGCTGAAAAATCAATATCCTGACCTTATTGCCAAAATGGATGAAGAGGGTCGGATACGGATAGAGAATATTGGAACGGTTGAAGATCAAATTGGCGTGGAAAAAAGCTTGCTTTCTGCAACCGTAGAAGCTACCAAAACAAAACTGGAAAATTGGAAGCAAGAAACAGCAGCTCAGAAATCTATGGTGGAAGCGCAGATCAAGAACTATCAGCAGCTTGCCGATGTCATGGGGCAGATCTCAGGGAAAATGCTAAAGATCGGGACTACGAAAGGTGAATCCACAACGAAAAGAGTAGGAGCCATATTTGCTGGTTTAGTTACCGGAGGTCTTGCTGGAAAAGCTATTGAAGAGGCAGCAGCGAGATCGGAAGAACAAAATAAGTACGCTAGCAGTGAAATCGAGATTGATCGTGCTTTGAATAATTTAACAACCGGTAATCTGGATGCATTTACGTATAATCGCGGCGGAGGTTCTGCTGGTGGACCAGAACCCAATAAACCTGGCGGTAGCAAAAAAACCGGATCAGACAAAAAAAACAAAGAGTCCAAGAATTCCGGGAAATCTGCCGCCGAAATTGCGAGGGAACGGCGCCAAGCGGCTTATGATGCAGATATGGCTACAGCTCGGTACAATGCCGAGTTTTATGATCAAAGTCCAGAGAAGCAGCTAAAGGCGTTACAGAAGATCCGAGCCGATCATAAACAGCATCTTAAAGAGAGCTTGGAGGATCAGCGGGAACTCAAACTTCAGATGAAACGCCTGCAGGAAGATAGTGCAAAATCGAACTTCGAAGCGTCGGCTACTTGGATCGACCGGCAAGAGCGTAAAATGCAGGACTCCTATAAGAGTGAAGTCCAGATCTCTCAAATGAAGGTGAACTCATGGGAGAAGGTTCGTGCCCGTTATAAAAAGGACAGTGAACTCTACAAGGCTGCTGATGAAGAGGTATACCGCGCCCGTAAGGAACTCGCCAAAGCACAGTTTGAAGCGTCTTCGGGCTGGATCAGCAAAGAAGAACGCCGAATGGAGGAAGCCTACAAGAGTGAGACAGCTTTGGCCCAGATGAAGGTTGATGCATGGACCCGGGTTCGTGATAGGTACCACAAGGACAGTGAAGAGTTCAAGAAAGCGGATGAAGAATTATACCGTGCTCGAAAGGATCTGATCCGCTCGCAGTTCTCCGACTCAGAGGAGTGGATCGCGAAGGAAGAGCGGCGCATGGAGGAAGCCGGCAAAACCGAAAATGAGATTACACAGATGAAGCTGGCTGCCTGGACTCGGGTTCGTGACCGTTACCATAAAGATTCGGATGAATTTAAACGTGCGGATGAGGAAGTATATCGGGCTCGTAAAGCATTGATTCGTGATATGAAGAAAGAGACCGAGGACTTCTTTAATATTCAGAAAAAGAGACTGGATGAATCACATAAAGCTGAACTTGAATCGATCGAATCCCTTAAGAAAGCTTACGTCGATGCTCAGAATGAAAAAATCAAAGCGATTGATGATTTAATTGCGAAAGAGCAGGAGCTTAACGTCGACGAGGACTATGAAACCCAGCTCGCCAAGAAGCTGGCTCGGCAACAAGAATTAAGCACTGCGGTATCGCCGGAAGGTCGAAAGGCTTTGGCCGACATTACGGAGGAGATCGAGCGCATGCAGCTCGAACGCAGCCGGGAACTCCGCAAGCGAGATTTGGAAGATCAGAAACAGAAACTGGTTGATGAAAAGGATGAGAAAGAGAAGGCGTACGATGACGAAAGACGGGATACGGAAGCACGTTACAACGCATTAAAGGATGCCTTTGAGAATCATAAAGACGATGTTCAATTCATCGAGAATGCAATCAAAGATTTCAGGATTGGCGCCAACGAAACGGCCAATCAACAAATCCTGAATGACCTCGATCAATTTGTCTCTGCTTACAATGCGAAGCTGTCCCATATCGCCAAGGTGTCAGAGCCCTCCATCGCTTCAAATGCTAATTTACAGGAGTATAACGCGAACAAGAATGCATGGTCTGCAGCCAAAACCCGTGGAGATACGGCGGAGATGGCTCGGCTGACAGCTCGAAATGAAGAGCTTCGCAAGATGTATGGCATTGAAAAGGATACAGGCAAGCTTCAGGCATTTAAAGATGGAGGGATCGTGCAAGGGCGTTCCGGAGATGCGGTGCCGGTCATAGCTCATGCAGGCGAAATGTACTTGAACGAGTCACAGCAGAGTACGCTCTGGAAACTGATCAGCGGGCAAGCTGCAGTACCTACGGCAAGTAAAACCGATCCGGTGGTTATGCAGACGGTGAATCATATCGACATGTCCATTGAACATGTGGAGGTTCAGGACCAGGCAGATGCTAAAATTCTTTATACTGAACGTGAACGGACATTTCGGCGCCTAGCAACAACTGGAGGTGGAAAGTAGGTGGACGTCTCAGTTAATGGAGAATGGATCTCGAGAACAGGCGCAGTGTTGGTCCGCCGGTATATCCCTGGACTGCCGGAAGCAACGGAGCATACCGTTGAGATCGCCGAGCGGGATGGAGAAATTGATTTTGGAACTACGTACGGAGCCCGGCCTGTTGGCCTGGCTTTTTTTATTACTGGCGATTATGACACCACGGTTTCGCTGCTCATGAGACAATTCAATACGCGCCGCGGTGTTTTGGATCTTGTTTTTTCTGATCGGCCCAGTAAACACTATTTTGCTCAATATCGTGGAACGATGGGATGGGACGAATCGACGGGGAACAGGGTGATTGATATTCCTTTGAAGATGTATAATCCCTTTCCAGAAAGTGATGAAAAGATTACGGAATTGAATATCACTCGGTCGCAGCAGGTGATATCTGTCCAATCTCTTGGCGATGAGAGGGCCAGCCCCGTTATCGTACTAACCAATGTCGGAACGACTACACTGCAGAACTTTAAAATTCGCAATGAATACCTCATGGAAGGATGAATGAAGGATGAACATGTCCAACTATTTGGCTTCGGAGCTGCTGAACCAGGTATTTCGCAATACGGCCTATACCAGGCCGTCGAAAGTTTTCTTGGCACTGTATACCAGCAATCCCACGGCAGCTGACACCGGGCAGGAAGTGAGTAGTGGTGGATACGCCCGTCAGGAAGTAACGTTCGGCGCGCCGACAAGCGAGAATTATACTATTTCTCACCCGACCACGGGCCAACAGGTGACGGTCACCAAACCGACGATTAAGAATAATGCAGATATTGCTATGCCCACGGCGACAGCCGACTGGGGGCAGGTATCCCATATCGGCCTTCGTGATGCTGCCACTGGCGGGAATCTGCTGTACTTTGGAGCATTGGAGACACCGCGCAGTATCCTGTCCAACGACATTTTTAAAATGCTGACCGGTCAAATTGTATGTACTTTAGCGTAAGGAGGGCTTTGTAATGAAGACAATGTATCCAGCCCAGACAAATAGCCCGGGTACCGAGCTAGCAATGGCAGTTGATGACGTGCAAAGCGTAATTCAAGTCGTCGATGGATCCATCCTTCCGGCTGCCCCCAACTTACTTACAATAGGAACGGATGAAGCTGCTGAGACAATTATGTATACAGGAAAAAGCGGCAATGAACTTACGAATGTGACAAGGGGGTTCCAGGGAACAGCGCAGTCTTGGGTGGCGGGAACAAAGGTCGCTCGCTACTTTACAGCATACGACCATAATTCAACAGTCGATAACATTGAAAAACTTTCATATGGAGTTAACGGATTAAGTAGTCGTCTAGATACAGAGCATAGGAAAGACGTCGTTCTTAGCGCAGGTGTGCAGATCCTTAATGCAGAAAGGGAAGCACCTTTTTCACTAAGCAGTATTAAAGGACAGATGCTGGTAAATTTACTGGGTCGTGCAGGCCGCTTTACAGATCTGTCTGAGGTGTCCAGTTACGGGAATCACAGCGCGTCTCTTTCTTCAAACTATAGAGTAGACGGGGACAATTCTTTGAAAATTGTGACTACAGGTGCAGGAGGCAGTAACAATTTTGTTCGTGTGACTGATACTGCATTTGAAGATGGTTCAAATTATATTATTATGCTTAACGCTAAAGCGGATACTTCTACCCAACTACATGGTGAATTATACGGGACTCGTGGCAACGTGCTTAACTGTGACATTACTGCTTCCTGGAAAACAGTAGTACTCAGATGTGTTGGCCGGGATGGGGGCGGGGGCTTACACTTATGGAACAATAACGCTACATCCAACATCTTATACCTGGATGGGATTCGGATTTACAAAGTTTCCAATGATGACTATGTAGCTCCGGACGCTTATTTAATTGCAAAGTATCCATACGTCGACAGTGCTCAACCTGTTAAGAATCCATACGCGATCCGATACGGGAAGAATCTGCTACCACCGTTTTATGAGTGGAGCACCTACGGCAGTGGATGTACGGTAGTAACTCCTTATACGGGTGTTATCAAAGCAACGGCAATTAACTTTGCTTTTGGGTATAAGATACCTTGCGTTCCTAATGAAATATATACTTTCTCGGCTCAGCATAACGGTGCAATGGCTCTCCAGACAATGGATGAAAAAGGTGCTTTGCTGAATAACAGCGGTTATCAGCTAACTCAGAAGTTGAGCGTAACGACTACAGCCTCCGATAAATTTATACACGTTTTGTTAGGCAATGCATCATTAGGAAACGGTGACTATAAGTTTAATAGCCCAATGCTTACAATCGGAACCGAAGACCAACCATTTAAATCCCGTGAAGACGCCATGCTCGCGCTACAGACAGACCTTTATGCCGATCCCGTTACAGGAGAGTCTGCTGACGAACTATTCGAAAAAGATGGTCAGTATTATAAGCTGGCAAAATGGAAGAATGTTGTTATGGATGGGCAACTTGCGTGGGCGTTTAGTTCTTCCGAAACCGGTCATAAAGTAGTTTATTTTCACTTGGCCGCACCATACAATCCAGCAACCTGGAATCCTACAGGGGTTAAATTTGATGGTCAAATTTTAAAGCGTGTAGCAACCGGTCCAGATAAACTTAACGGCAGCACTTCCGATACAAAATTGATATTAATCAGTGTGTCCAACTCGGACAGCGGATGGGGAGATAACTATACGCCAACAGCCGGTGAGATAAAAGCATATTTTATGGGCTGGAAGATGTTTGATGCTTCTACCTTTACAGGGGTAGAAGCCGCGGCCATTTATAACGGCACGGGTACAAAAAGATGGGTCAAGCAAAAAATAAAAACCCAAGCGTCTAATGTTCTTCCGGTATCATCATACTTTGAGTGGACGCCTTACCAGCTCGTGTATCAGCTTGCTACACCGTCAGCCGAACCAGTCATTTTTGAGGGGATGGTAACTTTTCATGAAGGAGATAACCAGATCGAGGTGGGGACTGGTATTGTGCTGAGGGAGAGTGTGAAACCCTTCAAGTCCCCGGTCAGCCCCAATTTTTATTACCTTCATTCGAGAGGAGCGGGAGTTCGGTTAGCTTACGATGTTGGTAAAATAATGGCACTATACAAAAACAATAAACCGGATAGAACTTGGAACGTGTACAATAGCGATTATTCTCTTGATTACGGGGTTCAAAATGCTGAGCTTAGAGCTGAATTTAACGACGTTTCAGCAGCGTATTCTGCTTCTTACTTAATGCTCAACAAATCGCCTATCGTTCCGTTTATGGGAACTTGTGCGGCAAACGAAAAGGCGATGTTCCAAGATCTCACCGACGCCATACAGCAGAATGCTGCCGCTGTATCCGTTCTAATGAATATAAAAGCGGATAAAGAGGCTCCCGGGTGGATTGTGCCAACGCTACTTAATGGATGGGTATATTTTGGCGGAGGTGCAACCCCTGCCTACTTTAAAGATAATAACGGATTTGTCCATCTAAGAGGTCGACTTAAAGCGGGAGCGATTGCATCAGTGATGTTTGTCCTCCCCAAGGGATACCGTCCTGCCCAGCCACTTTTCCTTGTTGCCAGAGCTTATACGTCTACTAATACAACGACTACATGCGTAATCGATACCGATGGAATAGTATACGTTACTGATTACAACAGTGAAATCAATATCGATGGTCTAACGTTCTTAGCCGACCAATAAAGGGAGGTAAAATATGAAAGCCGTACCCAAAGTAAGTACTGACTGTCTCTATATTGAGGATGTGATTGCGGATGATGCCTTTACCGGTGTCGTCCCTATTTATACCCCAATTAATCCAAAGCCGCCCGCGGATCCGGCGCAGAACCTGACAGAGGATGAGGAATTGGAAAAATCTACAGAGACAGAAATCGCAGGCTATATCGTCGGAGTACCTCTTGCGCCTGGGTTCTTTCGTCCGCGCTTCGACATAGTTGCATGGCAAGCATATCAAGACGATCTGATTGCCGAGGAAAAAAAGTACTCAGCGGCTTACTCGGAATGGGCATCACTTCCTGAAGAAGAACGAGGCGAGCCACCGCAGCAAACCCTTCCTGAACTGCCGAATTTATGGATTGAAGGATTAACGCCGGAGGAGATAGAGGAGATAACGCGACCACAGCCTGAGGAGCCAACGGAGGTGGAATTACTCTCGGCTAAGCTGGAGGAAATCCGACAGCAAAACGCAGGACAACAGGAAGCAATTGAGAACTCAGAGTTAGGGATAGAGGAATTAATGACTGCCAACACAGAGCAATTGCAGACCATATTGGCGCTGGGTTCCGAACAGGTCAAACAGGACCTGTCTACCTTGGATCTTAAACAGCAGAATGATGTCATTGGTGGAGAGCTTGTTAAAAAGGATATTTCAATTCTGGATCTTTTCATGCAAAATCAAGTGCTGGGTCAGATGCTGGCAGCACTGGAATTGAAATTATTAGCTAATGGAACAGGAGGAGAGTCGGATGTTCAACAGTGATTTTGAAAGGTTGTCCTATTACTACGAGAAGAAATGGGTGTCCGATGTTCAGCTTCGGCTTTACGTTCAATTTAATGTAATCTCCACGGCGGAATTTAAGGTAATCACTGGAAAAGAATATAAGGGTTGATTCTTGACCGGATAGGAGGGGTGTATGTTCGGAGGACCATTTAACCGGCTGCCGTTTAATCGTCCCGTGACAATGTTTGTATTTGGTCGGGCTGTCCTCAGTGGGTGCGCGGAGATTATGGTTACTTCCTCAGTCGAGATCACCGGTCAAGCACTGATGAATGGAGAAGGAAGGATGGCCGCCGACTTCACTCGTGAAATTTCCTTTGGAGCTCAGATGGACGCGGACAGCGGGATGAGCATCGGTTTTGTCCGGGAGCGACTGCAGCAAGCCATCATGCACGGTATTTCGTCTCTACATGGAAAGGCAAGCCGGTACCATGTTGATGAAATCGAATTTACTGGTCTTTTCGTTCCCGGTGACATCATAGTCATCGACAGCCAGAAGTTCAAGATCACAAAGAACGGGGAAAATGCCTCTCATTTATATAATGGTAATTTCTTCGATCTGAACCTGGGGACGAACAATCTCACCTGGACGGATCCGGCGACGGGACGGACCATCCTATTTCGAATCACTCACCGGGACAAGTTTTTGTATTAGGAGGCGATCTATTGCCTAACCCAACATTACAAGTGTTTGACAAGAACCTGCAGCGAACCGGCACATTGATTGACGCTTATGGTATCGAACGTCGAAGACGGCTCAATTCCGATTATGAGCTGTCTTTTTTTGTGCCTATGAGCAGCGAGGATTATGTTGAAAAGATTCAAATTAAGGGCCATATCAAAGATGAGCAAGGGCAATATTACGTGATTAACACAAGTCAGCGGCAGCGGGATAAGAAGAAGCTGACGGCGCAAATCACTTGCACGCATGTCATGTTCAAACTGAACGATTATAAGGTGCCTTATAATGAATATATCGATGAGGCTTACGGGATCCACATCTCGATGCTGCTGAACAAGATCAGTATGTGGACCGGTGGCCGTTTCACATTCCAACTGCATGATACCTTCGACCTCTGGGATATAAAAGACTTCGGCCGGACGACAGCTCTTGCTGCACTTAATCAGGTAATCAACACATATAAAGCGGAGATCCGGCCGGATAACTTTGTGATTCATATCCATAAGAAGATCGGTTATCAAAGTGATCGCTACGAATATCGAACGAAGAAAAATATCATCGCCGATTCATTTAAAGACGATAGTACCAACCTTGTAACCCGGATGTATGCTCACATGAAAGATGGTCGAACCTGGATTGGAATGTCTGCAGATAACCTGACTGCAGATGAACGAAGCCTCCTGCAGTCAGTACCCGATGCTATCCAGAATGGGAAGGTCATGGTCAATTACCTGCTGTCCCCATACGTCAATTATTGGGGCAGTAATTCGGTACCGTACTTCGATGGGGAAAACATCCAGCAGAACATTGAGGATCCGGTGGAGTTGTTAAAGTCCACGCGGGAAGAGCTGCGGAAGAAGGAAATGCCGGAGCTTGAGGTAAACTTAACTGCGGCGGACCTGCATAAGATCGACCGTGAGGAGTCTTCGCCGGACCTTGGAGATGCCGCAACCGTATTTGATCCACAGTTGGGCTTGCAGCGGATTGCTGTCCGTATCGTGGAGCTGTCGGAATATCCGTATTCGATTGATCAGCATTCCAAAGTGACGCTGGCTAACTTTGCACTGAAAGATGACATCGATCTGATTGCGGACCTTGAGCGATCCCGGAAGGTCATGGATAACCTGCTTTCCGGAGGCCGGATTCGGACAGAAGCTTTTGAAGCTGCAGCCAGGCAGGCGATCGTGGACATCAATAACAGCAAGACGGAACTGATTTATCCGCCAGAAGGTGGCATTCTGGCTCAGGAGAAGACAAATCCACTGGAGCAGGTCCGCCTTACATCTAAAGGTTTAGGGATCTCCACAGACGGCTGGCGAACGGTGCGATCAGCTATAACGGCCCGCGGCATCCTGGCGGAAACAATTATCGGCCAGCTCGGAAGCTTCGTATCCATGTTGATTGGCAGCGGCAATAACATAACTCAGATTAATACCAATGGCATTGCTGCAGGGCATGCAAACTTTAACAGCGCTCCTTTTCGTGTGGACATGCAGGGGAATGTGGTAGCAAATCGGCTGACTGCAAATTCGGCGAATATCTATTCCTCGAACTTTATGAATGGGGCCATCTTAGGGTCATCTATAAATGTGGGGAACGGGATGTTCACGGTTAGCTCAGGTGGACACATGGTTTCAGAGAGCGGTGAATTCAGAGGCAACATTAGAGCATCTACTTTTGATGGAGGAACAATTACAGGCGCACTAATTCGTACAGCCGTAAGTGGTCGGCGCATAGAGCAAGATGCCGGGGGGCTGAGAACTTACGATGGTAATGGACGTAATCGGATATTGATAAACACTGGGTCTGACAGCGGTGTAGCTGCTATTGTGTTCAATGGAGCAAGTGGTGGTTACGCCGGTGAGATCAACTCGTACCAAGATGGTGGATTGACTGTCTTCAGCAATAATATTACCATCGGCTCTAATAATACAGCTAACCCAATCAGGATGCAGGGCGCGGCTACTTTTGCGGGTCCAGTTCAATTTAGGAGTATTGTCAGCGGTCTTTCTCTTGGAATTAGTGATATTTCAAGCCTTAGATTGCAATTGGATTTACTTCAATCGCAAATCGATTACTTACGAAACTCCTACAACTCCCATTCGCATTCCGTATACATTCCAAGTCACAACCACGGCAATCCTCAGAACCAGAATTGGGGTGACAGATCGTTTACGACATCAGCTCCATGATGATAGGATAGGAATATCATACCAGTAAATACATGGAGGTAATGTCTATGAAAAAGTCAGCATACGTGATTGGAGGTATATTGATTGGGTTCGTATTCGCAACGTCTACGGGGGCATTCGCCGATTCAGTAAAGTCTCTTATAGGAAAGAAAGTAACAGGTGAGTACACGGTTATAGTTAACGGGGAAATGATTGCGGACAAAGGTGGGATCATTGATGGTCGTGCTAACGTTCCGATTCGAGGCATCTCCGAAGCATTGGAGGCGGATATTACAGTGAAAGGAAAGACGATCACGGTAACAACATCAAAAGCAAAAACTACGGACATCTCGCCCGCCAAACCAACATCAAGCAGCGGGAATAAGTATGCTGGTAGTTCTAAAGAAAGTCTAGAAGAATTGAAGCAAAGTATTGAAAAAAACAGGATTAAACCAGCAGTTGAAGAAAGAGAACATATTCTTCAGGAAATTGAAATACTTAAAAAACCTGATGCTTTCGGTCAATCAGCACCCAATCTTGAGGTTAAACAAAAACAACTGGCTGAGTACGACGAGATTATCAGAAAAGCCACAGAGGAACTAGGTCTGGTCGAGGAAGCCCTTGCAGCAATTAGATAACTATCATTCAAAAGAGTCCGGTAACCCTGGGCTCTTTTTTATTCCCTGAAAGGAGGTGAGCACTTGGCCATCGTTACAAGAATTGATGTTTCACTTGATTTGAATCAACCCGTTCGCGAGATCGCAGATGTAATTTCCTTAATTATTAACTCACATCCAGGACAACAACTGGCGATTTTAAAACAAGTCGATGAGGAGATCGGAGCGGCACTTGCGAAGTTGGAACGCGAAGCGGTGAAGGACGATCAAGATGCAGCGGGTCTGGACAAAAATTCAGAATCTTAATGGGGTCTATAACATGCTAATTCAAGGGGGAAGAAGGGTGGATATGAATGTGATGGTGACACTAATTGGTGCCATCTGTGCGATCAGCGGCATGCTGCTCGGGTGGATCGGTAGGACCAAGGCCTTCAAAGATGAAGTTGCTCAAGAGGCAACAGCCGATGCTTCGCTGCATTCGGATGTAGCTTATATCAAGACGGGAATTCTGGACATTCGTGTGGATCTGAGAGACTTAGGTAGACGTATGGATGACTTCTCTGAGCGCCTGACTCGAGTCGAAGAGTCGACAAAGCAAGCACACAAGCGGATTGACCGAATTGAAGAATAGAACAATGAGAGGATGATTGAAAATGGAATGGAGTATGATTTTTGAATTGATTGATCCACGGCTGCTGATTGTTGTCGCCGCATGCTGGGTGATTGGAGCTATTTTAAAGAAAACCCCGAAGGTACCGGACTGGTCCATTGTTTATATTGTTTTGGGTTTGGCTGTCCTTTTTACCATTGGTGTCATTGGCTGGAGCGTGGAATCAGTGATTCAAGGCATTCTTGCAGGTGCCTTTGCCGTGTTTGGTCATCAGGTCGTTAAACAAACCAAGATCGGAGTTGACCACGAATGAAGAAGGTATGGATCGATGCAGGTCATGGCGGTAAAGACCCAGGGGCAGTGGCAAATGGATTGCGAGAAAAAGACATCGTGTTAAAAATTGCATTGGGCGTCAAAAAGCAGCTGGAAGCTGAGTATGAAGGAGTTCAGGTGCTGATGTCACGAGGGAGTGATGTCTTCCTCGAGCTTTCAGAACGGACAGCAGCAGCTAATAAGGCTGGAGCTGATATTCTGGTATCTATCCACTGTAATGCAGGTGGAGGAGCCGGTGGCTTTGAAAGCTTCAGATACACGAATGCCCTCTCTGAATCTGTAAGCTTCCAGAGTTTACTTCATCAGGAGATCATGGCGGCACTAAAGCCGTATGGCATCACTGATCGTGGGCAGAAGTCTAAGAACCTGCACATGGTCCGAGAAAGTAAGATGCCGGCTGTCCTGACCGAAAACCTGTTTGTTGATGTTGCCAAGGATGCAGGCCTGATGGAACGACAGGAAATTATTGTCGCATTGATTGCAGGGCATGTCGTAGGGATAGCGAAGCATTTGGATCTCAAGAAAAAGGAGGGATCAGCAGTGGCCAAGACAGAACGTAATATCAATGTCGTGAGCCCATGGGCTGCATCAGTATGGAAGGCAATGACTGAGCAGGGTTACGTGGATGGTAGCCGTCCAGGTGCGCCAATCACACGTGAGGAGATGGCCGTAATTATAGGTCGTCTTAAGAAAAACTTGCAGAAATAAAGCTGAAAATTGCTAGTACAGTCCACTAATCAATCCAAATAGATCATACTCAAAACTAAGATTAATGGTAACATCCTGATGTAATACTAGCATTTATAGAAGGAACCTCACCGATTAAAGTTAAAGGGGTTCCTTTTTTTGTACGATAACCAGCTAGCTTGTAGAAACAAAACTAACATCCATCAATTACGAAGCCTAAATCCTTTGTGAGTAGAGTATTACTTATTACTCAATCCGCTCACAGAAACAAACTTGGTAACTTAAGGTTATTTCTTAAATAATAATAATAATGGTAAATTATAACTTTACAAATTATTAATAATTTAATAAAATATTTATGAAATACATATTATATGAAATGGAGATGGTCAGTTTGAAGAGGATTTTATCGTTGATTTTATCAGTAGCTTTGGTTTTTTCTGTTCTTACACCTGGGGTATTTGCAGCAGATGATACAATTAATACTAGTGAAAAGCGCTGGATTTCGAGCAAATATGAAGAGGTATTGAATGGAGATGGTTGGGAGAAAAAAATTAATTTAAAAATATTTGATAATAGCACTGGAGCTGAAATACAATTACATATACCGGCTATAAATAGTAGTGATGTAAACGAGGAATTATTCAGGACAAATCTACCTGGAAATTTAGAAATATTAGATTTTGATGTGGAAATTAATCCTAACTATGTGAAAGTTGAGTCCGATTATTCAATCTTCGCAGTTGATACCTTATTTGATATCGGAGCTTTCACAATATCCATAAATGAATACATTAGTAATCCTTCCTTTTGGAGTGGTGTATCTGTAGTATTGGATGGTTTAGCTTTAGCACTACCTTTTGTTCCAGCAGTTGGAAATTTGACTGTAAGTGCCATTAAATCAAGTGCAAGAATGACAACTGCAGTTGAAAAAGGAATAAAGCCATACAATACTCTAAGTAGAGAACTTTCAGGAAGTGGGTTACATGCTCATCATATTATGCCTCAGAAATTTGCTAATAATTTCAACGTAAATCCTAGTGAAATGTTCTCTATTGCTGTAGACCCAACAACACACACAGCGATTACTGCACGTTTTAATTCATTTTTTCCAGGGCCAGCTTCTAGTTATACAAGTACATATGTAAAGAATAACACTAAATACTTGTACCAGCAGATGTACTTAGAAACCAATGATTATTTTTTTAAATTCATGGCAGATTTTATTGAGGTAGGGCAGTTTGCACCAAGAAAGTAAATGTCAAAAAGATATAAGGGGATCGTGATTGTGTTTATGATTAGAGAGTTTATAAATCAGTTTAATAAAAAGTTTCCCGATGTTGATAGATTTGAGCTCAGAAACTATGAAGACATTTCAGTTATAGAAGACAGCTTAGGGGTGAATTTACCATCTTCATTACTTACTTTTCTAACTGAGTTTTCAAATGGTATATTTCTACTCGATATTGAACCAATTGGTGGGGTTTCTAATGAATCACCTTGTGGGAGGTTATGCCAAACCAAAGTGATTCTGCCTGATTTGCCTGATCAAATCTTGATTCGTGAGACGGGTGAGCTGATCGACTCAAATCGTCTTATATCCTTAACCATGTTCGATGCTGGAGAAAGTTCAAATCATCATTGGGTCTTTATCTGTGAGGATGGAATTTATAATCATGAGTATAGACTAGGGTTCATTAGCCAGGCTACTAATGTCATTGTCAAAACTTTACCAAACTTTGAAGAATGGTTAACAGTATTTTGGAACA